>NZ_LT840185.1:1467417-1802376 GCF_900177405.1 Allosphingosinicella indica | reverse complement strand
GACACGCAGATCGCCATGTCGGTGAGCGCGACGACGCGCCCTGCGCGGGAGGGCGAAGTGTCGGGCCGCGACTATCATTTCGTGACGGACGAAGAGTTTGACCGGATGCTGGAGACCGACTCGTTCCTCGAATGGGCGCACGTCTTCGGCCGCCGCTACGGGACGTTGCGCAACGAGGTGGTGCGATCGATCGAGAACGGCTGCGACGTGCTGCTCGACATCGACTGGCAGGGCACGCAGCAGTTGAAGCAGATCGACCCCGACATCGTCCGCGTCTTCCTGTTGCCGCCATCGATGGCCGAGCTCGAACGGCGCCTGACTAGCCGGGGGACCGACAGCGAGGATGTGATCCGTGGGCGCATGGAGCGCGCGGCGGCGGAGATCAGCCACTGGGCCGAATATGATTATGTGCTGGTCAACGACAATGCAGACGCGTGCCTCCGCCGCGTGCATACGATATTGGAGGCGGAGCGGCTCAAGGCGTCGCGGCGGATTGGCCTCACCGATTTCGTGCGAGGGCTGATCGGCTGAACCGAATGCCTCCCGCCGCGTTCAGCGGCTGACAGAGTGGGAGGCTAACATGGGTAAGCAGATCGGCAAGGTCATCTTCGGAGCTGCTGCGGCGGCAATCGTGGTCTTCGTCGTCGGGTTCATCTTCTTTGCAACGCCGCTCAAGGGCCTGCACGTCAAATCGCTTGCCGATCCCAACGCCGCGGCGCTCCAACAGTCGCTTGCGGCGAACCTGCCTGAAACCGGGACCTACCGGATTCCTTCCGACAACACACAGGCCCAGACCGTAATGTACGGCCAGGGGCCGATCGCGACTGTACATTATAATAGCGGCGGCTTCCCAACAGCAGACACCGGCGCGATGATCGGTGGGCTGGTCCTCGATTATGTCGCGATGCTGCTGATCGGTCTGGCGCTAGCCGCAGCCGGCGAGCGGATCGGCGATTTCGGGACGCGAGCGCGGATCGTAATTCTATTTGCACTCGGCGCTTCCGCCTACATGCATCTCGGCGAGCCCATCTGGTATCACCACGACTGGGGCCATTTCACCTATCTGTTCATCGCCGATGCCGCGGCGCTGATCGCGGGCGGGCTGGTGCTGGCGCGCTGGTTCCTGCCGCGCCCGGCGGTCGTTACGCCTTAGGGGCGGTCGACCTTCAGCGCCGGCACATCGCGGGCGGCGTCCCTGGGATCGACGCCCGGTGGCGGCGCGGCAGTGGTCGCTTCCTCGCCGCGCTGCATCCGGCCGGCGCGGCGGATCGCCTCGCGCACGCGGGAATAGGTGCCGCAACGGCAGATGTTGGTCATCGCCCGCTCGATATCCGCGTCGGTCGGCCGCTCGTTCTTCTCGAGCAGCGCGGCAGCGGCCATGATCATGCCGGACTGGCAGAAACCGCATTGCGGCACGCTCTCCGCCACCCACGCCTGCTGGACGGGATGCGAGCGATCGCGTGACAGGCCCTCGATGGTGGTGACGAAGCTGCCCTCCAGCTCCTCGATCGTCACCATGCAGCTCCGCACTGCGCGGCCGTCTACATGCACCGTGCACGCGCCACAATGGCCGGTACCGCAGCCATATTTGGTGCCCGTGAGGTTGGATGCGTCGCGCAGCGCCCAGAGGAGCGGCGTCTTTGCATCCATGCGATAGTGGACCGGCTGGCCGTTCACGGTAAAGCGCGACATGCACCTATCTAGCGGGAAGGACGCGGCGATGGAAAGCGGCAGGATCGCACTGACGGTCGAGGATGGCGTGGCGCATGTCGAGCTGGCGCGGCCCGACAAGATGAACGCAATGGACGGCGCCATGTTCGGCGCGATCGGCGAGATGTTCCGTACGCTCGGCACCGACGGGAAGGTCCGCGCGATCCTCCTTTCCGGCCAGGGCAAGCATTTCACCGCGGGGATCGACCTGCACTATGCCGCTTCGCAGTTCACCCCGAGTGAGGATCATGCCCGCGCGGGAGAAGCGCGGCTGCGGCATATCCGCTGGCTACAGGATTGCTTCACCGCGCTGGAGGAGGCGCGCGCGCCTGTGATCGCGGCGATCCACGGCGGCTGCGTCGGCGCCGGCGTCGATCTCGCGACCGCCTGCGACATCCGGATCTGCAGTGCCGACGCCTATTTCCAGGTCGCCGAGGTCGATGTCGCGATCACCGCCGATCTCGGCACGCTCCAGCGCCTCATCCACCTGCTGCCCGACGGACTGGTACGCGAGCTGGTCTTTACTGGACGCAG
Organism: Allosphingosinicella indica; assembly: GCF_900177405.1. Lineage (NCBI taxonomy): Bacteria > Pseudomonadati > Pseudomonadota > Alphaproteobacteria > Sphingomonadales > Sphingomicrobiaceae > Allosphingosinicella > Allosphingosinicella indica. The sequence continues at coordinate 1,800,132 of NZ_LT840185.1, read as the reverse complement.
GATGGACGCCGAGGAGGCGGCAAGCACTGGCCTCGTCAACCGAATCGCTGCGGATCGCGACGCGGCGATCGCCGCAGGACTGGAAATGGCGCGCGCCATCGCCGCCAAATCCCCGGTCGCGGTGACGGGCGCCAAGCTGTCGCTCAACTACAGCCGCGGCCGCACGGTGGCGGAGGGCCTCGGCCATGTCGCCCTCTGGAATGCCAGCGCGCTCGCCGCCCCCGATCTGATGGCCGCGGTGCAAGCGCGCCTCGCCAAACAGGATGCGCACTTCGCCCCGCTAGAGGACTGAAACGCCGCCTTCGCGCTTGAAACGCAGGCTTCCCGCTGCTAACGGGCCGGCAACGTGGCGGGGCATTGCCTCGCGGCGAAATCTCTTTTGTGGTATCGAAAGCCCGTCGGGCGCATCCGCATCTGGGGTGCGGGATCGGCTTTTTCGATGCCTGTTGGTTTAGACGGCCGGGACGGCCAGACGGAGAGTGACGACCGCTTATGCAGATCATCGTTCGCGACAATAATGTCGATCAGGCGCTGCGCGCGCTCAAGAAGAAGCTCCAGCGCGAAGGCGTCTACCGCGAGATGAAGCTGCGGCGTCATTACGAGAAGCCGTCGGAAAAGCGCGCCCGTGAGCGCGCCGCCGCGATCCGCCGCGCTCGCAAGCTCGAGCGCAAGCGCGCCGAGCGCGACGGCGTGCGCTGAGCGCAAAAATCCGTCATTGCAATGACCCGAGGGGGCGGCGATATCTTCGCCGCCCTTCTTGTTTGACCTTCGCGCCAATGCGCGCGCCTGCGAGGTAGCCATGTCCGTCACCGCCGTTCCGATCCGCCCGCTTCGCAAGGGCTCCGTCGCCAAGCTCTGGATCGCAGTCGGCGCGCTGAGCCTGGGTGCGGCGGCGCTCGCTTATGTCGGCACCGAGGCACAGGTGAACACCGATCCCGCCACCTTCTTCGCCAAGAACGGCAAGCGCAGCGGCGTCGTCACCACGCCGACCGGCGTCCAGATCGAGACGATCGAGGAAGGCACCGGCCCTTCCCCCGGCCCCAACGACATCGTGATGGTCGAATATGAAGGCCGCCTGCTCGACGGCACCGTGTTCGACGCCAGTAAGCAGCACGGCAACCAGCCCGCGGTCTTCCCGGTCTCGGGTATCATCCCCGGCTGGACCGAGGCGCTGCAGCTCATGAAGAAGGGCGGAAAATACCGCATCTGGGTGCCGTCCGACCTCGCCTATGGCCCGACCGGCACGCCGGGTGGCCCGATCCCGCCCAACGCGCCGCTCGATTTTGACGTGACGCTGGTCGATGTCGCCCCGGCTTCCGCGCTCGGCATGCCCGGCGCACCGACGGGGATGTAAGTGCAGCATCGCTGGTCCCCGGCGAACGCCGGGGCCCAGTCTCGTCGTTCAACACTATTGCGGCTGGACCCCGGCATTCGCCGGGGAACAGGTCCAGGATTAAGGCTCGGCGACGCCGGCCTTGCCCTGCTCTTCCTCGCTCTTCTGCTGGAGCGCGGCCTTCACCATCGCCACGATCGGATCGGCGAGCGCGAGGCCGAGGATGCCGAACAACGCGCCGAAGAAGAGCTGCGCCGCCAGCACCAGCGCAGGCGCGAGATCGACTGTCTTGCGCGCGACATAAGGCACTATGAGATAGCCGTCGATCACCTGGACGAAGACGTAGACGCCGATCGCCCACAGCCCGGTCTCGACTCCCATCGAGAAGCCGACGAGGATGATCAGCACGCCGGAGATGATCGCGCCTATGTTGGGCAGGAAGGCGAGCAGGCCGGTGAGGATGCCGAGTAGCGCTGCGAGCGGCACACCGCCGAGGGCCAGCAGCAGCCAGGTGCCGATCCCTTCCACCGCCATGCCGAGCAGGCGCCCAGCCATCAGCCGACGCAGGGTGAAAGCCATGCGATCGATCGTGCGGTAGAGCCGCTCGCGACTGCGTATCGGTACCATCCAGCCCATGCCACGCTCGTAAAGGCGCGGCTCGGCGGCGACGAACAGGCCGATAACGATGATCATCACCAGGCTGGTGAGCGCGCCGAGCAGGCTGCCCACCGCCGACGTCAGGCGGCCGAGCGAGCCCATAAGCTGCTCGGCGACCTGATCCACCTGGATGTTCCCGGGCACGAAGCCGAACGATCCCGCCCATTGCAGCCAGCGGTTCGCCTGTTCGGTGACGACGCGCTGGAACATCTCGGCCTGCGCCGCGATCTGATAGCCCGCGAAATAGACCACCCACACAAGCGCCGCGACTGCGGACAACGATACGATCAGCAATCGCCAACCGCGCGCGATCGGCAGCACCCGGCCAAGCAGCCGGACGCCGCCGTCGAGCAATGCGGCGAAGACGAGCCCGCCGATCACCAGCAGCAGCGGCTGGGCGAGGAAGATCACCGCCGCGACGGCGAGCGCCAGCCCGATCCAGACGGAGGCGCGCTTCAGCTCCTCCCGAATGACGGGATCGCGCATCTCCGTCGGCCCCCGCTTTTCGACATGGAGGCCGGGATCGTCGGTCATTCGGCGGGCGCCGTTTGTTGCGGATGGAGCGACCCGCCGGCGCGGCCGCCGCGGAGCGCCGTGAACCAGCTGATCGGGTTCAGATATTGCGAGGAGCCATCGAGCGAGAAGGTGATGAACTCAGCGCGGCCGCCGATATTCTCGATCGGCACCGGACCGCCAAGCCCCTGCCGCTCCGACGCGACGCGGCTGTCGGCGGACTTGTCGCGATTGTCGCCCATCAGGAAGAGCTGGCCTGCTGGAATGCGGATCGGCGCGAAATCGTCAACCTGCGAATAGCCCATGTCGATCGTGTCGTAGGATTTGCCGTTAGGCAGCGTCTCACGGAAACGTGGAAGGCGGCAGAAGATCTGCCCGTTAGGCCCCGCGACGCGCTGATCACCGAACTCGTCGGGAAGGCAGGGCACGTTGCCGTCCACCGGAATCATGATCGGCTCTTCCTCCTGGCGCTGCACCGGCACGCCGTTGAGGATGATCTGGCCGTCTATCATCTCCAGCCGGTCCCCCGGCAGGCCGATCACGCGCTTGATATAATCCGCCTTCTGGCCGCGCGGCGTGACGATCACGATGTCGCCGCGCTCGGGTACCGAACCGAAAACCCGGCCCGGCATCGGCGGCATGACGTGGAACGAGGGCGAGACCCAGGACCAGCCGTAGGGATATTTGCTGACCACCAGCCGATCGCCCTTGATCAGCGTCGGCATCATCGATTCGCTTGGGATATAGAAAGGCTTGGCGACGAAGCTGTGGAAGGCGAGCACCGCCAGCACCAGCCAGAAGATGCCTTTGATCTCGCCCCACCAGTCGGTGCCCTGCTTGTTAGCGGGCATGGCGGCGGCAGGCGCGGAATCGACGTCGGTGGGAGCGGCGGGCGCTACGGGCTTGTCGCTGGCTTCGTTCATGGCGATGCCGGGGTCGCTTGCGCTCACCCTGATGCTCCTTCGATCGGATGGGATGTAATGATGACAAACGCCTGCGCGAAGGGGAAATCGTCCGTCATTGTCAAATGAACCGTCGCGGCGTGGCCCGGCGGGGTCATCGCGTCAAGCCTCTCCTTCGCGCCGCCGGTCAGCGCCAGCGTCGGCGCGCCGGACCTCTGGTTGACGACGCCTATATCGCGCATGAACACGCCGCGCTTGAAGCCGGTGCCGACCGCCTTGGAAAAGGCCTCCTTGGCGGCGAAGCGCTTGGCGTAGGTGCCGGCCCGCGTGAACGGCCGCGATTCCGCCTTGGCGCGTTCGACTTCGGTGAAGACGCGATTGGTGAACCGCTCGCCGAACCGGTCGAGCGAATTCTGGATCCGCTCGATGTTGCAGAGATCGGAGCCGATGCCGATGATCATCCGATCACCGCGCCTCGTCCATCAGCGCGCGCATCCGTCTCACGCTCGCTTCCAGCCCGGTGAAGATCGCCTCGCCGATCAGGAAATGGCCGATGTTGAGCTCGGCAAGCTGCGGGATCGCGGCGACGGGGACGACATTGTCGAAGGTGAGGCCGTGGCCGGCGTGCGGCTCGATGCCGTTCTTGGCAGCGAGCGCGGCGGCATCGGCGAGGCGGCGGAGCTCGGCCTGCTGCGCCTCCCCTTCGAGATGCGCGTAACGGCCGGTGTGGAACTCTACCACCGGCGCGCCGAGCAGCACCGCCGCCTCGATCTGCCGCGGATCGGGTTCGATGAACAGGCTGACGCGGATGCCCGCATCGCCCAGCCGCGCGATCAGCGGCTTTAGATGATTGTGCTGGCCCGCCGCGTTCAGTCCGCCTTCCGTCGTCACCTCCTCGCGCCGCTCGGGCACGATGCAGGCGGCGTGGGGGCGGTGCTTGAGCGCCAGCGCGACCATCTCCTCGGTCGCCGCCATCTCCATGTTGAGCGGCAGCGCGATCGCGCCGATCAGATGCGCGATATCCTCGTCGATGATGTGGCGCCGATCTTCACGGAGATGCGCGGTGATGCCGTCGGCACCCGCCTCCTGCGCCACGATCGCGGCGCGGATCGGATCGGGGTAGGCGCCGCCGCGCGCGTTCCGGATCGTCGCGACATGGTCGATATTGACCCCGAGGCGAAGGCGGCCGGTCACTTAAGCCTTGCGGCTCCCCGGCTTTTCGGCGGGCAGCGCCGCGAGTTCCGAAGGCAGCGCATCAGCCTCGTAGGTCGGCACGACGAGCCGGATGAGCGGGAAGAAGGGCACGCCGAGATCGGCCTCGCCACCCGACCGGTCGACCAGCGCCGCTGCCGCTATCACCTCGCCCCCGGCCTTTTCGACCGACGCGATCGCTTCGCGCGAGGAAAGGCCGGTGGTGACGACATCTTCCATCAGCAGCACCTTCTGGCCAGGCTTCAGCCGAAAACCGCGGCGCAGCTCGAACGTGCCGGTCGGCCGCTCGACAAAGATCGCCTCGACGCCAAGCGCGCGGCCCATCTCATGCCCCGCAATGATGCCGCCCATCGCCGGCGAGACGACGATCTCGATCGCGCCGCGGATGTCGCGCGGCATCGAGGCGACGAGCGCGGAGGCGAGGCGGGCGGCGCGCATCGGATCGGCCAGCACCCGCGCGCATTGCAGATAGCGCGGACTGTGGAGGCCCGACGATAGAATGAAATGCCCCTCCAGCAGCGCATCCGCAGCGCGGAATTCCGCCAGAATCTCGTCTTCGTCCATTGTCTTTCCAAGGGTGTTCCGGTGCGCCCGCCGCATAGAGCCGCACGGGACTTCCCGCAAGCGCTCCGCAAAATGCGTCCCGAGCCTTGAGACACGGGGATGTGCTGCCTATAAGGCGCGCCAGATCGCCGCCCGGGCGGCCGAATCCACCCGCTTTGCAGGAAAGCGGTTCGAGGGGTCTAGATGAACAATCTGCTGAAGATATTCGCCGTCGCTGCTGCGTTCGGCCTTACGCCCGCCGCGGGCCTGGCGCAGGAAGCGCTGCCCGCGCAGCCGAAGCAGGCGCTGCCCGCGGAACCGAAGATGCCCGCCGCGACCGACGCGATCAGCGCGCAATCGCAGGCGAATCCCGCGCAGCCGCAGGACGTTTCCGGCCCGAACGCCGGCGAAGCCGCCGCGACGCCTGCCGCCGAGGCCGCGCCGCCGCTCGTTTCCTCCAACCGTCCGGTCGAAGGCATCGGCCAGCCCGACGGCCGCATGGGCCTGCAGGATCAGTTCACGCCGATCGGTGAGGAAGCCGCCTGGTTCCATGACGTGATCCTGATGCCGGTGATCACGATCATCTCGCTGTTCGTGCTCGCGCTGATGGGTTGGGTGGCGATCCGCTATCGCCGTGCCGCAAATCCGGTGCCTTCGCGCACCACGCACAACACGCTGATCGAAGTGATCTGGACGCTGGTGCCGGTCATCATCCTGGTGGTGATCGCGGTCCCCTCGATCAAGCTGCTCGCCAACCAATATGATCCGCCCAAAGCCGATCTCACCGTCAAGGTGATGGGCAACCAGTGGTATTGGACCTACCAATATCCCGACAACGGCGACTTCGAGGTCGTCTCCAACATGCTGTCCGAAGAGGATGCCAAGGCGCGCGGCGAGCCCCGCCTTCTCGGCGTCGACGAGCGGATGGTCGTCCCCGCGGGCGCAGTCGTGAAGCTGATCGTAACCTCCAACGACGTCATCCACGCCTTCGCCGTCCCGGCCTTCTGGTCGAAGATCGACGCGGTGCCCGGCCGCCTCAACGAGACTTGGTTCAAGGTGGATCGCCCGGGCGTCTATTACGGCCAGTGCTCCGAGCTCTGCGGCGCGCGCCACGCCTACATGCCCATCGCCGTCGATGTCGTCCCGCCAGCGGAGTTCGCCGCCTGGGTCGCTTCGAAGGGCGGCACGATGCCGGGCGCCGCGCCCGCGCCGACCGCGGGCGAGACCGGCGGCGCGCCGGCCACCGTCGGTGCCGCCGAAGCCAGCGAAGCCGCCCCTGCCCCCACCACCGTTTCCAACGTTGCCGCTGCCGGCGAGACCGTCGACCAGGCCGCCACCGCGAATCCGAGGGTTTCCGAATGACCGACACCACTGCCAACGCCGGCGCCGTCCACTTCGAGCACGGCCACGCGCATGACCACCATCATGACGCGGACCACAAGCCCGGCTTCTTCGCGCGCTGGTTCATGTCCACGAACCACAAGGACATCGGCACGCTCTATCTGATCTTCGCGATCGTCGCGGGCATCATCGGCGGCGGCATCTCCGGCCTGATGCGCGCCGAGCTGGCCGCGCCCGGCATCCAGTATCTGGGCGCCTGGACGAGCATGCTGGGCGGCGACGGTGCGAATTTCGACACCTCGCTCCACCTCTGGAACGTGCTGATCACCGCGCACGGCCTCATCATGGTCTTCTTCATGGTGATGCCGGCGATGATCGGCGGGTTCGGCAACTGGTTCGTGCCGATCATGATCGGCGCGCCGGACATGGCCTTCCCGCGGATGAACAACATCTCCTTCTGGCTGCTGATCCCGGCTTTCCTGCTGCTCCTGGGCTCATCCTTCGTGCCCGGAGGCGTCGGCAATGGCGCGGGCACCGGCTGGACGGTCTATGCGCCGCTCTCGACCTCGGGCTCGACCGGCCCGGCGGTGGACATGGCGATCCTCTCGCTCCACTTGGCGGGCGCTTCGTCGATCCTAGGTGCGATCAACTTCATCACCACCATCTTCAACATGCGCGCGCCGGGTATGACGCTGCACAAGATGCCGCTGTTCGTGTGGTCCGTGTTGGTCACCGCCTTCCTGCTGTTGCTGGCGCTGCCGGTGCTCGCGGGTGCGATCACCATGCTGCTCACCGACCGCAACTTCGGCACGCACTTCTTTGATGCGGCAGGCGGCGGCGATCCGATCCTCTACCAACACCTCTTCTGGTTCTTCGGCCATCCGGAGGTGTACATCATGATCCTGCCGGGCTTCGGCATCGTCAGCCAGATCGTGGCGACGTTCAGCCGCAAGCCGGTGTTCGGCTATCTCGGCATGGCCTACGCCATGGTCGCGATCGGCGTGGTCGGCTTCATCGTGTGGGCGCACCACATGTTCACCGTCGGCATGGACGTGAACACCAAGATGTACTTCACCGCGGCGACGATGGTGATTGCGGTGCCCACAGGCATCAAGATCTTCTCGTGGATCGCCACCATGTGGGGCGGGTCGATGACCTTCCAGACGCCGATGATGTGGTCGCTGGGCTTCATCTTCATGTTCACCGTGGGCGGCGTGACGGGCGTCGTGCTCGCCAACGGCGGCGTCGATAACTACATGCACGACACCTACTATGTCGTCGCGCACTTCCACTATGTGCTCTCGCTCGGTGCCGTGTTCGGCCTCTTCGCCGGCTGGTATTACTGGTTCGGCAAGATCACCGGCAAGATGTACAACGAGGTGCTCGGCCAGCTTCATTTCTGGATATTCTTCATCGGCGTGAACGTGCTGTTCTTCCCGATGCACTTCCTTGGGCTGGACGGTATGCCGCGGCGCTATCCGGATTATCCGGACGCCTTCGCGGCCTACAACCACCTCGCCACCATGGGCTACGGCATCATGGCGCTCGGCATGCTGTTCTTCTTCGTCAACGTCATCTGGTCGCTGATGGCCGGCAAGAAGGCGCCGGACAATTATTGGGGCGAAGGCGCGACGACGCTCGAATGGACCCTGTCGAGCCCGCCGCCCTTCCACCAGTTCGAGAAGCTGCCGCGCATCGATTGAGGCAGATAGAGGAGTTCCGCTTGGGGCCGGGCGCCGTCCGGCAACCCGGCCCCGGCGGTGGTTGATATGAATAGCACGGTGCTCAAGACCGATCTTGCGCTGCCTGCCGACTGGCGGGATTTCGTCGCGCTCACCAAGCCGCGGGTGATGTCGCTGGTGGTCTTCACCGGCCTCTGCGGCCTGCTCGCCGCGCCGGTGACGCTGCCGCCCGTGCTCGGCTTTACCGCGATCCTCTGCATCGCGCTTGCAGCGGGCGCCGCCGCGGCGCTCAACCAATGGTATGAGGCCGATCTCGATGCGCTGATGAAGCGGACCGCAAAGCGCCCCCTGCCCGACGGCCGTATGGATCGCACCGCTGCGCTTCACTTCGGCGTCGGCCTTGGCGCATTCTCGGTGCTGCTGATGGGTCTCGCGCTTAACTGGCTCGCCGGTGCGGTGCTTGCGGGCTCGATCCTCTTCTACGTCGTCATCTACACGATTTGGCTGAAACGCCGGACGCCGCAGAATATCGTCATCGGTGGCGCCGCAGGCGCCTTTCCGCCGCTGATCGGCTGGGCTGCGGCCACCGGCGACGTGACGCTGCTGCCCCTGCTGCTCTTCACGCTCATCTTCCTGTGGACGCCGCCCCATTTCTGGGCGTTGTCGCTGTTCGTCCGCTCGGACTATGCCGCGGCCGGCGTGCCGATGCTGCCGGTCGTCTCGGGCCATCGCGTCACCCGGCAGCAGATCGCGCTCTACACGCTGCCGATGGGCGTCGCCGCGGTCGCGCCCTGGCCGCTTGGCCTCACCGGCTGGCTCTACGGCATCACCGCGAGCGCGCTCAGCATCATCTTCTTGGCGCTTTCGCTCCGCGTCCTCGCCAACCGAGCGACCGAACCTGCGGAGATGGGGCCGGAGAAGAAGCTGTTCGCTTTCTCGATCGTCTATCTGTTCGCAGTCTTCGGCGCGCTGGTCGCCGACCACTGGCTGCTCGCATGAAGCCGCTCGATCCGCGCCTCGATCCGCCCGAAGCGGACCCCGAAATCGCCGACACCGACGTGCGTCGCCGCCAGCGCAGCCGCGCCTTGGTGATGGCGCTGCTGCTCGGCGCGTTCGTGATCCTCCTCTATTTCATCAGCATAGCGAAGATGGCGATCACCGGATGACGACCCTTGCCCAGAAGAACGGCCGCACGGCGCGGATCATGGCGCTGGTTGCGATCGGCATGGTCGGCCTCGCCTTCGCGAGCGTGCCGCTCTACCGCCTGTTCTGCCAGGTGACGGGCTTCGGCGGCACCACGCAGATGCGTGTCGGCACGGATGCGCCGGGCGAGGTGGTCGGCAAGATCATCAACGTCCGCTTCGATGCCAACACCAACAGCGCGCTACCGTGGAGCTTCCTGCCCGAGCAGCATATCGAGCGCGCGGCGATTGGCGCCCGCAAGATGGCCTTCTACGAGGCCAAGAATCTGTCCGACAAGCCGTTCACCGGCACCGCGACCTTCAACGTGACGCCGGTCCAAGCCGGGCAATATTTCGCCAAGATCCAATGCTTCTGCTTCACCGAGCAGACGCTGCAGCCGGGCCAGTCGATCCGAATGCCGGTGGTCTATTACGTCGATCCCAAAATCCTCGACGATCCGGACGCCAGCAAGATCAGCGAGATCACGCTTTCCTACACATTTTACCCCGTGGATTCGGCGGACAAGCAAAGCTAAGGCAGCTACCAACACCGTCCGCGGCGCGGGCGTAAACAGGACCAGAGGGACGCCATCATGGCCGGAGCCAAAGACCACGATTATCATATCCTGCCGCCGAGCCCCTGGCCGCTGATAGGCAGCTTCGCCGCACTGGCGATGGCGGTTGGCGCCATCATGTGGATGCACAGCATGGCCGGGGGCGGCTATGTGTTCTTCGCCGGTCTCGCGGGTGTCCTCTTCGTCATGTGGTCGTGGTGGGTCGATGTGATCCGCGAAGCGAATGCCGGCGATCATACGCCGGTGGTGCAGCTTCACCTGCGCTACGGCATGATCCTGTTCATCGCGTCCGAAGTGATGTTCTTCGTCGCCTGGTTCTGGGCCTATTTCGATGCCTCGCTCTTTCCCAAGGCGGCGGAATCGGTGGGCGGCGTCTGGCCACCGAAGGGGATGAAGGTCCTCGATCCGATGACCTTCCCGCTGCTCAACACGCTCATTCTGCTCTGCTCGGGCACCACCGTTACCTGGGCGCACCATGCGCTGATCAACGGCGATCGCGACGGACTGAAGAAGGGTCTGTGGGCGACGATCGCGCTCGGCCTGCTGTTCTCGGCCATCCAGGCGTACGAGTACATGCACGCGCCGTTCGGCTTTAAGGAAAACATCTACGCGTCGACCTTCTACATGGCGACCGGCTTCCACGGCTTCCACGTCATCGTCGGCACCATCTTCCTGATGGTGTGCTTGGGCCGCGTCTACAAAGGCGATTTCACACCCAAGCAGCATTTCGGCTTCGAAGCGGCCGCCTGGTACTGGCACTTCGTCGACGTGGTCTGGCTGTTCCTCTTCATCGCCATCTACGTATGGGGCGGATGGGGCGCGCAATATCATTGATCCTTACAGGGGCGGCCTTCAGGGGCCGCCCTTCTTGCTTATGACCGACCCGCAAGCCCCTGCCCCACCGCCGCCCGCGATGGCCGCGCTGGCGGGTCTCTGTCCGCGCTGCGGGACCAGAGGCCTGTTCGCGGGGATAACCGCCTTTGCGCCGCGCTGCCGCGCCTGCGGGCTCGATTTCGCAGCATTCAACGTCGACGACGGCCCCGCCGCCTTTCTGATCCTGATCGTCGGCGCCGTCATTGTCGCGGCGGCGGTGACGGTGGAGCTGGTCTTCTCCCCTCCCTGGTGGACACATGTGCTGTTGTGGGGGCCGCTGACCCTCGGCCTCGTGATCGGATCGTTGCGTATCGCCAAGGGGCTGCTCATCGCGCTCGAATATCGTCACCAGGCGCGCGAAGGCCGCATCAAGGACGGCCGCTGATGCGCATCCCCTTCCTCGCCACGCTAATCGTCGGCGCGGCGATCGCGACCATGATCGGCCTCGGCATCTGGCAGCTCCAGCGCGCCCAATGGAAGGATGCGCTGATCGCCGAGATGCAGTCCGAAGGCGCACTCGATCCTGTGACGGTGAATTGCCGGATCGACGCGGCGCCCGAGGTTCGCGCCGGGCACAATCGCGCGGGCGAGACCGGCTATCGCTATCTCGTCCCCTGCAACGCCGGGCAGCCGCAGCTAGTCGATGCCGGTTGGTCGAAGCGCCCCAACGCCCTCGCCCGCGTTGCGCTCTCAGGGCGGCTGACTGGCGTCCGCGAGCCTGGCGGGCGGGAGATCGTCGTGCTCGATGCACCCGCCCCGCCGCTGGAGCGCAGCGCGCCGCCGACGCTGGACGACATCCCCAACAACCACCTGGCCTATGCCGTACAGTGGTTCCTGTTCGCGCTGGCTGCGGCCGTCATTTACGTACTCGCGTTGCGCCGCCGATCGGCGCGCTGAGGCCGCGCAAACTTGCCCCTCCCGGGCGCAAGCCCTAAATCGCCGCCTTCATGATGAAGCTCACCACCCTTCCCAACGGCCTCCGGGTCGCGACGCGGATGATGCCGAGCGTAGAGACCGCAGCGGTCGGCCTTTACGCCGACACTGGTTCGCGCTTCGAGCCCGCCCCGATCAACGGCATCGCCCACCTCTTCGAGCATATGCTGTTCAAGGGTGCCGGAAACCGCACCGCGCGTGAGATCAGCGAGGCCATCGAGGAAGTCGGCGGCGATCTCAACGCTTGCACCGAGCGCGACGGCACCAGCTTCACCGCGTCGCTGCTCGCTGAGCATGTCCCGCTCGGCATCGAGATATTGAGCGACATGATCCTGAAGCCCCACTTCAACGCCGCCGAACTGGCGCGCGAGAAGGAGGTCGTACTGCAGGAGCTGGGCGAGGCGCGCGACACGCCCTCCGACATCATCTTCGACGACCTCTGGAGCATCGCCTACCCCGATCAACCGCTCGGTCGGTCGATCCTGGGCGACGAAGCCAGCATCGCGGCGATCACCGTGGCGGACCTCGCCGACTGGCGGGACCGGCAATATCGCGCCGGCAGCCTCTATCTGGTCGCTGCCGGCAAAGTCGATCACGAGGCGATCGTCGCGCAGGCCGCGACATGCTTTGCGGACCTTCCAACCGGCATCCTTGACCTTCCCGAGCCCGGCTGCTTCACCGGGGGTCGCCGCGCCGGCCGCGCCAAGGCCGATCAGGCGCATCTCACCTTCGCGCACGCCGCCCCCGCCGCCACGCACCCGGACTATTATCCCGCCCGACTGTTTGCTGACATCGTCGGCGGCGGTGCGTCGTCGCGGCTGTTCCAGGCGGTGCGCGAGGAGCGCGGGCTCGCCTACAGCGTCTGGGCGGCGATCCAGCCCTATCGCGACTGCGGCCTCTTCCACGTCTATGCCGCAACCGCGCGCCGCGAGGCGGAAGCCGCCGCCGCGCTGATCGCCGAGGTCGTCGCCGATGCGACACGCACCGCCACCCAGCGCGAACTCGATCGCGTGCGTATGCAAGCGAAGGCCGGCCTCCTCATGTCGCTCGAAAGCCCGTGGGGCCAGGCCGCCTACGTCGCGCGCCAGCTTTCGGTCCATGGCCGACTGGTCGAGCCCGCCGAGGTGGTCGCCGAGCTGGAGGCGGTGACGCTGGAGCAGGTCCGCACCGTCGGCGCGACGATGCTGGCGGGCGATGCCGCGCACGCCACGATCGGCGTCCCCGCGCTCCGCGCCGCATGAGCCTTTCGACGCTGATCGCCGAGCCCTGGGCGGATTACGGGCTGCTCGACTCGGGCGACGGCCGCAAGCTCGAGCGCTACGGCCGCTATCGCTTCATCCGGCCCGAGCCGCAGGCGATGTGGACGCCGGCCGCCGCTGATTGGGACGCCGACGGCGAGTTCGTCCCCGGCTCCGACGAGGATGGCGGCGGCCGCTGGACCTTCGCTCGCGCCGTGCCGCGCGAAGGCTGGGATCTGGCATGGGAAGACGTCCGCTTCCGCGCGCAATGCACCCCCTTCCGCCACCTCGCCTTCTTCCCGGACATGGCGCCGCAATGGGCCTGGATGCGCGATCGGCTGGGGAGCGGCAGCGAAGCGCTCAACCTCTTCGGGTATACCGGCGTCGGCACGCTTGCCATGGCCGCGGCGGGGGCGAACCTCGTCCATGTCGATGCCTCCAAGAAGTCGGTCGAGGCGGGCAAAGCGAACGCGGCGCTCTCCGGCATGGCCGACCGCCCGATCCGCTGGATGGTCGACGACGCCGCCAAGTTCACCGCGCGCGAGGTGCGCCGCGGGCGCCGGTACGATGGCATCATCCTCGATCCGCCCAAATATGGCCGTGGCCCCGCCGGCGAGGTGTGGCGGCTGGAGGAAGACCTGCCCGGACTGATCGCCGACTGCCGCAAGCTGCTCGATGCCGACAGCCGCTTCCTAGTGCTCACCGTCTATGCTGTCCGCATGTCCGCGCTGGCGATCGGCGAATTGCTCCGGCAGGCAACCGCGGACCTTGGAGGGCGGATCGAGATGGGCGACATGGCAGTGCGCGAGGAAGCGCGCGGCCTGCTCCTCCCCACCGCCATCTTCGCGCGCTGGTCGAAAGACTGAGCTAGTCGCGCGCCGCCCGCATCGCCGCGCCCGCGGCGAAGGGCGCGGCGGCGACCAGCAGCAGCGACACCGCCGCGAGCAGCTTCAGCGCCCCCGCATCACCCCCGCGCTCGACATAGCCGGCGCCGAAGATCAACAGCGGCACCGTCAGCGGCAGGGTCAGCAGCCCGGCGAGCGCGCCGCTGCCGCGCAACCCTGCGGTCAGCGCCGCGACGATCAGGCTGAGCGCAGCAAGACCGGGCGTTCCCGCGAGCAGCCCCAGCTCGAGACGCCACAGCACATCGCTAGGCAGCTTCATCAGCGCCGCGCCCGGGACGGCGGCGAGCATCAGCGGCGGCCCGAAGCTCAGCCAATGGCCGATGAGCTTGGCGACCGCTACCCCCTCCTCGCTCGTCCCGCGCACCGCAAACTGGTCGAGCACGCCCGAAGCGCGATCGGGCTCGACCAGCCGGTCGATCGGCAGCAGCGCGGCGAGCAGCGCCGCCATCCACAGCGCGCCGCCGCCCGTCCGCGCGAGCAGCGGCCGGTCTGGCCCCACGGCGAACGGGAAGAGCGTCGCAACCAGCAGGAAGAAGATCAGCGGCAGCGCGGCATTGCCGCCCGTCGCCGCCAGCCTGAGCTCGCGCAGGATCAGCGCCCTCATGCCAGCGCCAGCTCCGCCGCGCCGTCGAGCCCGATCGGCTGGTGCGTCGCCGCCAGGATCGCGCCGCCGCTTGCGCGATGCGCTGCCATCGCCGCCGCCAGCCGCTCCAGCCCGTCGCCGTCGAGGCCATTGGCGGGCTCGTCGAGCAGCCACAGCGGCGCTCCGCTCGCGATCACCCGCGCCAGCGCCGCGCGCTTGCGCTGGCCGGTCGAGAGCATCCGCACCGGCACCGCGGTGAGCCGCGCGATCCCCATCGCCTCCATCGCCGCGCCCGCCTCGCGGCCGTCGAGCGCCGCCCAGAAGCCGAGCGCGCGGCCCAGCGTCCGCTTCGCATCGAGCGCAAGATTTTCGTCCGCAAGCGCGATAGCGCCGCCGCGCTCGACCCGTCCGTCCGCCGCGCGCAACAGCCCTGCCGCGATCCGGAGCAGACTCGATTTACCGGTGCCGTTGGGGCCGCGCACCACCAGCGCCTCGCCTTCGCCGAGCGCGAAATCCACGCCCTCGAACAGCAGGCGCCCGCCGCGGATGCAGGCGACCCGCTCGAACCGGAGCAGCCCCCCCGCCCCGGTCACCCCGCGGCGTCCTCGATCGCGTGCATTTCGTCGTCGGAAAAGCCGAAATGGTGGCCGACCTCATGGACGATGACGTGCGTGATGAGATCCTCCAGCGCGACCCCGGTCTCCACCCATTCGTCGAGCAGCGGCCGGCGGAACAGGTGGATCATCGCCGGCAGCTCGCCCGACAGCATCGAGGATTGCTGGCCGATCGGGCGGCCGCTGTAGAGGCCAGTCAGCTCGAAAGGATCCTCCATGCCGAACTCGGCGAGCATCTCGTCGTCGGGGAAATCCTGAACGCGCAGCACCACGCCCTTCAGATGCACGCGAAATTCCGCCGGCAGCCGCTCGATCGCCGCGTCGGCCAGCCGCTCCAGCGCGGCGAGATCGGGGGCCAGGGTTTGACGCTCGCTCATCGAGCCGCGACATAGAGCAGGAGAGGAAGGAGAGCCAGCGATGGCGAAGACACTGGACGATGACGCGCGCACGGCTGCGTTGGCAGAACTCGACGGCTGGGCGTGGGATGCAGGGCGCAAGGCGATCACCCGCACCTTGCTTTTCGCCGATTTCAACGCCGCCTTCGGCTTCATGACGCGCGTCGCGCTCGCCGCCGAACGCGCCGACCACCATCCCGATTGGTCCAACGTCTGGAACCGGGTGGAGATCGCGCTCACCACGCACGATGCCGGGGGCCTGACGAACAAGGACATCGCGCTGGCGGAGGCGATCGACGGCTACGCACGCCTTGCGGGATGCCGCGCGCCCGACTAGAGCGCATCGCTTCCAGTGCGATGAAATTGCGCACCCCGATTCACGGGCTGCGATGCGGAGCGGTGGCCGAGTGGTCGAAGGCGCTCGCCTGGAAAGTGAGTATACGGCAAAACCGTATCGAGGGTTCGAATCCCTCCCGCTCCGCCATCTTCTCTACGAAGACCTGCCGAGCCGTCCTGTGGCCGACGGTCCCAACTTTCGTGCCGATTAGGATCTTTGTCCGTGATAGGGGATCGTCCGAGGGCTGATGCTAATTGTTTCCCCTCCTTTGAGGGAACACGAGTATGAGCGGTTCATATGAAATTGGTCGACGACCTTTTTTAGCGGGTCTGCTCGGTGCCGGCACGCTAGCGTTGCCGGGCTGCATGTCCGAAGGCGCGCTGCATTCTGCTCCAGCGCCACAAGGCGATGACCCGCCGAGTGCGGCGGCGATCACGGAACTGCTCCGCGCGCGGGTGGAGGTTCAGCGGCGTGGGACAGGCGCGGTTGCGGCGATGATCGATGCTCGTGGACCGGCGTTTTCATCGTTTGGCGTGTCGCGGCTCGGGGGACCGGACAAGGTCGGTCCTGCTTCCATCTTCCAGATCGCGTCGTTGACGAAGGTCTTTACGTCCTATCTGCTCGCGGACGCGGTCGAGCGGGGTGAGGTCGCCCTGCTCGATCCCCTGTCCCGGCATGTGCCCGGCCCCGCGCCGTCCTTCGAAGGGCGCGCCATCACGCTTCTGGATCTCGCAACCCACAGCAGCGGGCTTCCGCTGCGCCCGCCAAGCCGTGTCGATCGCGGCCAGGATGATCCCTATGCCGGATACAGCGCGGCGGATCTGCAGGCCGACATGGCGGCGGTGCGGCTGACGCGCGCGCCGGGTTCCGCCTTCGACTATTCCAACTTTGGCTACGCGCTTCTCGGCGCAGCACTCTCGCACCGCACCGGCAAGAGCTACCAGGAGCTGCTTCAGAAGCGCATTCTGGACCCGCTGGAACTGGGAGACACAAATCTGCAAGCGCCGTCGCGCCAATCCCCGCAATGGGTGCAGGGATATGACGCGCAGTTCGAACCGATGGAGCCTTGGGACTTTGGCGCGCTGGCGCCGGCGGGCGGCCTCTTTTCCAGCCTGTCCGATCTCGGCAAGTTCCT
Organism: Allosphingosinicella indica; assembly: GCF_900177405.1. NCBI lineage: Bacteria > Pseudomonadati > Pseudomonadota > Alphaproteobacteria > Sphingomonadales > Sphingomicrobiaceae > Allosphingosinicella > Allosphingosinicella indica. The sequence continues at coordinate 1,783,180 of NZ_LT840185.1, read as the reverse complement.
CTCGCTCTGGAGCGGCGATCGTGGCGCCATGTCGCGGATAGCGCGTCGGATGCTCGTCCCGCACCGGCCCGGGGACGATGCTCAAACCTCCATGGCGCTGGGCTGGCGCATCACCTCCCGCAACGGCAAATCCATCGCCTGGAGCAACGGAACGGGCGGGGGCGTGCGCAGCTTCATGGGGCTTGATGTGGCCGCACGGCGCGGCGCCCTGGCATTCATCAACATGGCGACCGGCACCGGTGTCGACGATATCGGCTTTCGCATGCTCGATCCGGCGTCGACCGTCGACACGGCGGCCACGCCGCAGCGCGAGGCGATCGCCGTCGCCGCCGAAGTCCTCAATCGCTATCCGGGCCAGTATCAGTTCGCGCCGGGCGACACCATCGAGATCGTCCGCACCGATAGCGGCATCGCGTTGGTCCAGGGCGCCCAGCGGCTTCAGCTTTTCGCGGAAACACCCACACGCTTCTTCATCCGCGAGGACAACGTCACCGTTGAATTTTCAGGTCGCGGCTCGGATGACCGGGCTCAGCAATTTATCCTCGCCCAAGGCGGAGAGACATTCATTTACAGGCGGAACGAGTAGTCTCGCCTCAATGAAAATCCCGCGACGGCGGCACGATGCGGACGTTGCGGGGGTGGCCGCCTAGCGAGGCTGCTGAGCGGGGATCGGGGCTGCCGGGGGGCGGCGGCTTCAGCGTATTCTCCAGCATCAGACCGTTGAGCTCGCTCGTGCGGTCGACGATGCGGCGGGCCATCAGGTGGACGACACCTTCCTCGCTGCGCTGCACTTCGCCTTCGACCAGCATCAGCCGCGCCGCCATCACCTCGCGGCGGAAGCTCTCGAACAGCCGTGCCCAGATCAGCACGTTGGCGATGCCGCTTTCGTCCTCCAGCGTGACGAAGATCGCATTGCCCTTGCCCGGCCGCTGTCGCACCAGCACCACGCCGGCGGTGCGCACGATCCGGCCGTTGCGGGCGCCGCCGATTTCCTGGCAGCTTAGCACCCCTTCCGCACGGAAGAGCGGCCGCAGGAACTGCATCGGATGGCCATTCAGCGACAGCCGAGTGGTCTGATAATCGGTCGTCACCTCTTCCCAGGCCTCGAGCGCGGGGAGATGCGCGTCGGGCTCCTCGCCCAGTTCGCGCGCATCGGCATGGTCGAACAGCGGCAGGCTGCCCTTCGGCGTCCGCCGCACCTCCCACAAGGCGTCGCGGCGGCCCATGCCGAACGATTGCAGTGCGTCGGCATCGGCAAGCAGGCGAAGCGCGCGCGACGGCAGGCGCGCGGCGCGGGCGAGTTGCTCGATCGATGCGAAGGGCTTCGCTTCCCGCGCAGCCGCTATCGAGGCGGCCCATTCCTCGCGAAAGCCGCCGATCAGGCGAAAGCCCAGACGCAGCGCCAGGACGCCGTCGTCCGCTCGCTCGATCGAATGGTCCCAGCCGGAGCAGTTCACGTCGATCGGCCGCACGTCCACATCATGCTCGCGCGCATCGCGGACGAGCTGCGCGGGCGCGTAGAAGCCCATCGGCTGTGAATTGAGGATCGCGCAGGCGAAGATCGCCGGATGGTGGCATTTTATCCAGCTCGACGCATAGACCAGGATCGCGAAGGACTGGGCATGGCTTTCGGGAAAGCCGTAGCTGCCGAACCCCTCGATCTGCTTGAAGCAACGCTCGGCGAAATCGCGCGCATAGCCGCGCCGCACCATGCCTTCGACCAGCTTCTCCTCGAACCGCTCCATCTTGCCGACATTGCGGAAGGTGGCCATCGAATGGCGCAGGCGGTTGGCGTCCGCGTTGGAAAATTCGGCGGCGGTGATCGCCAGGTTCATCGCCTGCTCCTGGAACAGCGGTACGCCCAGCGTCTTGCCCAGCACCTCCCGCAATTCATTGGGATCGTGCGGCGGATTGGGTGAGGGCCATTCCACCTTCTCCTTCCCCGCACGGCGGCGCAGATAGGGATGGACCATGTCCCCCTCGATCGGCCCGGGGCGGACGATGGCGACCTGGATCACCAGATCGTACAATTCCTTAGGCTTCAGCCGCGGCAGCATGTTGATCTGGGCGCGGCTCTCGACCTGGAACACGCCGATGCTGTCGCCCTTCTGCAGCATGGCATAGGTGTCGGGATCATCCTGCGGGATGGTGTGCAGCGCATAATCGCCCGCGCCCCATTCGCGCAGCAGCGAGAAGGCCTTGCGGATGCAGGTCAGCATCCCGAGCGCCAATATGTCGACCTTCATCAGCCCCAGCGCGTCGATGTCGTCCTTGTCCCATTCGATGAAGGTGCGGTCCGGCATGGCGGCATTGTGGATCGGCACCATCTCGTCCAGCCGGCCCTCGGTCAGCACGAAGCCGCCGACATGCTGCGACAGGTGACGCGGGAAGTTGAGCAGCCGGTCGACCAGCGCCCTCAGCCGCACGATCTCGCTGTTGCCGGGATCGATCCCGGCTTGCTGGTAGCGCTCCGGCTCCATCGATCCGGAAAAGCTGCCCCAGACGGTCCCGGTCAGCCGCTGGACGACATCCTCGGAAATGCCGAGCGCCTTGGCGACCTCGCGCACTGCGCTGCGCGGTCGGTAATGGATGACGGTGGCAGCGATCCCGGCGCGATCGCGGCCGTAGCGATCGTAGATATATTGCATGACGATCTCGCGCCGCTCATGCTCGAAATCCACGTCGATATCGGGGGGTTCGTCGCGCTCTTCCGAAAGGAAGCGCGTGAACAGCAGCTTCTCCTTGATCGGATCGATCGCGGTGACGCCCAGCACATAACAGACGATCGAATTGGCCGCCGATCCGCGGCCCTGGCACAAGATGCCTTCCTTGCACGCATGGGCCACCACGTCGTGTACGGTCAGGAAATAATAAGCGTAGTTCTTCGCCCGGATCAGATCGAACTCGGTCTGGAGCTTGTGCTCTCCTGCCGCGGTCAGCCCGTCAGGATAGCGTTCGGGCAGCTTGGTGCGGACCAGATGCTCCAGCCACTCCTGCGGTTCCCACCCTTCCGGCACCGGCTCGTGCGGATATTCATATTGGAGCTGGGACAGATCGAACTCGACGCGCGCGAGGAAAGCGAGCGTCTCGGCAATCGCCGCGGGCGCATCGCGGAACAACCGCGCCATCTCATCAGGCGATTTCAGATGGCGTTCTGCATTGGCAAGCAGCCTGCGTCCCGCCTGCCGCACGGTCACCCCTGCGCGGATGCAGGTGACGACATCCTGCAGCGGGCGATCTCCGGCCTCGGCATAGAGCGCATCGTTGGTGGCGATCAGCGGGATTCCCAGCCGGTCCGCGAGAGCCTCTTGGCGCTTCAGGCGCCGGCGATCATCGCCGTTGCACGGCATCGTCGCACCCAGCCAAAGCGATCCCCGCGCACGCCACAACAGGCGGCGCAACACATCCTCATCCGCATCATCCGCCATCGCGATCAGCAGCAGATCATCGCCATATTCGACGAGGTCGGCGAGGGTGAGCAGGCAATCCCCCTTCGCCGCCCGCCTGTTTCCTTGGGTCAGCATACGGCAGAGGTGGCCCCAGCCGCGCCGGTTGGCGGGATAGGCGACGATGTCCGGCGTGCCGTCGCTGAACACCAGCCGCGCACCCACGATCAGCTTCAGATCGACGCCATGGCCGAAGAGGTGCCGCGCCTCTTCGTTCTTCTCGCGCAGCGCCGCCCACGCGCGCACCACGCCTGCTACCGTATTGCGATCTGCAATCCCGATGCCGGCATAGCCAAGGTCGATCGCCTGCCCGACCATGTCGGATGGGTGGGAGGCGCCGCGCAGGAACGAATAATTGGTCGCGGCGACCAGCTCGGCGAAGCCCGTCATGCGAACAGCCCATGGAGATACCAGCCGGGGTGCTGCTCCCCGCCGCCGTAAAAGCCGTGCCGGAAAATCCAGAAACGCCGGCCGTTGCGATCCTCCACCCGGTAATAATCGCGCGTCGGGGCGCCATGCGCGGGATTGCCGTCCTTGGCCCGCCACCATTCGGAAGCGATGCGCTCCGGCCCTTCGAAGCGGCTGACCTCATGCAGCACCTTGCGCCAACGGAAGCGATGCGGCGGCCCGTCGGGCACTTCGGCGACGACCTGGATCGGCTGCGGCGGATCGAACAGGTGCAGCGGGCGGAGCGGCGGATTGCCCGGCGGCGATATGTTCCATTCCGCTGACTTGAAGCCTGCCTCCACAGCGGGGAGCGCGCGCTGTGCCTGTTCGGGGATATGACCATCGCGCGGGCGAAAGCGTTGTACGCGCTCCGGCCCCAGCCGCGTGCTGAGCCTGTCGATCAGCGCTTCCACCTGCTGCGATCTGCTCGTCTCGCCGCCTTCCAGCCGGAGCTGGCCAGCCGCCAGCGGCTCGCTGAGGGGCACCGTAAACCGCACCATATCGTAGCCGAAACCGGGATCGAGCGGGTCGTCGAGCGTCTCGATCCGCTCCCGGAACAGACGCATCACGGCCTCGACGTCGCGCGTGGCGGAGCCGGTCTGCACGGCCAGCCGTCGGGTGAGCCCGTCGGAACGGAAGAACAGCGCCTCGAACTGCCGCCCGCCCTGCCCGCGTTCCCCCAGTTCCGCCATGGCCTCAGCAGCGAGCTCTGCCAGTCGTTCCAGCGCATAATCGGTGCGGGCGACGGGCTCGGCGAAGCGCCTGTCGAAAACCAGCGGTGCTTCCACCGTCCGGAATATGAGCGGGCTCGCCTCTTCGCCCAGGATCCGTCGGATCGCCTGCACCGCACCCTCGCCAAATCGCGCGGCGATCGCCGCGAGAGGGCGCCGCGCGGCATCGCCGACCGTCTTCAGCCCTGCGCGGCACAAAGCCGTTTCGCATTCGCGATCCAGCCGCAGTGCGGCGACGGGGAGGTCCATCACCGCCGCGCGCGCCTCCCCGGCCACGGACGCACGCCGAAACCGGGCCAAAGCGAGCGCGGCATCGGGGGCATAAGCGAAGGCGGCCCGCACCTTCAGACCTAGCCGCCCAAGCCGAGCCTTCACATCGGCAAGAAGTGCCGCTTCGCTGTCGAACAGATGCGTGCATCCGCTGATATCCAGCACCAGCGCATCGCTACCGTCGATCGCGACATGCGGCGTGTACCGCGTGCAACCGTCGGCCAGCCGGTCGAGCAACAGCGCGTCGGCGCGCGGGTCATGGTCGAAAACCTGCAGTTTCGGCACCGCCACTCGGGCATCGGCAAGCGCCAGGCCTGTCCTAAGGCCCAGCGCAGCGGCCGCCCGATCAACCGCCGCCAGACGCAGCACGCCCCGCGCCTTCTCGATCAGCGCCACCGGCGCGTCAGGCGAAGCGGCGCCGCTCTCCCGGCTGTGCTTCAGCCGCTCGACGCTCAGCCACGGCAGCCACAGCGCCAGATAGCGCCGGTTTCCGGAAAGCACGTTCGTCACGATTCCACTCCATCTGCCACCGCATCCCCGCCGGCCCCGAGCGCTGCCGCAGCAATTCCACCGCGATCATGCTGTGCCCCGGCGCATTGGCGGCCATCGCGGCGGAAGGCGCGGCGGATATGCTCCACCGCGTGGCTGCGGCACTTGGGACGGGCTGGGCATCGATGCGGAGCAGGAACAAGGTCACCGCCGATCGCTCCGCAGCGAGCGCCAGCCGCCGGCTCGCGGTCAGCGTCAGCAGAGGGGCCTTTCCCCAGCATTCCACTATCAAGGCGCCCAGCCCGGGACAGGCCGCAGCGTCGGCGGCCGCCCGCAGCAGCGTTGTGTCGTCGGGCAGCAGGGTCAGGATCACGGCATCCGGATCGCCGCCAAGTTCGACAAAGCCCGGCATATAAAGCCGCCCCATCCCCCGCTGCGCCGCCTCGGTGCGCAGCCATGCCAATGGCCTCGACCCCTTCACTCGCAGCGCCAGCATCGCAGCAAAGCCAGCGGAGGCAGCCGCGTCATTCAGGCTGGATGCGTAAAGCTCGTGCAGCCGCCCCTCGCCAAGTCCGCTCTCCAGCGTAAAATCCAGATCGGCATTACCGGTGGCGAATTTGGTCTGCGCGCAGAGGGCGGCGCCCGGCCCGATTGCGGCAAGACGGCTCCTCAATACGCAAAGGTTCCGCGAATCGCTCATTTTGTTCTATATATGTTCCACCTCTCCTAAAGCCAAATGCCAAGCAAAGGCCCGGCGCCGCGATCGCGCCAGACATTGGGGGATGCAAAATGAGAGAGTGGTGCCCAGAAGAGGACTCGAACCTCCACGCCCTTGCGAGCGCCAGCACCTGAAGCTGGTGCGTCTACCAATTCCGCCATCTGGGCACGGGGTAGGCGGCGCGCTTAGCGGGGCGCCGGCGCGCTTGTCAACGCCGATACGAGCGGGCAAGGGGTGGCCACGCAAAGAAGGCGGATGATGGTTCAGAAGATCGACAGGCTGGTTACCTTGTTCGGCGGCGGCGGCTTTCTCGGCCGTTATGCGGCGCAGGCGCTCTATCGTTCCGGCGCGCGCGTCCGCATTGCCCAGACCAATCCGCGCCAAGCCTTTTTCCTGAAGCCGCTGGGCGGGCTCGGCCAGACGCAGTTCGTGCGCGCCGACATCCGCGATGCCGATCAGGTCCGCGCCGCGGTGCGCGGTAGCGATGCGGTGGTGAACTTGGTCGGCGTGCTCAAGGGCGATTTCTACGGCCTCCACGTCGATGGCGCCGAGAATGTCGCCAGGGCGGCGGCGGACGAGGGCGCCGCGGCGCTGGTCCATGTCTCGGCGATCGGCGCCGATCCCGACAGCGCGTCGCGCTATGGCAAGACCAAGGGCAAGGGCGAGGCGCTCGCCCGCGCCGCCTTTCCCGGCGCGACCATCCTCCGCCCCTCGATCCTGTTCGGGCGCGAGGATGATTTTATCAACCGCTTCGCGCGGATGGCGCAGATCGCGCCGGCGATGCCGGTGATCCGCGGTGACGTAAAGTTCCAGCCGGTCTCGGTCTCGGATGTCGGCCGCGCGGTGGCCGCGGCGGCGCTCGATCCGGGCCAGTTTGGCGGCAAGATCTACGAGCTCGGCGGGCCCGAGGTGCTGACCATGCGCCAGCTCGTTGCCTGGATTCTTCGCGCTACGGCGCGGCCCGAGCGCATCATCGACATCCCCGATCCCGTCGCCGCGGCAATGGCGCGGTTCGGCGGCTGGGCGCCCGGCGCGCCGATCACCTGGGACCAGTGGCTGATGCTCGCCAAGGACAATGTCCCGGCCGCGGGCAGCGCGGGGCTGGACGCGTTCGGCATCGCCCCTACCCCCCTCGAGGCGGTGGCGGAGAGCTGGCTCACCACTTACCGTCGCAGCGGCCGTTTCGCGATCAAATCGCCCGCCTGATCGGCGCGCCCTCCCCTTAGCGGACACGCATTTCCATGGAATCCTCGATCATTACCATCATCCTGCTCGGCATCGTCGAGGGGCTGACCGAATTCATCCCCGTCTCGTCGACCGGGCATCTCATCCTCGCCGGAACGCTGCTCGGCTTCGACAGCGAAGCTTCTGGCACGTTCGAGATCATCATCCAGCTCGGCGCGATCCTCGCGGTGCTGGTCGCCTATCACAAGCGCTTCACCGACGTGCTGACCGGGCTGATGCGGCGCGAGGCGGGGGCGATCGCCTTCACCCGCAACATCCTGCTCGGCGTCATCCCGTCGATGGCGATCGGCTTTGTCGCTTACCCCTATGTGAAGGCGATGCTGGGTTCGCCGCTGATCGTCGCCTGGGCGCTGCTGATCGGCGGCATCGCGATCCTGGTCATCGAGCGGCTGGTGAAGGAGCCGACGTCGCACAGCGTCGAAGCGATCAGCTGGAAGACTGCGCTCGGCATCGGCTTTGTCCAGTGCCTGTCGATGATCCCCGGCGTCAGCCGCTCGGGCGCGACCATCATGGGCGCGCTGAGCTTTGGCGTCGAGCGCAAGACCGCGGCCGAGTACAGCTTCTTCCTGGCGATCCCGACGATGCTCGCTGCGTCGGCTTACGATCTTCTGAAGAGCGGCGCCGATCTCGGCCGCGGCGAGTGGATCGACATCGCGATCGGCTTCGTCGTCTCATTCATCGTCGCGCTGATCGTCATTCGCTGGTTCATCAACATCGTCTCGCGCTACGGCTTCGCGCCTTTCGCCTGGTATCGCATCGTCATCGGCAGCGTCGCGCTGGTGTGGCTCTATTCGCTCTGAGCGCGTTCAGCGCGGACTCATCACCGCGCGCGTAGAAACGGAGCCGACTCGCCGGGAAAGCGTTATATTCCCGAATGTGCGAACCCTGTGCCTTCAGGAGACGGTTCCATGCGTAAGATGCTCTTTTCTGCGGCCATTGCCGCGTCCGCGATCGGCGCGCCCGCCTTGGCGCAGCCTTATTATGCCGACCCCGTCGACGCGCGGGTGGCGGCCTCGATCCCCTCGCCACGCGAAGCGGAAGCCATGGGCCACACCGTAGGCCGCGCCGCCGATGCCCTAATGGACATGCCGGTTGGCGATGTCGTCAACGCGATCAGCCCGCACCGCCGCGTTCACCCCGGCACCACATTGGGTGACGTCGCCGGCCGCGGCGATCCCTATGCGCGCGCCCGGATGCACGATCAGATCGGCGCGCTGAGCTACGGCATGGGCGAGATGGCGGCGCGGGTCGGCGCGCTGGCGCCTGTCCTCCACCGCTCGATGATCGATCTGGAGCAGCGCATGGCCTATGCGATGCGCGGATATCCTTCAGGCGGCAGTTATTATGACGAGGGCTACGACCCTTACGATGCCCCCTATTACGGCGATTATTACGACTACGACGACTGATCGGCGCCGATAGCCGGTGGACGCCGCGCCCCCGCGCGTTAATAGCTCGCGGGCATGTGGCAACTCTATCAATTCCCGCTCTGTCCCTTCTCCCGCAAGATCCGGCTCTTGCTGGCGGAGAAGGGCGAGCCGTTCGAATTGGTGCGCGAATCGCCGTGGCAGCGGCGTGACGAGTTCATCGACCTCAACCCCGCCGGGCAGACGCCCGTACTGGTCGAGCCGCAGAAGGGCGTCACGCTGATCGATTCCGGCGCGATGGCGGAATATTTCGAAGAGACAATCGACAAAGCGCCGATGATCCAGGGCACCGCCGCCAACCGTGCGGAGATTCGCCGGCTGGTCGCCTGGTTCGATGACGGTCTTTACCGCGATGTGGTGGCGCCGCTGATCGAGGAGCGGATGCGCAAGCGGCTGGTCAGCCGCGACGCGCCCGACACCCGCGTGCTGCGCGATGCGATGCGCGTCGCCAACAGCCACCTCGACTATCTCGATTATCTGCTCGATCACCGGCGCTGGCTCGCCGGCCCCGCGCTCAGCCTCGCCGATCTGGCCGCCGCCGCGCATCTTTCGGTCGCCGATTATCTCGGCGGGCTCGACTGGCGTGGCCACAAGCAGACCAAGGATTGGTATGCGGTGATGAAGTCGCGGCCGAGCTTCCGTCCGCTGCTCGGCGAGCGGATGGAGGTGATCAGCCCTCCGGCACATTATGACAAGGTCGACTTCTAAGGCTGCTCTGAGGGCTGTTTAGGAACCCTACTCTCCCTGACGCATTGTTTTGGCAGCGGTACGATGTGCCGAAACCAATCAAAAAGGGGGAAGCGATGTACGAAACCCAGAACCCGAACGAGGTCTATTGGCGGATGGAGCTGATGGAATGGCTGCCGCGCGTACTGAGCGCCGTCGTCATTCTGCTCGTTGCATGGCTGCTCGCGCGTGCCGCCAAATGGGCGATCGCCCGCCTGGTCGACAAGGTTCCGGCGCTCAAGCGGCATAACGACGCCGAGCCCGGCCAGACCGTCGGTAGTCTCATCGGTGACATCGCGTTCTGGCTGATCCTGCTGGTCGGCATTCTTCTCGCGCTCCAGCCGCTCGGGCTTTCGCAGGTGCTGGAGCCGGTGCGCGAGCTGACGATCATCACTTTCGCCGCCATCCCCAACGTCATCAAGGCGGGGCTGATCTTCTTCCTCGGCCTCGTCGCCGCGAAGATCGTCCGCCGCATCGTCGAGGGGGCGCTGCTTGCCGCCAATGCCGACGGCTGGCTGCGCAAGAGCGGCCTAGTCGAGCCGTCCGCATCGCCCGCTGCCGCGCCGCAGCCGGCCGACGTGCCGGTCGCACCGACGGTCCGCCAGGTGTCGATCAGCCGCTCGCTCGGCACCGTTTCCTTCTTTCTGATCATGATCCCGGTGACGATCGCGGCGCTGGAGGCGCTCTCCATCCAGTCGATCTCGGGACCCGCGACAGAGATGCTGCGCACGATTCTCGATGCGATCCCCAACGTGCTCGGCGCCGCGGCGCTGATCGCGATCGGCTATTTCGTCGGGCGGCTCGCCAAGGGCTTCGTCGAGCAGGTGCTGCCCTCGATGGGTTTCGACCGGGCGGTGAGCGCGCTGGGCTTCTCACCCACCTCGACCACGCCGTCGCGCACCGTCGGCACCGTCGTGATGGTGGCGATTCTGCTGTTCTGCGCGATCAAGGCCGCGGAACTGCTCAACTCGCCGATCATCGCGGTAATGCTGGCTCAGGTGCTCGAACTCGGCAGCCGCATTCTCTTCGGCACCGGCATCATCCTTGGCGGCGTCGTGATCGCGCGGATCGTCTCCAGTCTCGTCTCGGGCGCGGATACCGAGGGCTGGCTCCCGGCGATCCTCAAATGGTCGATCATCGCGCTCGCGGTGGCGATGGGGCTCCGGTTCATGGGCCTCGCCAACGAGATCGTGATCATTGCCTTCGCGGCGATCATCGGATCGGCGGCGGTAGCGTGCGCGCTGGCCTTCGGGCTCGGCGGGCGCCCCACCGCGCACAAGCTGTTGGAGCGTTGGGCGGAGGGCAACCGCCCGCCGTCGGCGCCGCGCCGTCCGCGTAACCCGACGCCGGACGACAGCCAGCCGCCGCTGGTGTGACGCGCTTCGCCCGCTTCGCCGCGATCGACTGGTCGGGCGCGAAGGGACGCAAGCACAAAGGTATCGCCGTCGCTTGCGCAGACGCAGGCGGCGGCGCTCCCTATCTGGTCGAAGCGGATGGCGTCTGGTCGCGCCAAGCGGTGCTCGATTGGCTGCTCAGCGCGGCTGAAGCGACCCCCACGCTATTCGGCTTCGATTTCAGTTTCGCACCACCGATCCTGCGCCGCGGCGCCTACCTCCCTGGTGAGCCGGGCGTACCGGACGAGGCCAAGGCCTTCTGGGCTTATGTCGATCATCGCGCGGCCGACGATATCGATCTTGGCGCGGCGAGCTTCCTCGAGGAGCACCACCGCCCGCATTTCTACTTCGGCGCGGCGGACGGTCCCAAGGCCGCCTTCCTCCATCACCGCGCCTGCGAGGATGCGTTCAACGCCACCGGCGGCGGCAAGGCCTCGACGCTCTACGATGCGATCGGCGCAGCGCAAGTCGCCAAGGCGAGCTTCGCGGGCATGCGCCTCCTGCACAGGCTCGACGGCCGTGTCCCAGTTTGGCCTTTCGATCCGCTGCCGTCCGGCGGCAGTGTCGTCGTCGAGATATACACGCGCGTTTTCATCCGCCTTGCCGGACTCAGCGGCCGCAAGGTGCGGACCGAGCCGGACCTTGCCGCGGCGCTCGCCGCGCTCGGCAGCACGTCTCCCATTCTCTCGACACCCCCCAACGATCATCAGACCGACGTGCTGATTGCCGCCGCGGGCCTGCGCGCCATCGCGGGCGATCCGAAATACTGGTCCCCGTCTGGCCTGACTCCTAAAATCGCCCGCACCGAAGGCTGGACGTTCGGCGTCGCTTGACGCAATTGGGGAGCCGCGCCGGGTTAGCTCAGCTGGTAGAGCAACCGCCTTGTAAGCGGTAGGTCGTCGGTTCGAGTCCGACACCCGGCACCAGTCCTCTCACCCGAGTTTTCCGCGATGACCGCCAAGATCGACATGGGCACCGGCGACGGCGGCACGGTGACGCTCGATCTGGAGGAGCTGCTGTCGACGCGGCTGCTCGTCCAGGGCAACAGCGGATCGGGCAAGTCGCACCTGCTCCGCCGCCTGCTCGAAGGCAGCGCCGAGCTGGTCCAGCAGATCGTGATCGATCCCGAAGGCGATTTCGTCTCGCTGGGCAATGCGTTCAGCCATGTTGCGCTGGAGGCCGCGAGCTACAGCCCGGCCGAGATCGCACGCATGGCGGAGCGGGTGCGCGAGCATCGCGCGTCGGTGGTGCTGAGCCTGGAAGGACTGGAGCTGGAAGCGCAGATGCGCTGCGCCGCGACCTTCCTGTCGGCGCTGTTCGACGCGCCGCGCGATCACTGGTTTCCGGCACTGGTGGTGGTCGACGAGGCGCAGGTCTTCGCCCCTGCCGCCGCCGGCGAGGTGAGCGACGAGGCACGCCGCGCATCGCTCGGCGCAATGACCAACCTCATGTGCCGGGGCCGCAAACGCGGCCTCGCCGGGGTCATCGCTACGCAGCGGCTCGCCAAGCTCGCCAAGAATGTCGCTGCCGAAGCGTCCAACTTCCTGATGGGCCGCACCTTTCTCGACATCGACATGGCGCGCGCCGCCGATCTGCTCGGCATGGAACGGCGGCAGGCGGAGGCGATCCGCGATCTCGAGCGTGGCCAGTTTCTCGCGCTTGGCCCGGCGATCACCAAGCGGCCGCTCAAGATCCGCATCGGCCCGGTCCGCACGGCGGCGCGGAGCGTCAGCCCGACGCTGATGCCATTGCCGGCCGCGAGCGACGTCGAAAGCCTGGTGCGCGCGCCGATTGAAGCCGCGCCGCCACCGCCGCAACCACCCCCTCCGCCGCCGCCCAGCGCCGCCGAGGTGATCGGCCGCATCGACACCGCGCAGGCCGCGCTGCCGGCCGCGCCGCAGCCGGATGCCCACGAGAGCGCGTCGATCGTCCGCCGCGCGCTCGCCGATCTCGTCGCCGACGCGGCATCGGCGCAGCAGACGGTGACGACGCTCTACCAGGATTTCCTGACGCGCTGCCGAATGCTCGGCCTCGCCAGCGCGGCGGTGACGCTGCCAGATTTCCGCCGCAAGCTCGCGATGGCGCGCGCTGGGATGGAGGATGAGGCGGAGTGGGGCGAGGTCCTGGGGATCGGCGCGGCGCTGCCCGACGATGTGCTGGCGCCCTTCCTGCTGATCGCCCGCGCCGCGCGTGACGGCGAGGAATGCCCGCCCGACGAAGCGCTGGCGCGCGCCTATGGCACGAGTTCGATGGGCCGTGTCCGCCGTCTCCTCTCCTACATGGAGGAGCAGGGCGTAATCGTCACGCGGATCGATCTTTCGGGCCGGCGTGCGATCAGCCTGCCGCATCTCGGCTGGACAACCGCGGCATCGGAGCCGGGCGCAGACGCACCGCGGCGCGCGGCGCGGCGCTAGATCAGCAGCTTACCGCTTTCGGATCTTCGCCCGGCGTGGTGCCCCAGCGCTTGACGCCTTCGAGGCAGACAGGCTGCTTCGACGTCTCGGCTTTGGCGTCCGCCGCTGCGGCCGGCGCACGGCCGAGCGGAGCGCCGGCCGTGCCATCCCCCGCCATCGCCCAGCGGTGGCTGGCGCTCGCCTTGGCGTCGGGCTGGGTGTCCGCCGCCTGCTCGGCGAGCAGCGAAGCGACCGCGGCGCCCGGAACCGGCTCGTAACGGCGCAGCACCGCGCGCTGGAAGCTGTCGAGGCTCGCCGATCCGGTCGGCTCTTCCTGACCAGCCTTCTTCGCCGCGGCGGCAGCGGCGGCGGCCAGCGCATCGGGATCGTTGGGCGACGGCATCGTCGGCACCCGCGCGCGCAGCCGTGCGAGATCGATGGTCGGCTCGCTGCCGGTGGCGCCTGTGCCGAACGAGGCCGGTTTCCCCCAGCCGCCGCTCCAGCGGTAGAAGATGTGCGTGCCGACATTGGCGAGCTTCACCAGGCTAGAGCTCCAATAGGGCACCACCCAGTTGGTGTGATAATGGGTGGAATAGCCGACCGGCGCATAGACCTCGCCGGCCAGCGCCGCGGCGGCGACCTTGCGCGCACGATCCCAATAGCTCGCCATCGGCAGGCGGCGGAGCGAACCATCGCAGGTGAAGGTGAACTGGCAGCCCGTCGAGCGCTCGGCGCCCTGATAGACGACGCCGCACACCGTCTTCGGGAAGGCCGGGTGGCGGACGCGGTTGAGCACCACCTGCGCCACTGCGCGCTGGCCGTCGGTCGGCTCGGTCGCCGCTTCATAATAGATGGCGGAGGTCAGGCAATCGAGCGCGCGGGTGCGATCGCCGTCGCTCTTCGCCGGAAACACGAAGGCACGCGCAGCCGGGTTGGGGCCGGTCGCAAGCGGCACCGCGGCGTTGATCGCCACCGCATCCTGCGGCGCGACGGTGCGGAAGTTCATCGGCTCGGGCTGCGGCGGCAGTGTGGGATCGGCGACGATCGTGCGCGTCTTGGCCGATGCGCGGCTGATCTCGTTGCCGCCGAGCAAGCTGATGCCTGCAAACACGTTCAGGCCAAGAATACCGGCCAGAACGACCGACGCCGCCCAATGGCGGCGTTCGAGCGCAGGCAGGCGGAAACGGGGCTTCGCTACGTCCATCGACGACTCCGCATGGCGAAAGCGCCCTTGGGCAGCGATCGCGGTTGGACGTCCACGGCCCGCAGCCGAACGTCAGACATTCAATGGGCTAAAAGCTGCCCTCACCCCCTAAGCCGGCGGCCCATAGCATGATTCGCCGCGGCTTGCCAAAGCGGCACCGAAGCGCCGCCGCGAACAGAGATGGAAATGCGAAGAGCGATTTCAAGCGCTAAGGCGCGGTCGCTCCGACGATGTCGCGAGGGCAATGGCGAGTCGTGCCGCGCGTTTCGGCTCGCGCAGCTTCATCAGCCGCGCAGTCGTCCGCCAGAGGCCATCGCGCGCGCCGCCGTCGGCGATATGGCGCAGCAGCAGGTCGAATCCGTCGCTGCGCAGCGCCTCGCCGCTGTGGAGCAGATTGGGCGCGACGCGGGCGCGCACCGCCTGTGCGACGCCGGGCCGCCCGAACAGATCGTCGAGAGCATCGATCGGCGGCAGCTTGTCGAGACCCTCGGTCGGGTCCGGCCGCCCCGCGATCCGCTCCTGATGCGCGAAGAAGGCCACTGCGGCGCCGATCTGCTGCTGGACGTTGAACGCGGTGCTGACCTGCGTCCACGAGCGGCGATATTGGAACAGCCGGTCCTTGATGCTGCAGATCCGCGTATGCTGCGAAAGCCGCAGCCAGAGATCGTAATCCTCGCAATGGACGAAGGCGCGGCGATAGCCGCCGACCGCGACCAGCACGTCGCGATGCATGATCACCGACGGGTGGCAGATCAGCGGCCGCCCATCGAGCGCCTCGAGGAAAGATTCGTGGTCGAGCGGATGGTAATCGAGGTTGCGGGTGATCCGGCCCTGTTCGTCGATATCGTCGGTCGCGGTGCCGACGACGCCGTAATCCGGATTTGCCGCCATGAAGGCGAGCTGCTTCTCGAACCGGTCGGGCAGCGAGATGTCGTCGGCGTCCATCCGCGCGATGAGCGGTGCGCGCGCCTCGTCGATTGCGCGGTTGAGGCTGGCGACCAGCCCGGCGTTCGGCTGGTGGAGCGCGCGGACGCGCGGATCGCGCGCCGCATAGGCATCGATCACATCGCCCGATCCGTCGGTCGAGCCGTCGTTGACGATCAGGAATTCGAAGTCACCGAACGTCTGGCTAAGGATGCTTTCGATCGCTTCCGCCAGATAGGGCTGGGCGTTGTAGGCACCCATCGCGACCGAGATGCGCGGTTCAGGCCGCATAACGCCCTCCCCTCCGCTCGCCGCGCTCCGCCAGCGCCGCCGCTTCGCGCGCGTAAACCGCGTCGAAGGTGGTGAAGACGCCGCCCAGCGCGTCGCGGAAATAGGTCAGCACCTCCTCGATCGTATCGAGGAAACGGACGAGATCGGGGCCGGATTTCACATAAGGCGTGTTGCCGGGCGCGAGGCTGGGGCTGTGATAGCTCATGCTGAATATCTTGCGGTTGCTGCGGACGAGGGTTTCGAGCAATTGGCACTGCTCCTTGGCGGATACGCCTTCGGGCGAGAGGCGCGACCGGGCGACGAGCCCGCTCTTGGCGAGAAATCCGGGCAGATGGAGCTTGGCGGCGCGGCGGCTGTCGAACAGCGGCTGGATATTGGCGCCGAGACGGGCGAGCGTGCCGACATAGCCGGTGGTGACGGGCACTTCGAGCAGCCTCCGATCCGCGTCCAGCCACACCGGGCGATCGGCCGCGCCATAATAATTGGGGCCGCCGTCGCGCGCGAGGCTGGTGAAGGGCAGCACCGAGCAATCGACCTTGTAGCCGAGATCGACCAGAGTATCGCGCGTCGCCGCGCCGAAGCCGTAGCGGCCCGCCTTGAACACCGTCGGCCGCGCGCCGAAGCTGCGCTCGATCGCGGCCGTGATCGTCTCGATCTTGGCGCGCTCCAGGTCCGGCGGCAGGTTGCACTGGTAGGAGTTGAGCGCGCTCACCTCCTCGTCATGCGGCGGCGTCACCCAGGGATGGAGATGCGCACCGATGATCGCCCGGCCGTCGCGCGCCAGCCCGCCGAGTATCTCGACAGCCTGCGGATCGTTGGCGACCGGATAGTCGACCACATAGGTTGGCACGACGCCGAGCCGGTCATATATCCGGTGCGCGGCGAGCTGCGCCGGGATCGAGCGCGTCGCGACGGAATCGCGCGAAAAGGGCGCGCGCCAGTCGAACTCCTCCTCGGTATCGACAACAATGAGCAGGCGGGGCGGATCGTGCGTCATCGGCCGATCAGCCTCCCCGCTTTCAGTGCGGCCCGATACGCGAGCGATTTGGCGCGGTTCTGGTGCGGGAAGCGCCCCGGCATCGCCGGATCGGCACCCGCACGGCGCAGCATCCGGTTGAAGCCGTGCGCATATTCCTCGCGATAGCTCCATTCCGACCGCCAGGTGATCGAGAAGGAGATCGAAGTCTCCGGCCCGTTCTTGACCCAATGCGGCGCCTTTACCGGCACATAGACGGCACGCCCAGGCTCCAGCGGAAAGCCCTCCCCGAACGCCGCCAGCTTGTTGTCCCATGGGAGATTGCGGTGGCCGCCCGCGTGGAAGGCTTCGTGCGCGGTTCCTTCGACCACCCGCGGATCGCCGGCGGGGAAGATCGTCATCACCTTGCTGCCCCGGATCTGCGCCAGAATGTTGTGCTCGGGATCGAAATGGAACGGCGTCACCGCATCCGGCGAGGAGATGAAGACGAAGCCTTCGAGCTTCAGCATCTCGCCGGTCGCCGGCCGGACGATCTCCGCGAGACCGGCCAGCGTTTCATGCAGCAGCGCGCGATAGGCCGCGTCCTGCTCGATGAACTTCAGCACCATCCACGAGCCATTGTCCTCGATCGACCGGATCGTCTCGGCGATCGAGAGGCCGTTGGCGGGCGTCTCGGCGGGGTCGATGCCGATCGGCAAATCGGCGCGGTTATATTCGACATCGACCGGCCGCATCCGGCCCGCGAGCGCCGCCAGCGAGTCCAGCGTCAGCAGCGGATGATCGCACAGATCGTGCGCCAGCAGCACGGGCTGCTCGGGATAGGCTGCGCGAAATTCGCCCAGCGCGGAAGGCGCGAAGGCGGTCATGCCAGCGCCTCCTTCACCTGCGACAGGAAGGCACGGCGCGCGGCGGAGGCCTGCTCCAGCGTGCGGCACAGCCGGTAGGTCGCGGCGCGCTGGAGCCCGCTCAGCGGCACGCTGACCCGCACAATCGCGCGGCGGCCGCCCCACAGGCTGTCGATCATATTATGCTTCTCGGCCGCGCAGCTATCCATCCAGGCGATGTCGGGCCGGTCGAGGATGCGGAGATTCTCCAGCTCGATCAGCACGCCGGGCGAGAAGCGCGCGAATTCCTCGTCGAAGGCAATCTTGAACGAGAAGGCGCCGGGCGCGGCGAGGAAGTTGACCAGCATCGCGATCGGCCGTTCGCCGAGATCGAGCCGCAGCATCTCCAGCCGCCCCGCCGCCCGCGCGCCGGCCAGCGCATCGCGGAAAAAGGCTGCAGTTTCGGGCCGCGAGGCGAGCGCGGAATGCGCGCGCCCCTTCCAGCCGCGCTTCTCCAGCGACAGGAAGGCGTCGCACCAGGGCTCCAGCGCCTCGCGCGGCCCGAGCGCGTGCAGTGCGACCGGACCCAGCTCCTCCAGCCGGTTGCGCAGGCGTTTCAGCTCCTTGCGCTTCTTCTTGCGGACCTGTGTTTCGTAATAGGCGTCTGCGCCGAGGTCGCTCTGCAGCAAGGCGCGCTCAATCCGGTGGACGACCGCCGCCTCGCGATCGTGCGCCCCCGCAGCGAGCTCAAGCCCGTGATGCACCGGGCCGCCCTCGACCAGGCCGTTGACGTGGAAAAAGCCCGGCGCCCAGTCGGCCGCGTCGAGATGCCGCAGGACCGCGCACCAAAAGGCGCCTTCGTAGCCGTGGCGGATCAGCGGCGTCGCGAGAAAATCGTGATGATGCTTCCAGTTGCGGACATGGCTGACCCGCATCCGCCCGTAATCGGCGCCGATATGGACGGGCAGCACGCCGATCAGCGGCTCGCCCGGCATCGCCGATCGTACCTCAATCAGCCGCACGCCGTCGCCCGAGAGATGCTTGAGCCCCGCCGCGACGAACCACGGCTCGTTGAAGCAATTGGGTTCCGCCGCATCGGCGGCCAGCGCCTGCCATTCGGCACGTAGCGAGAAAGGCACGTCGCGCACCGGCGCCGAGCGCACGGCGAGCAGCCCGTCGCCGCCGGTATGCGGGACGCTGCTGAAAGGCCGGTGTCCGGCCGCCGCAATCGCCGTCTCTGCTCCCATCGCCATTCCGTTCCGCGACGCAACAAAACGACCTAGCGCCGGAGGGGTAAATTATGTGCTGATGCCGGAGGGGCGCCCAACAAAAACCCCGCGGCCAGTGAGGCCGCGGGGTCAGTCGATCGCGCCTGGGGGATGGCGCTTATTTGAGCTGGTTCGGGTCCAGCGCGGTGAACTTCGCCGCGACGTCGGTCGCCGCGGTGCGCTGCGCGTCGGGCGAGGCGATGAGGCCGCGCTTCACCAGCAAGCCGTCGGGGTTCCACGACTTGGCATATTCGGCGACGAATTCGCGCAGGCCCGGGATCGCGTCGAGATGCTGGCCCTTCACATAGACGTAGAGCGGACGCGCGCCGGGATAGGCGAAGGTCGAGATCGTCTCGTAGGTCGGCGTCACGTCGTTCAAGGGCACACCGTGCACCTTGTCGGAATTGCGCTCGAGGAAACTGTAGCCGAGGACGCCGATCGCGGTCGGGTTGGCCTCCACCTTCTGGATCAGCAGATTGTCGTTCTCCCCCGCCTCGACATAGACGCCGTCCTCGCGGATCGTCGTGCAGACGGTCTTGTGCTGATCGCTGTCCTTCTCCTTCAGCGCCTTCATCTCGGCATTGGCGTCGCAGCCCTTTTCGAGGATCAGCTCGGCGAGCGCGTCGCGGGTGCCGCTGGTAGGCGGCGGGCCGTAGACCTGGATCTTGATCTTGGGCAGCGCGGGATCGACGTCGGACCAGTTCACCGCGGTCTGCGGCTTGCCGTAGGGCGTCTTGGCGAGCGCCTGATAGACCTGCGCCGGGGTCAGCTTGAAACGCGGGCCATTGTTCGATTCGACGAAGGCGATGCCATCGATGCCGATCTGCAGCTCGATCACCTGATCGACGCCGTTGTTGGCGCAATCGGCATATTCGGAGCGCTTCATCCGGCGCGACGCGTTGACCACGTCGGGCTGGTTGATGCCGACACCCGCGCAGAACAGCTTCATGCCGCCGCCGGTGCCGGTCGATTCCACTGTCGGCGCGCCGAACTGAGGGTTGGCACGTGCGAACTGCTCGGCGACCGCGGTGGTGAACGGATAGACGGTGGAGGATCCCACCGCGCGGATCGGACGGACCGCGCTCTGCTGCCCCCCGCCGGCGCCGTCGCCGCACCCCGCGAGCAGCACCGCCGCCGCGCCAAGCCCCAACAATATGCGCATGGATTTAACCTTCCTCTTCAGATGTGCCGGCCGCCTATCAGGCGCGGCGGGCGGTTCGGTTACAGTCGTGCGACAGTTCGATGACAGCGCAGTCTGGACGCTTAGAAATCGATCTCGGCGCGCACGCCGAACGAATCGACCGAATAGTCGCGGCGGCCGTCGGGCAATGCGCGCGCCTGGTCGTAGACGAGATGGCCGTAGTTGAGGCCAAGCCGCATGTAGGCGATCGGCGTCCAGATCAGCGAGGCGAGGTAGCCGTTCTGCTTGCCGCCGACGATGCCGGCGTCGATCAGATCGAGATAGTCGTAGCGCAGGTTCACCTGCAGCGCGCCCATGCCGCCGTCGGCGACGCTGCGCAGGGGCTTGGTCCGGTCCCACGCGCCATTCTTGAAGCCGCGGCTCTCGCCGGTGATGAACCAGCCCGCCTCCGCATAACCGCCGAAGAACGTGGGATCGGCCGCTCCCGGCAGCTCGGATTGCAGCCAGTGCGTTTCGCCTGCGAAGTGGAACGGGCCGTGGACCGCGGCGAGCTCGAGCCCATAATCCTTCTCGCCCGTGGCGCCGAGCGCGCCGGTGTCGATGAAGCGGACGTCGGTCGAATGGATGAAGGGCCGCTGGCGATAGCGCGCACCGGGAAGATCGCCGAAATCGCGCAGGTGCCCTGAAGCGCCGAAGTGGAGCTGGGTGTCGCCGAACTTGGGCATCCAGACGGCGCGCGCGTCGATGCTGCGGCTGTTGTTGCCGTCATCGGTCAGCGCGCTGATGTCGTCGGTGAAGACGCCGACATTGGCCATGAATGCGCCTTGCCGGTAGCCCGCCGAGAGGCCGACGCGGCGCTCGAAATTGAACGCGTCGGTGAAGGCGGCGCGCTCCATGAAGCTGGTGAAGAGATCGCTGGTCAGCTCGTCGAGCGACTGGAAGTTGTTGTGCTGGCCGAGCGTGACGCCAAACGGGCCCTTGCCGTAAGTCAGATACGCGTCGGTCATCTCGACTTCATTGTCGGCGAACTCCGCCTCGACGCGATAGCCGAAGCCGCCCGGGATATCGCCTTCCGCGCCGAGCCGCACACGGCGGATCTCGTTCGAGAAACCGAGGCCGGTGTCCGAGAAGCTGCGCGGGCTGGAGACCGTGCCGGCGTCGATCTGCAGCCGGCCACGCACCTTGAACCGCCAACCATCGGGATGGGTGAGCTCAGGCCCACCCTTCCAGGTGACTTCGGTCGCCTTCTCGGCCTTGGTGGGCGTTGGCGCGGCTGCCGCGACTTCGGTCGGGGCGGGTGCTGGCGCCGCGGCCTGCTGCTGGGCGACGCTGTCGAGCCGGGCTTCGAGCGCGCGGAGCTGCGCCTTCAGCGCGTCGATCTCGGCGCGCATCGCCTCGGGCGATGCGGCTTCCTGAGCATGGGCGGGAGTCGCCATCGCGAGCAGCGATGCGGAGAGCAGGAGAACGGGTCGTATCGTCATGTTCAACCTCGATGACATTTCATCGCCGCGACTATGACGCGTTTGTTGCAGCAGCCTGACATGATTGTTTCATATTTGTGGCGGCTGGCACCGGCGGCGATCAGGCGTTAGGTCTGGCCGCCGATGCGACACCGGCCGATCCCGCAATGAGCGAAACCATTCCCCCGCCGCCTTCCGCCACCACGGGCGCGCATATGGATGCGGAGGGCTATGCCGCGGCCTACGCCCGCTCGCTCGACGATCCGGACGGTTTCTGGCGCGAGGAGGCCAGGCGACTCGACTGGGTGACGCCGCCGGCCACGATCGCCAACTGGTCGTTCGATCCGGTCGATATCCGCTGGTTCGAGGACGGGGTGCTCAACCTCTGCCACAATTGCGTCGACCGCCACCTGCCCGCACGCGCGGATCAGACCGCAATTCTCTGGGAAGGCGACGAGCCGGGCGTGGTTCGCCGGATCAGCTATGCCGAGCTGCACGTGGCCGTGGTCGCGATGGCGTTGAAGCTCAAGACGCTCGGCGTCGTGAAGGGCGATCGCGTTACGCTCTATCTGCCGATGATTCCCGAAGCAGCCATCGCCATGCTCGCCTGCGCACGGATCGGCGTAGTCCATTCGGTGGTGTTCGGCGGCTTCTCGCCCGAAGCGCTGCACGGGCGGATCGAGGATTGCGGCAGCCGCGTCGTGATCACCGCCGACGGCGGGATGCGCGGCGGGCGGCTGGTGCCCCTCAAAGCCAATGTCGACGCAGCGCTGGAGCGCGGCTGCGGCGTCACCTCGGTCATCGTCGTCCGCCATCTCGGCAACGACGTGCCGATGGCGGAGGGCCGCGATCACTGGGCGGACGAAATGGCGGTCTCCGGCGATTGCCCCTGCGAGCCGATGGGCGCGGAAGACCCGCTGTTCATCCTCTACACCTCGGGATCGACCGGCAAGCCCAAGGGCGTGCTCCACACCACCGGCGGCTATGGCGTCTGGACGGCGAGCACCTTCCACCACGTCTTCGACTATCGCGAGGGCGAGATCTTCTGGTGCACCGCCGATGTCGGCTGGGTCACCGGCCATTCCTATGTCGTCTACGGCCCGCTCGCCAACGGCGCGACCAGCCTGATGTTCGAGGGCGTGCCCAACCATCCGAACGTCGAGCGCTTCTGGGAAATGGTGGAGCGCCACGAGGTCAACATCTTCTACACTGCGCCCACCGCGATCCGCGCGCTGATGCGCGAAGGCGACGATCCGGTGACGAAGCACGACCGCTCCTCGCTCCGCCTGCTGGGATCGGTGGGCGAGCCGATCAATCCGGAAGCCTGGAAATGGTATTGGCGGACGGTGGGCGACGAGCGCTGTGCGGTGATCGACACCTGGTGGCAGACCGAGACCGGCGGGGTGATGATCACCACGCTGCCCGGCGCGCACGGCATGAAGCCCGGCTCCGCGGGCCGCCCCTTCTTCGGGGTCGAGCCGCTACTGGTGGACGGCGACGGCAAGCTGCTGGAGGGTGCGACCTCCGGAAACCTCTGCATCGCGCGGAGCTGGCCGGGGCAGATGCGCACCGTCTACGGCGATCACGAGCGGTTCGTGCAGACCTATTTCTCGACCTACAAGGGCCTCTATTTCACCGGTGACGGCTGTCGCCGCGACGAGGATGATTATTACTGGATCACCGGCCGGGTGGACGACGTGCTCAACGTTTCCGGACATCGCATGGGGACGGCGGAGGTGGAATCGGCGCTCGTTGCGCACCCGCTCGTCGCCGAGGCCGCGGTGGTCGGCTACCCGCACGACATCAAGGGCACCGGCATCTACGCTTATGTAACGCTCAACGCCGGCGAGGAAAACTCGGAGGCGCTGGAGACGGAGCTGCGCCAGCAGGTGCGCAAGGAAATCGGCCCGATCGCGTCGCCCGACATCATCCACGTCACCCCCGCGCTTCCCAAGACGCGATCGGGCAAGATCATGCGCCGCATCCTCCGCAAGATCGCCGAGAATGATTTCGGGTCGCTCGGCGATACTTCCACGCTCGCCGATCCGTCGCTGGTCGACAGCCTGATCGAAGGTCGCCGCAATCGCTAATGGCGAACAGATCGTCGTCGGCGACATCGGCGGGACGCACGCGCGCTTCGCCCTGGCGACGCTGAAGCCCGGCGCGCGGCCCGGGATCGGGCCGATGAAGCGCTATCGCACGCGCGAATATCCGGGGCTCGGCGCTGCGTGGGATCGGTTCGCGCGCGAGTGCGGCGCGGAGCTTCCAAAAAGCGCGTCGCTCGCCGTCGCCGCGCCGATCGAGGGCGACGTGCTGCGCTTCATGAACAGCGATTGGCGGATAGACCGCCGGACGGTCGCGGACGAACTCGGCCTAGACCGCCTCGTCCTGCTCAACGATTTCGGCGCGGTCGCCCATGCGGTGTCGGTGATGACGGCGGAGGAACTGCAACCGATCGTCGGCGACGGCGCGCTGCCCGATGAGGGAGTCGTTAGTATTCTCGGCCCCGGCACCGGGCTCGGCGTCTCGATCCTGTCGCGGAAGGGCGGCACGGTCCGGGTGATCGAGACCGAAGCGGCGCATATCGGCTTCGCGCCGCTCAATACCGAGGAAGAGGATCTCGCCGACTATATCGCCGCCCGCTACAGCCGCGCCTCGCTGGAGCGCGTCGTCTCCGGCCCCGGCCTGGTCGACATCTACAATTTCCTCGGCGGCGCCGGCGAGTGGGACGCCAACAATGCCGGCGATCTCTGGACGATCGCGCTCGACCGCAGCGACCCGACCGCGGCGCGGGCACTGGAGATATTGGTGCGCTGCTTCGGATCGGCGGCCGGCGACATCAGCCTCGCGCACGGCGCGATGGGCGTCGTCGTCACCGGCGGCCTCGCCAACCGGATGCCCGACCGGCTGCGCGGCCCCGCCTTCGAGGCGCGCTTCACCGCCAAGGGCCGCTATCGCGAGCGGATGCAGCGCGTGCCGGTCAAGCTCGCCACCTATGCCGAGCCGGGGTTGCTAGGGGCTGCCGTCGCCTTCGAGCGGGAGGAGCGGCACTAACCCTTCATTGTCATCCCCGCGAAAGCGGCGATCCATAGGACGGGTGCGACTGGGTTCCCGCTTTCGCGGGAATGACAAACGAGAGTGGCGCCTAAAGCCCGCGGCCGATCACTTCCTTCATGATCTCGTTGGTGCCCCCGAAGATGCGGGTGACGCGCGCGTCGCGCCAGAGGCGCGCGATCAGATATTCGTTCATATAGCCCGCGCCGCCGTGGAGCTGGAGCGCGGTGTCGCACGCCTCCCCCTGCAATTCGGTGTGCCAAAGCTTCGCCGCGCTCGCCTCCGTGGCGGTCAGCTCGCCCGCGACATGACGCGTGATCGCCCAGTCGAGATGCGCCCAGCCGACCTGCAGCTTCGTCGCGAGATCGGCGAGCGTGAAGCGGGTGTTCTGAAAATCGAGCACGCTCTTGCCGAACGCCTTGCGATCGCGGGTAAAGGCCAGCGCCTCATCGAACGCGCGCTGTGCCGCGCCTTGCGCCGAGCAGGCGATCGACAGCCGCTCCTGCGGGAGCTGGTTCATCAGATAGGCGAAGCCCGCACCCTCCTGCCCCAGCAGATTGTCCGCCGGCACGCGAACGTCGTTGAAGAACATCTCCGACGTGTCCTGCGAATGGAGGCCGATCTTGTCGAGGTTGCGCCCGCGCGCGAATCCCTCGCGGTCCGCCTCGACCAGGATCAGCGAAGTGCCCTTCGCGCCCTGGCTCGGATCGGTCTTGGCGACGACGATCACCAGATCGGCATGCTGGCCGTTGGTGATGTAGGTTTTCGACCCGTTGATGACATAGGAATCGCCATCGCGGATCGCGGTCGTGCGCACGCCCTGCAGATCCGATCCCGCGCCCGGCTCGGTCATCGCGATCGCGGTCGGCGTTTCGCCCGAGATCATCCGGGGCAGCCAATGCTGCTTCTGCGCCTCCGATCCGTAGACCACGATATAGTCGGCGACGATGTCCGAATGGAGCGTGATGCCCGCAGTGGAGCCCGCATAGGCCAGCTCCTCGTCGATCACCGCATTATAGCGGAAGTCGAGGCCCAGCCCGCCATATTCCTCCGGCACCGTCGGGCAGAGCAGTCCCGTCTCGCCGCATTGCGTCCAGAGGTCGCGATCGACGATGCCTTCTTCCTCCCAGCGGTCGAGGTGCGGGATCAGCGCCTTGTCGAAGAAGCGGCGGACCTGATCGCGGAACAGGCCATGCTCCGCGTCGAATGCGGTGCGGCGGGCGGTGTCGAGCATCAATCCTCCGGAAATGAGAAACGGGGTGCCGGCGCGGGCTGGTCAATGCCGTCCGCCGTGATGAAGGTGCCGCGCGCCGCATTGTGCGGATGGCGCGGTGCATCGGCCATCGACAGCACCGGCGCGGCGCAGGCATCGGCGCCGTCGAGCAGCGCCAGCCACGCATCGCGCGGGCGGGTGCGGAACAGCACAGTCAACTCGTCACGCAGCGCGGGATCGAATTGCGCGGATTTCAACGCCAGCCTGTCCGACAGCGCGGCAAAGAAATGCGGCTCGATCGCGCCGATCGCGATCCACTGGCCATCGGCGCATTCGTAGCTGTCGTAGCAGGCCGCGCCGCCGTCGAGCAGGTTGGCACCGCGGGCGTCGCGCCACATGCCGGCGGCGAGCAGCGACCAGGTCTGCGCCGACAGCAGCGCCGCGCCGTCGACCATCGCGCAATCGACCACAGATCCCTTGCCGGTTGCCCGCGCCGAGAGGATGCCGGCGAGCATCCCGAACGCGAGCATCATCCCCCCGCCGCCGAAATCGCCGACGGCGTTTGCGGGTGGTGTCGGCGGCCCGTCGGCGCGGCCGTAGCCGTGCAGATTGCCCGCCAGCGCGATGTAGTTGATGTCGTGGCCGACGGTATCTGCGAGCGGCCCAGTCTGCCCCCAACCGGTCATCCGCCCGTAGACGAGGCGCGGATTGTCCACCTGCAGCACATCGGGGCCGAGCCCGAGCCGCTCCATCACCCCCGGCCGGAACCCCTCGATCAGCCCGTCCGCTTCGCGCACCAACTCCCGCACCGTCGCGACCGCGTCGGGCTGCTTCAAATCGAGGCTGAGGATTTCCGCGCGGCCGCGGCGCAAGATGTCCTTCTCCGGCGGGATCGGCGGGTTCCAGCCGGCGCGCTCGATTCGGACGACGTGCGCGCCGTGGTCCGACAGCATCATCGCGGCGAAAGGCGCAGGCGCGAGCCCGGCGAACTCAACGATGCGGATGCCAGCGAGCGGCTTCACCCGATCCTCCCCTGCGTTTCGCAGGGGAGGGGGACCGCGCGCAGCGCGGTGGAGGGGCCTACGGGCTCAGAATACCCCTCCACCATGCTGCGAATGGTCCCCCTCCCCCGGCCATGCCGGGGGAGGATATTCATCAGCGCGGCGCCATGCGGATGCCGCCGTCCAGGCGGACATATTCGGCGTTGAGATAGACGTTCTCCGCCATGAACACCGCGAGGCGGGCATATTCCTCCGCCTGGCCGAGCCGCTTGGGGAACGGCACCTGCGCGCCCAGTGCGTCCTGCACGTTCTGCGGCATCATCGCGACCATCGGCGTCTTGAATACGCCGGGAAGGATCGTGTTGACGCGGATGCCCTCGCCCATCAGGTCGCGCGCCACGGGGAGCGCCATGCCGAGCACACCCGCCTTGGAGGCGGCATAAGCGGCCTGGCCGATCTGCCCGTCCTGCGCGGCGACCGAGGCGGTGTTGATGACGAGGCCCTTCTCGCCATCGTCGAGCGGATCGAGATCGACCATGCCGAGCGCGGACTTGGAAAGGCAGCGGAACGATCCGATCAGGTTGATCTGGATCGCCAGCTCGAACTGGTGGATCGGATAGGCTCTCTTCTCGCCCGTGGTCTTGTCGCGGCCGACGGTCTTCACCGCGTTGGCGACGCCCGCGCAATTGACGAGGATGCGCTCCTGCCCGTTGGCTGCGCGCGCCTTCTCGAACCCCGCATCAACCGACTCGTCGGACGTCACATCGACCTGGCAGAACACCCCGCCGATCTCGGCCGCGACCTTCTCGCCTTTGTCGGCGTCGCGATCGAACAGGGCGACCTTCACGCCCTTCGCGGCGAGCGCGCGCGCTGTCGCTTCGCCGAGGCCGGAGGCGCCGCCGGTGACGACCGCCGAAATGCTGGAATCGAGTTTCATCGCTTTCTCCCTTTGATCCCGGCCCTAGAGCGAAGCGCCCGGTTTCGACAAGGCCGCGAGCGCCTCCGCCAGCCGCGCAGCGTCGCCGGCCTTCAATCCCGCGATGTTGATCCGGCCTGACGGCGCCATGTGGATGGCATGATCGCGTGCCAGCGCCGCGATCTGATCAGGCGAGAGCGGCAACATCCGGAAAATGCCGCGCTGGCGCGATATGCCGGCAAGCATCGGCGCGACGTTGCTGAGCGCTTCCAGCTCGCCACGCAGCCCGAAGATCCGCGCGCGCATTTCTTCCAGCTCTACCATCCAGTCTTTGCGGAGAGCGGAATCGACGAGGATGTCCACGACCACCGCGGCGCCATGCGCGGGCGGCATCGAGACGAGCGTGCGGCTGATCGTCTCCAGCCGCCCCTGCACCCGCGCCGCCTCCGCTTCGCTCTCCGCCACAGCGATCAGCAGGCCGGTGCGCTCGCGATAGAGGCCGAACGCCTTAGAGCAGGCGACGGAGATCAGCGCACGCGGCTCGGCGGCGACGGTGCGGACGAAGGCGAGATCGGCCTCCAGTCCGTCTCCCAGCCCGTAATAAGCGACATCGACCAGCGGCACCGCGCCATTCTCGCGCAAGATCGCGAGCAGGCCGGCACGGTCGCTGTCGTCGAGATCGGACCCGGTCGGGTTGTGGCAGAGGCCGTGGAACAGGAACAGGTCGCCGGCGCGTGTCCCCTCGGCGGCGGCGCGCACCGCTTCGCGGTCGATGCGCTGCGCCTCGACGTCGAAATAGCGGTGCGTGACCAGCGCGATCCCAGTCGCGGCGGCTAGATTGGCGTGATTGGGCCAGCTCGGCAGGCCGAGATGCAGCCGGACCTCCGGATTCGCCGCTTTGGCAAGCTCCAGCGCGAGCCGCAGGCAGCCGGTGCCGCCGGAGCCCTGGATCGCCGCGGCGCGCGGCGGCAGCGGCACGCCGAGCGCCAGCGCGCCCAACCCGGCGACGAACGCCTCGTCGCCTTTCAGCGCCTGATAGGCCTTGCTGTCCTGATCCGCGACCAGCCGCGCCTCCGCCGCCTTCACCGCCGCCATCACCGGCGAGGCGCCGCTGTCGTCGCGGTAGACGCCGACGCCGAGGTCGATCTTGTGCGGGCGCGGGTCGGCGCGGAACGCCGCCATCACGCCGTGGAGCGCGTCGGGAACGGGATCGGGGATGGTCTGGAACATGGCCGCTCTCTGGCGCTTGGCGCGCGAAAGGTCTATCGTGCGGCGATGGGCGTCAATCTTTTTGCAGAGCCGCGGCAATGAGCGGAAATCCCTTTACCAGCCATCCGCACGACGTGGGCGAGAGCTATGGCCAGCACTGTACGCACGCCGGACGCGTCGGCTTCCAGTTGATCGGCGCGGGCATCGCCTGCGTGATCCACGCGGTGCTGCCGTTCGTGTTCGTCAACACCGCCAGCGATCTGATCCGCAAGCTCAACCGCGGGATCGAGAAGCGCGTCGATGCGCCCAATTGGGAACGCCATCCGATCATCTGATCGCGCGACCTTCGCAGGCACAAAAAAAGGGGAGGCCGAGGCCTCCCCTTCTCGTTTCTGCCGTGGTGCCGGTCGCGCCTCAGCGCGGCTCGTCGACACCCGGGATGTGCGGCGCGATCTCGTCGATCTCGCTCTCGTGCACCTCGACGATACCGCGGCCGAGATGGCTCTTCCGGTAACCGTAGAGATAATAGATCACCATGCCGATCGCGCCCCAGGCGGGAAGGACAATCATCGCCTCGAACGGCAGGTTGAGGAACAGGAACAGGCAGCCCGCGATCGTCAGCGGCCCGACCAGCCACAGCGCCGGCGTCTTGAACTTGCGCGGCCGATTGGGCTCGGTCTTGCGCAGCATCATCACCGCGATGGCGACCATGAAGAACGCATAAAGCGTGCCGGCGTTGGCGATGTCCGCAAGCTGGCCGACCGGAAGGAAGGCGGCCGCGAAAGCGACGACGCCGCCGGTAATCGCGGTGACGACATAAGGCGTCTTCCACTTCGGGTGGATCTTCGACAGCCCTTCCGGCAGCAGGCCGTCACGCGACATCACGAAGAAGATGCGCGTCTGGCCGAACAGCAGGATGAGGATCACCGACGGCAGCGCCACGAAGGCGGCGATGCCGAGCATGTTGCCGATGCCCGAGAAGCCAATCTGGCGCAGAACGTGGGCGAGCGCCTCGTTCGAGCAGACCAGCATTTCCGCATATTCCGGCATCGCACACTGGCGCGCGAGCTCGGCGGAACCGGCCGGGAAGGGAATGCCGTTCGGGCCCATGATCGGCTGGCCGCCGATGGTGCCGATCGCGCCGGCGGCGACCAGAATGTAGAAAACGGTGCAGAAGAGCAGCGAGCCGATCAGTCCGATCGGCACATTCTTTTGCGGATCGCGGGTTTCTTCCGCTGCCGTCGAAACTGCGTCAAAGCCCACATAGGCGAAGAAGATCGTCGCCGCGGCGCCGACCGCGCCGACGCCCGAGCCCAGGCCGCCGAAAACGCCGGCCGGCAGGAAGGGATTGAACATCTCCGCCTCTGCGCGCGGCAGCGTCAGGATGATGAAGGCGGTAAGCGCGGTGACCTTGATGGCGACCAGCACGGCGTTGACGCGCGCCGATTCGGTTGTGCCGATCATCAACAGCCAGGTGATGAGCAGCGCGATTACGACGGCCGGCAGGTTGATGAACCCGCCCGGCGCGCCGCCCAGCGCGAGCGGCCCCGCCGCCAGGAACGCCGGCAATTGGATGCCCAGGAACTGATTCAATATCGTTCCTGTGAAATAGCCGGACCACCCGACCGACACCGCGGACGCCGCGACCGCATATTCGAGGACTAGGGCCCAGCCGACCGTCCAGGCGAGCAGCTCGCCCATGACCGAATAGGTGTAGGTGTATGCGGAGCCCGCGACCGGGATCATCGCCGCGATTTCCGCATAGCAGAGCGCTGCGACGACGCAGATCAGCCCGGCGATCGCGAAGGCGAGCATAAGGCCGGGGCCGGCCTTCTGCGCGCCGGCCGACGTCAGCACGAAGATGCCGGTGCCGATGACGCAGCCGATGCCGAAGAGCGTCAACTGGAGGGCACCGAGCGAACGATGCAGCGACTTCTTCTCGGCCGTCGCCAGAATGGCGTCGAGTGGCTTGACCCGCTCGAATTTCATGAGTTTCCCCTTATCGCGAACAAGGGCCAGCTTTGCGCCATGCCCGGAAATTGCGCGGAGCCTAGCGGCTGACGGCGGAGGCGCAATAGCGAAAGCGCGGCGCCGCGTACCGGCCTAGCGCGCGAGCATCGGCCCGAGCGGCCTCCCGGCGAAGATGTGGACGTGGAGATGGGGCACCTCCTGCCCGCTCTCGCGGCCGATGTTGGCGAGGAGGCGATAGCCGTCCGTCACCAGCCCGGCCTCCCGCGCGACATGGCCGACGGCGCGAACGAACCCCGCGATTTCCGCGTCCTCCGCGCGGGCCGAGAAATCGTCCCACGAGACATAGGCGCCCTTTGGGATCACCAGAATATGCTGCGGCGCCTGCGGATTGATGTCGTGGAAGGCGAGCGCGTGATCGTCCTCATAGACCTTCTTGCAGGGCAGCTCGCCGCGCAGGATGCGGGCAAAGATGTTGCTCTCGTCATAAGGCAGCGTCGCATCGATCGGCATGGCGGTCTCCTTTGGACGACGGCATAATCGCTGGCCCCGATGCGGCGCAACGCGCTTGACCGGCTTCCGCCCCGCGCTAGGAGTCGGCGCATGAGCGACGACGCGCCCGACAGCCTGATTCCCTATGACGAGATCGTGCAGGAGGCGCTGCGCGCGGTGGTCGGCCGTGTGCTCGGCGAGGTCGAGACGACTGGCGCGCTGCCCGGCAACCACCATTTCTACATCACCTTCAAGACCGCGGCGCCCGGCGTCGACATCCCCAAGCACCTCAAGGAACGTTTCCCGGACGAGATGACGATCGTCATCCAGAACCGCTTCTGGGAATTGAAGGTGACCGAGGAGGGCTTCGAGGTGGGTCTCAGCTTCAACCAGCTTCCCGCCAAGCTGGTGATCCCCTTCGCCGCGATCACCGGCTTCCACGATCCCGCGGTCAATTTCGCGCTCCAGTTCCATGTCCAGGGCGACGACAGCGAACCGGAAGAGCATGACGAGGCCGAGAACGACCATCCCGTCGCGGCGCCGGTAGAAGACGGATCGAACGTCGTCTCGGTGGATTTCAGCCGGAAGAAGTAGCGCGCTTCCTCTCCGCCGCTCGGGCTGAGCCTGTCGAAGCCCTGCTTTTCCCTGAAGGACAGCCCTTCGACAGGCTCAGGGCAAGCGGAGCGACAGATGACCGAAACCCGCACCGAAACCGACAGCATCGGGCCGATCGCGGTCCCTGCCGACGCCTATTGGGGCGCGCAGACGCAGCGTTCGATCGAGAATTTCCCTTTCCCGCACACCGAGCGAATGCCGATCGGCATCGTCCACGCGCTGGCGGTGGTGAAGCAGGCGGCGGCGCGGGTGAACCGCAGCCACGGCCTCGTCGCGAAGATCGCCGATGCGATCGAAGCGGCGGCAGCGGAAGTCACGGACGGCAAGCTCGACGACCAGTTCCCGCTCGTCATCTGGCAGACGGGAAGCGGCACCCAGACCAACATGAACGTCAACGAGGTGATTGCCGGCCGCGCCAACGAGGTGCTGACGGGCACGCGCGGCGGCAAGGCGCCCGTCCACCCCAACGATCACGTCAACATGTCGCAATCGTCAAACGACAGCTTCCCAACGGCGCTGCACATCGCCGCCGCGCTGGCGGGGACGCGCCGCCTGCTTCCAGCGCTCGACCGGCTCCACGATGCGCTGGCCGCCAAAGCCGAGGCGTGGGACGGGATCGTCAAGATCGGCCGCACCCATCTGCAGGATGCCACGCCGCTGACGCTGGGGCAGGAGTTCTCCGGCTATGCCAACCAGCTCTATCGCTGCCGCAAGCGGATCGAGCCGGCGCTGGAGCATGGCATGGCGCAGCTCGCGCAGGGTGGCACCGCAGTCGGCACCGGGCTCAACGCGCCGGCGGGCTTCGGCCAGGCGGTCGCGAAGGCCATAGCCGACATCACCGGCTACCGCTTCTTCACCGCCGAGAACAAGTTCGAGGCGCTGGCGTCGAACGACCCCCTCGTCCACCTCTCGGGCACGCTCAACACGCTCGCCGCCGCGCTCACCAAGATCGCCAACGACATCCGCCTGCTCGGCTCCGGCCCGCGGTCGGGGATCGGCGAGCTGGTGCTTCCGGCCAACGAGCCGGGCAGCTCGATCATGCCCGGAAAGGTCAATCCCACCCAGTGCGAGATGCTGACGATGGTCGCGGCGCAGGTGATCGGCAATCACACCGCCATCACTGTGGGCGGCTTGCAGGGGCATCTGGAGCTCAACGTGTTCAAGCCGATGATCGGCGCCGCGGTGCTGCGCTCGATCGATCTGCTCGCGGTCGGCATGGAGTGTTTCGCCACCCGCTGCGTGGACGGGCTGGAAGCGGACGAGCGGCGGATCGCCGAGCTGGTCGATCGGTCGCTGATGCTGGTGACGGCGCTGGCGCCCGAGATCGGCTACGACAATGCCGCGAAGATCGCCAAGCACGCCCACGAACAGGGGCTGACACTCAAGGAGGCAGGACTGGCGCTGGGGCTGGTCGATGCCGAGACGTTCGACCGCGTGGTGCGGCCGGAGGACATGCTGGGGCGCTAGGCCCCGCTCTGCCAGACCCGGATCGCGTCGATCGGCCAGACCAGCATCAGCACGTTGAGCGTCAGATTGTCGCGGATCACGTAGAGCGTGAGCAGCTCCAGCCCCACGCCGATCGCAGCCGTCACCCGCCACGGCAGCCGCGACGCGATGAGATAGCCAAGCGCCATCCAGCCGATGTCGGCGACCGAGTTGATGACGCTGTCGCCGGTATAACCCAGCGCCATCGTCGCGTCGCGATAGCGGTCGATCACCCAGCGGGTGTTCTCCGCCACCTCCCACGCCGCCTCAAGCGCAACCGCGGCGACGAAGCGCGGCCCGCGCGGGCCGCCCCGCCAGAGCAGCCAGAACAGGGCGTAGAACAGGAAGCCGTGGACGATGTGGCTCGGAGTGTACCAGTCGGCGAGATGCTGGCTGTTGTCGGCGCTGTGCGCCGCGCCCGCCCACAGCTTGATCGTGCCGCAAGTGCAGATCGGCGGACGGCCCATCCAGACCAGCGCGATGGCCGCTGCGAGCGTGATGCCGATCGCCATCAGCCAGTAGCGCGCCGCGATCCCGCCGCCTTTCCTCGTCCGCGCCATGCCTCTAAAGCCCCTTCATGGCCGAATTCGACAATGCGATCATCCTCGTCACCGGCGCCGCGTCCGGCATCGGGGCCGCCACCGCCCGGCTATTGGCGGAGCGCGGCGCGCGCAAGCTGATCCTCGCCGATCGAGACGAGAACCGGCTCGCCGATTTCGCCTTCTCGCTGCCGTGCGAGCGGATGCTGCTGATCGGCGACGTCGCCGACGAGGCCTTGTGGGGCAATGCCGATCTCACCGGCCTCACCCACGCCGTCGTCAATGCAGGCATCGCAGATGGCCGGACGATCGCCGACATGGAGCTTGCCGACTGGCGCCGCGTGATGAAGGTCAATCTCGACGGCGCGTTCCTGACGCTGAAGGCAGCGATGCGCGAGATGCAGGGCCGCGGCGGCGCGATCGCGCTGACCGCCTCGGCATCCGGCCTGAAAGCGGAGCCCGGCACCGGCGCCTATGGCGCTTCGAAGGCGGCGGTAATCCACCTCGCCAGGGTCGCGGCCAAGGATGGCGCGCCGCAGCGCATCCGCGTAAACGCAATCGCGCCGGGCGGGGTAGAGACGCCGATCTGGGATGGCCTCCCCTTCTTCGAGGATTTGAAGGCCAGCACCGGCGGGCGCGAACAGGCCTTCGCCGCGATGGCGGGCATGGCGACGCCGCTCGGCCGCTACGCCCAGCCGGAGGAGATCGCGGGACAGATCGCCTTTCTGCTGTCGGATGCGGCGGCGAACGTCACCGGCCAGACGCTGGTGAGCGATGGCGGTTATACGCTTTAGGGCGCTGATCGCTGCTGCGCTCGGCGGCATGGCGCTGCTGGCGGCATGGCTGGCGCTTCGCCCGGCGCCACAGCCGGACGTCGCCCCGCGCCTCCCCGATTTCGTCACTGCGCCGCCGGCCTGCGAAACGCAGGCGTTCGAGGGGTCGCACTTCACCGTCTGCCGCTACAACGCGCGGCGCGACGAGTTCCGCCTCATCCTGGCAGGGGAGGACGGACAGCCATTGCGCAGTCTCAAGGCGCTGGAACAGGCGCTCGGCCCCGATGCGGCAAGTGTTCGCTTCGCGATGAACGGCGGGATGTTCGACGATTTCGGCCAGCCGATCGGCCTATATGTCGAGGACGGCACTGAGGGGCGCGCGCTCAACCTCAAGAACGGCGCCGGCAACTTCCACCTGATGCCCAATGGCGTCTTCGCGATCGACAGTCGCGGCGCGATTTCGATCACGCCGTCGGAGCGCTTCCGCACCGCCGTTAAATCGCCGCGCTGGGCAACGCAGTCCGGGCCGATGTTGGTGATCGACGATGCCGTCCATCCGCGCTTCGAGAAGAACGGCCGCTCGCTTTACGTCCGCAATGGCGTCGGCGTGCGAGATGCCGCCACCGCTTTCTTCGTCATCAGCGAGGAAGGCGTTTCGTTCGGCCGCTTCGCCCGCTTCTTCCGCGATGCGCTGGGCTGCCCCAATGCGCTCTACCTCGACGGCAGTGTATCGAGCCTGTGGAATCCTGCTGCGGGCCGCCGCGACGCCTATTCGCGGCTCGGCCCGATGATCGTCGTCAGCCGCAAGCCTTAGAGCGGCGTAGCGTCGGCGCTGACTTCGACCACGCCCGCGGCGCTACCGTCCGGCGTCTGCGCTGCCGCGGCATTGGCCATCGACTGGTAGACCATCGACAGGCACTTCGCGAGCGCGCCCATCGCGGTGCGATTGTCCTTCAGCGCCATCGTCTCGAGCCGCTTGCCGTCCTGGCTGATGTGCATCCCATCGGCGGCGGCGAAGGAATCGAGAAAGTTGACGCCTTCCTTCTCGGCGGCGGGACTCACCGCAAAGGTCAGGCCCGGCCCGTCCTGGTCGAGGTTTTGCCGCGCGACTGCCTCCAGCGGGAACTGCGACTTGCCGTCGAAACCGACCTGCAGATCATATTTGCCGCCATCCTGCAGCGAGTTCCACGTCGGATTCTGGACGAGGAAGCGCAGGCTGTCCTCGCCGGCGCGGCCCCAGACAGAAACCGTAGTCCCGGTCGGCGTCGCAGCATGCACGAGGCAGCCATTGGGCGCGATTTCGAGCACCCACTCTCCCGGCGCCTGAACCGAGCTATTTTCTACCTGCGCCTGGGCGACCGCGATGGGCGCCGCAAGGGCAATACATGCAACCAAGTGCCTGAACATGAAGGGCTCCTGTCAGCCCCCCGCTCATGTCCGTTTCCAATTCAAACCACCGGACTCGGCTTTGGTTGCAGACCTCGCGCACCTCGCGCCGAAGCGAGCTTTTCCGGGCGACGGGTGGACAGCGCGCGCCGCAGCGCAGATAGGCGCGCTTCCGATGCGATATTTCCTAGACACCGAGTTCAACGGCTGGGGCGGCGCGCTCATCAGCCTCGCGCTGGTCCCCGAGTTCGGCGACCATGAATTTTACGCCACGCTGGATCTTCCCGATGCGCTGCATCCCTGGGTTGCGCGCAATGTCGTGCCCTTCCTGGGCCAAGTGCCGCCGGGTCATTCGCCCGCTCCGCTGTCGCGCATCGCCGCGGCCGAAGCGGTGGCCGATTATCTCGCGGCCGACCGCGACGCGACCATCGTCGCCGACTGGCCCGACGACATCGCCTATTTCTGCTCGCTGCTGGTGATCGGCGAAGGTGACATCGTGCCCATCGGCAGCTTGAAGTTCGAATTCGTCGCCAGCCCCGGCTTCAGCACCGCCAACAACAGCCGCGTCCCCCACAACGCGCTGCACGATGCGCGCGCGCTGCGCGATTTCGTGCTCGGCTGGGAGGACGACTAATCCGGCACGGCGCGCGAACTTGCCATGCGGCCATAAGACATTATTCCTGCCCCTCCCCGCCAAAACGCCAGGACCATAGCCGATGCGCGCCGCAGCCCTTCTTCCCCTCGCCGCGCTCGCCACCACGGCCTTCGCCCAGTCCGATGTCAGCCCGGTCGATCGGCTGTTCCACGAGCAGATGCTGGTGCTCGATACCCATCTCGACACGCCCGTCCTGTTCGAGCGGCCCGGCTGGCGGTTCGAGGACTGGCACGATTATGATTTCGACATGAGCCAGGTCGATCTGCCGCGCATGGAGGCGGGCGGGCTCGATGGCGGCTTCTTCGTCATCTACACGCCGCAGGGCGAAGTCTCCCCCGCCGGCTATGCCAAGGCGCGCGACGCGGCGCTCGGCCGCGCGATGGCGATCCAGCGCGTCGTCGCGGAAAACGAGGGCAAGCTCGCCCTCGCCACTACCGCCGACGATGCCGAGCGGCTCCACCGCGCCGGTAAGCGTATCGTCTACCAGAGCATCGAGAACAGCTATCCGCTGGGCGAGGATCTCGGGCTGCTCAAGACCTTCTACGACATGGGCGTGCGCATGGCCGGCCCGGTCCATTCGAAGAACAATCAGTTCGCCGATTCCACCACCGACAAGCCGCGCTGGAAGGGGCTCAGCCCGCTCGGCCGCAAATGGGTAGTGGAGATGAACCGGCTCGGCATGGTGATCGACGGCAGCCATTCCTCCGATGCGACCTTCGACGATCTTCTTGCGCTGTCCAAGACTCCGATCATCCTCTCGCACAGCGGCCCGCGCGCGATCTACGACCATCCCCGCAACCTCGACGACGCGCGGATGCGCAAGCTCGCCGCCAAGGGCGGGGTGATGCAGATCAACAGCGTGTTCCTGGGCGCCATGGACAATAGCGACGAGCGGAGCGCCATCGAGACGCGGCAGGAACGCTGGGGCCAGCTTTCGGCCGAGGAGCGCCGCGCGCTGATCGCCGACAAGGCCGCGCAGGACGCGAAGACGCCGTACACCACGGCCGATTTCGAAATGTTCATGAAATCGCTGCTTCATGCCATTTCGGTGATGGGCGTCGATCACGTCGGGCTCGGCGCCGATTGGGACGGCGGCGGAGGTGTAAAGGGCATGACCGATATCGCAGCGCTCCCGCAGGTTACCGCGCGGCTGCGGGAGGCGGGCATCGCCGATGCCGACATCGCGAAGATCATGGGGGGCAATACGCTCCGGCTGCTGCGGCAGGCCGAAGCGGCACGGGAGGCGCGCTGACCATGCCGCGCAGCCGGCCCTCTGCTTCCGCGATCGCCGCTGCCCTGCCGGATGCCGGGCAGTTGGAAGAGCTGTTTGCCAAGGTCGACGGCTTCGTCGCGGTGCTGCGCGGGCCTGATCATGTCTTCGCGATGGCCAACCGCGATTATCGCGATCTCACCGGCGGCCGCGATCTCATCGGGCGCACGGTCCGCGACGCCTTCCCGGAACTGGCCGATGCCCCTTTCTTCGAGCTGCTCGACGAAGTGCGCGACAGCGGCCGGGCCTATGTCGGCCATTCTCTCCACGTCCAGCTCAAGACCGGCGAGGGCGACGCGCTGGCGGACCGCATCCTCGATTTCGTCTACCAACCGGTATTCGACGACACCGGCGCGGTGAGCGGCATCCTGGTCGAAGGGCATGACGTTACCGAGCAGCACCACGCACTCGATGCGCTGCGCGAGAGCGAGGAGCGTTTCCGCCTGATCGCCGACAGCGCGCCGGTGCCGATGTGGGTGACGCGGATCGACCGCAAGCGCAGCTTCGTCAACCGCGCCTATGTCGATTTCCTCGGTCTGTCCTACGCCAAGGCGCGCGATCTCGACTGGCGGACCATCCTTCATCCCGACGATCACGACCGCATCGTCGCGGAGTCGATCGCTGGCGAGGCGTCGCTCAAGCCGTTCGTCCTGGAGGCGCGCTATCGGACGACGCTGGGCTGGCGCTGGATGCGGTCGATGTCGCAGCCACGCTGGGGAGCGGACGGCGCGCATGAAGGCTTCATCGGCGTCGCCCACGACGTGACCGAGGCCAAGGACGCCGAGGCAGCGCTGCGCGAAATCAATGACACGCTCGAGAAGAAGGTCGCCGAGCGGACGGCCGATCTCGTCGCGGCGCTCAACCGCGTCCAGGCCGAGATGGCGGATCGGATGCGCGCCGAGGACCAGCTTCGCCAGGCGCAGAAGATGGAGGCCGTCGGGCAGCTCACCGGCGGCATCGCGCATGATTTCAACAATCTCCTCACCCCCATCATCGGCGGGCTGGAGATGCTGCGTTCGCGCGTGGAGGATGCCCGCATGCGGCGCATGGCGGAGACCGCGCTGGAAAGCGCGCGCCGCGGCGCCAAGCTCGCCGGCCAGCTTCTCGCCTTCTCTCGCGTGCAGCGGATCAGCATGGCGCCGGTCGGGGTCAATCCGCTGGTCGCCAATATGGAAGACCTTCTCCGCCACGCGCTGGGGAGCGGCATTGCGGTCGGCATGGAGCTGGATCCGGAGGCGGGCCACGCTACTTGCGACGCCAACCAGCTCGAAAATGCGCTGCTCAACCTCGCCATCAACGCGCGCGATGCCATGCCCGAGGGCGGCCGGCTGACGATCCGGACGCGCCGCGACCGCGTCGATCATGCGATGGAGGTCGAACCCGGCGATTATGTCGCGATCGAGGTGGTCGATACCGGCGAAGGCATGAGCTCCGACGTGCTCGCCCGCGCCGTGGAGCCCTTCTTCTCGACCAAGCCGATGGGCAAGGGCACCGGCCTCGGCCTGGCGCAAGTCTACGGCATCGCGCGGCAGGCGGGCGGCACGCTGGCAATCGAGTCGGAGCCCGGCAAGGGCACGACCGTCCGGCTGCTGCTGCCGGCGGCGGAGGCGGCCGAGGCGGCGGCGGGCGGCGAGAATGCCGACGCGGGCACCCGGCGCGTCCGCGATGCCGGCACGGTGCTGGTGATCGACGACGATCCGGCGGTGCGCACCTTCCTGTCCGATTCGCTGCAGGAAATCGGCTATCGCGTCGTCTCGGCCGAAGGCGGCGCGGAAGGCCTTGAGCTGATCGAGACCGCGGAGCCGCAACTGGTCCTGCTCGATTACGCCATGCCGCAGATGCACGGCGCCGACGTCGCGCGCGAGGTGCGCAAGACGCATCCTGAACTGCCGATCGTCTTCGTGACGGGCTTTGCGGAAACCCGCCAGATCGAGGCGGTGATGGGCGCCGGCTGCGCGATCCTCAAGAAGCCCTTCACGATCGCCGATCTCGCCGCGACCGTCGAAGAGAATATCGCCGCCTGACGCCATTTCCGGTCTGCGATTGGTCCCCGAAATCGGTCCTGTCGACCGAATCGCTACTCTTGTCGCGCCGACATCGCGGCCGGTTCACGCGCCGTTTAGGGGCCGTGCTGCACAAAAGCCGCGTCAAGTGAGGCGTAAACCGATGCATATTCTGAAGAAGCTCGAGAACCCATTCGTCCTTGCCGTCAACGGCTTCGTCCTTGGCGCGGCCCTGGTGTGGACCACCGGCCTGATGCGCGACGAGCCCGCGCAGGTCGTGCCGGCGAGCGCCTCGTCCTACCAGATCCCGCAGGCCTGATTCCGCCAACGCCGGCAGCCGCTTGCGCGGCTCCGCCCCCGCGCTATAGCGGGCCGATGGTTCGCTTTTCGTTCTGCGATGTCGAATTGATGGCGTTGCCGGAGGGTGCGCTGTTCTGGCCCGGCCGCCGCGCGCTGCTGGTCGCCGATCTGCATCTCGAGAAAGCGAGCTGGTTCGCGCGGCTGGGGCAGATGCTACCCCCCTATGATTCGATCGCGACGCTGCATGCGCTGGCCGCGCTGGTTGCAGCAACGGGCGCACGCGAAATCTGGTGCCTGGGCGACAGCTTTCATGACCGGCATGGCTGCGACCGGCTTCCCGCCGAGGCGCGCGGGCTGCTGACCGGCCTCACTGCCGACACGCGTTGGACATGGATCACCGGCAATCACGATCCGGGCTTCGCCGATCATTGCGGCGGTGCGATCGTCGACGAGGCGGTGGTCGACGGGCTGGTGCTGCGGCACGAGGCCGATCCCGCCGATCCGCGGCCCGAGCTCAGCGGCCATTTCCACCCCAAGCTACGCATCAGTCTGCGCGGCCGCCGCGTCTCGCGCCGCTGTTTCGTCGCGACGCCGCGCAAGCTCATACTGCCCGCTTTCGGCGCGCTTACCGGCGGGCTCGACGCGCATCATCCCGAGATCTTGCGCGCGGTCGGCGGGGAGGCAAAGGCGCTGGTGCCGGTCGCCGACCGGCTGCTGCAATTCCCGATCGCAGCCTGAGCGGCGCTCAGGCCACATGCTCAGGCGCGGTAAAGCGCCGGAAACGCCTTCTTCAACGCCGCGACCTTCGGTCTGTCATTGACGACGATGTACGGGTGCAGCGGGTTCCGGCGCATGAAATCCTGATGATAGGCTTCGGCCGGATAGAAGGTCCCGGTCTCGATCCGGGTGACGACCGGCCTCTTATAGGCGCCTGACTTGTCCAGCTTTGCGATCCACGCCACCGCCGCCTGCTTCTGCGCTGCCGACTGCGGGAAGATCGCCGAGCGATAGCTCGGACCGACGTCCGGCCCCTGCCGGTTGAGCTCGGTTGGGTCGTGCGCCACGCGGAAATAGACTTGAAGCAGCTGATCGTAGCTGACGAGCGCGGGATCGAATACGATCTTCACCGCCTCGGCATGACGGGTCCGCTCGCTGCTGACCTTGGCATAAGTCGCATCCTCGGCGCTGCCGCCGGCATAGCCCGACACCGCCGATTTGACACCTCTCACATGCTCGAACACCGCCTCGACACCCCAGAAGCAGCCGCCGGCGAGCACCGCGGTCTGCAGCGGCGCGGCCGATGCCGGGGCCGCGGCGGCGAGCACCAGCAGGGCGATCAGCCGCTTCATGCCGCGCGGAACGTCATGGCGACGCCGTTCATGCAATAGCGGAGCCCGGTCGGCTTGGGACCATCGGGGAAGACATGGCCGAGATGCCCGCCGCACCGCGCGCAATGCACCTCGGTGCGCGCCATCATCAGGCTGCCGTCCTTGCGCGTGCCGACCGCTCCTTTGAGCGGCGCGTAGAAGCTCGGCCAGCCGGTGCGGCTGTCGAACTTGGTGGCGGAGGCGAACAGCGGCTGCGCGCACCCAGCGCACAGGAACGTCCCCTTGCGTTTCTCCTTGTCGAGCGGCGACGAGAAGGGCCGTTCGGTCGCTTCCTTCCGCAACACGGCATATTGCTGCGGGCTGAGGCGCTTGCGCCATTCGGCGTCGCTCAGCGTCACCGCATAGCCCTTCGCCCATGCGCCGGCCGGCCACGCCGCCAGCGCCGCTGTCGCTATCCCCGCCAATATCATCTCGCGCCGATCGAGCATCGAAAGCTCCTTGTCCGGCCCCCGCCAAAAAACACTTTGCGCCGCGCAGCATAGCATCGCGCCGCTTCGTCCCGAAGATACGCGCGGATGCGCCGGGCGGTTTCGGCTCAGCGCCTTGCGGACGGCCGCGCGAGCTTGGCGCGAAGCAACCCGCGCAGCATGTTGCCGATCAGGAACCCGCCGGAAAGATCTGCGCGGGTCAGTTCGGCCTCCTCCGCCTTGCCCGTTTCGATCAGTTCGGCGCGCAGCGTGCCGGGCAGCATCCCGCGGACCAGCGGCGGAGTCAGCAGCACGCCGCCGCGCTCCACGAACAGGTGAGTGAAGCTCCCCTCGGTCAGGAAGCCCTCGCCATCCTCGAAGACCGCCTCGAACGCCCCCGATGCGGCGCGGGCATCGTCGTAGAAGGCGCGATTGCTGGTCTTGTGGCGCAGGCGGAAGTCGGCGGCGTCGACAGGCAGCGGCGCGATCGCCACTGGCACGGGCTGGAACGGCGCTTCCGGCAGCGGCCGCACTTCCACCGCGATCGCGCCGCTGGGCGAAAGCCGCAGCCGCACCTTGCGCGCCTCGCGCAGCCGGAAGGTCGCGGCCTGCAATTCGTTGCGCGCGTCGTGCCGGTCGAACGCGAAGCCGAGTGTGCCCGCGCTGTCCTTCATCCGCTGCAAATGCCGGTCGAGCGCGACGATGCCTGCGACGGGATCGAACCGCATCGTCTCGAAAAGGTCGAACTTCGCCGCTTCCCCCACAAACGCTCCCTTCGCCAGGCACTCGCGCCATTCATCCTCGACGCGGCTGTCGGCGACGATCCCCGATCCCAGCCCGATCGTCGCCATCGTCTCTCCCGCTTTCATCGCCAGCGTCCGGATCGCGACGTTGAACGCGGCATCGCCGCCCGGCCCGATCGTGCCGATGGCGCCCGTGTAGACGCCGCGGGTGCGCGCTTCCAACCCCGCGATGATCTCCATCGCGCGGATCTTGGGCGCGCCGGTGATCGATCCGCATGGGAAAATCGCTTCGATGAGGTCGACCGGGCCGACGCCCGCGGCAAGATCGGCGGTGACCGTCGAGGTCATCTGGTGGACCGTCGGATAGGTCTCGATCGCATAGAGCGCCGGCACCTGCACGCTGTGCGGCCGCGCGACGCGCGACAGATCGTTGCGCAGCAAATCGACGATCATCAGATTCTCGGCGCGCTGCTTGGGATCGGCGTGGAGCGCCGCGGCGGCAGCGCGATCGGCAGCGACGCCGGGCGCGCGGACCGCGGTGCCCTTCATCGGCCGGGTGACGACATGGCCGTCCGCGAGCGTGAAGAACAGCTCCGGCGAAAAGGACAGCAGCCAGTGATCGCCGGTGTGGACCAGCGCGCCGTGCCCGCCCCCCGCACGGCGGCGGATCGCGGCATAGACTGCGCGGAGATCGCCCGCGGTCCGCACCGAAGCCGGAAAGCTGAGGTTCGCCTGATAGATGTCGCCCGCGAAGATATGCTCGATCACTTGCGCCGCGCGCGCCTCGTAATCGTCGCGCGCGACCAGCGGTTCGATGGCGCCCGCCCATCCCGCTGCCGGATCAGGCAGGAAAGCATCCGCATCGACCGGCTCGGCGCGGTCGAACAACCCGAACCAGAGCAACGGCTGCTCACCCTCGCCCGCCAGCGGAGCGAGCTTCGGCTCCAGCGCATAGCCAGCTTCGTAGGACAGAAACCCCGCAGCATGACGACCGCCGAGATCGCGCAGCCGCTCCAGCGCCGGCCGCACCTCGTCCGGCCGGTGCGCCACGACGATCTCCGCCGGATCGCGATACAGCGTCGCCCGCCCGCCCGGCCGCGCATCGTCGATCAGCACGAAGGCCATGTCAGCCCCCTCCCCCTCGGCCCGCGCGGCTGCTAGAGCGGCGCGCAAAGAGAGGATATTCCTGCATGGTCGCCAGCACGTTCGATCTGTTCAAGATCGGGGTGGGTCCGTCGAGTTCGCACACCATGGGGCCGATGACGGCCGCAGCCGACTTTGTCGAGACGCTTGAAGGGCTGGACGTCGCCCGCGTCCGCGCCGAGCTCTATGGATCGCTCGCGTTGACCGGCAAGGGCCACGCCACGGATCGCGCCGTCCTGCTCGGTCTTTCCGGCGAGCGGCCGGCGGAGATGGACCCGGACGCCGCCGAGCGCACCGTCGTCCGTATTCGTGAGACGGGGCGGCTGATACTCGGCGGCCGGCGCGATATAGGCTTCGACGAACCGAGCGATCTGCTCTTCCATCAGCGCGAGCGGCTGCCGCACCATTCCAACGGCATGCGCTTCACCGCGCTCGACCGCGCGGGCACGCCGATTGCGGAGAATGCCTATTATTCGGTCGGCGGCGGCGCGATCCTCAGCGAGGACGAGGTCGGCCGCAACGCGCCGGCCGAGGGTGGCTGGGACGTGCCCTTCCCCTACAGCAGCGCCGAG
Source organism: Allosphingosinicella indica (assembly GCF_900177405.1). Taxonomy (NCBI): domain Bacteria; kingdom Pseudomonadati; phylum Pseudomonadota; class Alphaproteobacteria; order Sphingomonadales; family Sphingomicrobiaceae; genus Allosphingosinicella; species Allosphingosinicella indica. Next base: position 1,738,674 of record NZ_LT840185.1, on the reverse strand, counting down.
CAACTCCTCGCCATCGCCGCGCGCGAGCATATGTGCATCGCCAGCATCGCCCGCGCCAACGAGCGCGTGTCGCTCGACGATGCCGAGATCGACGCGCGGCTCGATGCGATCGCCGCCGCGATGTCGGCCTGCATCGATCGCGGCATCGGCCAGTCGGGCGAGCTTCCCGGGGGGTTGCGCGTCAAGCGCCGCGCCCCCGCGCTCCACCGACTGCTCACCGAGCGCGCCGAGCGCGCGCTTTCCGATCCGCTCACCGTCATCGACTGGGTAAATCTCTGGGCGCTCGCGGTGAACGAGGAGAATGCGGCGGGCGGCAAGGTCGTCACCGCGCCGACCAACGGCGCCGCCGGCATCGTCCCGGCCGTGCTGCGCTTCTATCAGCGCTTCACCCCGCGCGCGGACGAGGCGGGGGTGCGCATCTTCCTGCTCACCGCCGCGGCGATCGGATCCTTGTTCAAGGAAAATGCCTCGATCTCGGGCGCAGAAGTGGGTTGCCAGGGCGAGGTCGGCGTCGCCTGCTCGATGGCGGCGGCGGGCCTGACCGCGGCGCTGGGCGGCACCGCGGCGCAGATCGAAAATGCGGCCGAGATCGGCATGGAGCACAATCTCGGCCTCACCTGCGATCCCGTCGGCGGGCTGGTGCAGGTGCCGTGCATCGAGCGCAACGCGGTCGGCGCAGTGAAGGCGATCGAGGCCTCGCGCCTCGCGATGGTGGGCGATGGATCGCACCGCGTCAGCCTCGATCAGGTGATCGAGACGATGCGCCGCACCGGCCTCGACATGAACGAGCGCTACAAGGAAACCAGCCTCGGCGGCCTCGCCGTCAACGTGGTTGAGTGCTGACTCCGTTTCCTTCGGGAAATGCGCTATTATCGCGGCGAAGAGAGCGAGTCGCTCGGGCGAGGGCCGCGATGTCCTATTACCGGCTGTTCTTCATGCGCGACACCGGCGGGCCGATCCTCGGCAGCGAGGAGATATTGGCCCGCGACGACGTCGAGGCCGTCCACATCGCCAGCCAGCGTGTCGGCGCCGAAGCGGTCGAGGTTTGGTGCGACAAGCGCAAGGTCAAGCATTTCGACGCCATTCCCGCGCCCGGCGGCATCGCCCACGCTTGAATCCGCGCCGCCGGTTGCCCGGCTCCGAAGCACGCGCTAGCGCTCCCGCACGTAAACGGAGAGAGTGAGATGCGCCGCCTGCCGTTCCTGATCGCCGCCAAGTGACCGCGCTCACCGATCTACCAACGCCCGCGCTGCTGCTCGATCGGCCGCGCTTCGAGGCGAATTGCGCGCGGATGCGGGATCGCGTGTCGGCGCGTGGGACGCGGCTCCGCCCGCACATGAAGACGCTGAAGGCAATCGACGCGGCACGCATCGCGATCGACCCCGATCATGGCGGCATCGCCGTCTCGACGCTGCGCGAAGCGGACTATTTCGCCGGCCACGGCATCGCCGACATCCAACTCGCCGTCTGCCTGCCGCCGGGCAAGCTCGCCGCGGCGGCGGAAATCACGCGTAAGGCGCCGCACTTTTCCTTCTTCCTCGACACGGTCGAGGCGGCGGTCGCGGCCGCTGCCTTCGCCCACGCGCAGGGCATTACGCTTTCCGCCTGGATCGAGGTGGACTGCGGAGAGCATCGCACCGGCGTCGATCCCGACGGCGATGCGCTGATCGCGATCGCCCAGGTGCTGGCGGAGTCGCCCGTGGCGCTGGCAGGCGTCGCCACTCATGGCGGCCACAGCTATCGCGAGCGGCAGCCGAGCGAGATCGCCGCTATCGCCGAGCTGGAGCGCCGCGCCGTCGTCCACGCCGCCGATCGTCTCCGGGCGGAGGGCCATGACGTGCCGGGGGTCAGCGCCGGATCGACGCCGACCGCGATCCACGGCCGCTCGGCGGACGGGCTGACCGAGCTTCGCCCCGGCGTGTACATGGCGGGCGATCTCTTCCAGGCGGCGATCGGTTCGCACGAGCCGGACGACATGGCCGTCTCCGTCCTCGCCAGCGTCATCAGCCATCACAAGGGCCGCATCATGCTCGACGCGGGCGGGCTGGCCCTCTCCAAGGACCGCTCGACCGCCGCGCTCGGCCGCGACGACATGGGCTACGGCCTCGTCGCCGATCTGCACGGCCGCCCGAGCTTCGGCCGCCTCATCGTGGAGACCGTCCACCAGGAACATGGCGCGGTGCCGATCGCCGACGAAGGCCTCGCTGCCCTGCTTCCGGTCGGCGCGAAAGTGCGAGTCTTCCCCAACCACGTCTGCATGACCACCGCGATGTACGAGAGCTACCACCTCACCGACGGTGATCGGCTGACGGGGGAATGGGAAAAGACTGGGGGTTGGTAACCAGGCCTGATCGTCACCCTGAACTCGTTTCAGGGTCCATGCTGGAGAAGGTCGCGATCGGCACCAAGATGGATGCTGAAACAAGTTCAGCATGACGGCGTGTGGGTGCGATTTCAGCCCAGCAGATCCAGCATCCGCTTGCCCGCCGCGAACTCCGCCTCGCGCGCAGCCAGCGCGGCGGCCGCCTCGGCGTCGGCGCCCCATTGTTCGGCCTGATATTGCTCGTCGAGCGCCGCCGCCGCCCACGCGGTGTCGAGGTCGATCGCCCCTTCCGCCAGCGCCAGCGCGATCAGCAGCGATCCCGACACCGTGACCAGCGGCGACAGCGTGGCGAGCGCGAAGGCGTCGCGGGCCGCCACCGCCTTCGCGAGCCGCGCAACCGTCTCCGGCGGCTGCGCGCGATGCACCACGCCGGCCGTCACCGCGAGATCGACGTCGTAGCGGCGGCGCGCCCAATCGAGAATCGGATCCCACGCATCCGCCTGGCGCCGGACGAGCGTCTCCGGACCGTCCGCGCGATAGCAGAGCAGGTCGCTCTCGCCGTAGCGCGCAAGACCGGCCGCGAATGCCTGCCGGTCGGGCGCGACGCGGTCGATCGCGGCATTGGCAAGGCCGGTGAGCGGCATGCTGCGCGGATCGACCGTCTCGCCCTGCGCCTGCCATTCGCCCGCCACCGCATCGCCCAGCGCGCGCGTCGGCAGCAGCAACGGTGCGCGCGCCGGCGTCCGGACGGGGCGGCCGTCGAGATGGATCGCGTGCGCGCCGTCCGAAGGCACGGCTTCGGCGCGTTCGTAGAAGCGCTTCATGCGTCGGGCGGGGTGCGCCAGCGCCGAACCAGCCACTGCGGCCCGGCGAAGCTGATCGCGAGGCCGATCAGCGCCATCGGAAAGCCGAATTTGGCCGAGCCGCCCTGCACGAAGACGTCGCTCTGCCACAGCAGCAGCCCGATGATCACGATCGCTGTGCCGCCGATCCGCACCAGATTGATCGCGATGAAGCGGTTGCGCCAGACGCGCGGATCGAGCGGTTCGTTCATGCCATTGCCTTCATGCGAACGAGGAGGTCGGCGGGCCGGTCCGCCACAAAATGCGCGCCGGCCGCCAGCAACGCGTCCGCGCCATGATAGCCCCAGGCGACCCCCGCGGCGGTCGCCCCCGCGGCACGCGCCATCGCCATGTCGTAGCTGGTGTCACCGATCATCACCGTCGTCTCCGGCGCGGCGCCCGCGTCGGCCATCGCCTGTTCGATCATCGACGGATGCGGCTTGGACGGATGGCGGTCGGCGGTCTGGAGCGTGACGAAGCGATGACGGAGGCCATGATGGCCGAGGCAGAGATCGAGCCCGCGATCGGACTTGCCGGTCGCAACGCCGAGCAGCCAGCCGTCCGCGTCCAGCGCGTCGATCAGTTCGGCGATGCCCTCGTAGAGCGGTTCGTCCACTAGCCCCTTTCCGCGCAGGCCGTGGAAGGCGCGCTTGTAGCCTTCCGCAATCTTGACATGCGTACCGCCGTCCGCATCCGGCAGCATCACCCGCATCGCCTCGACGAGGCTCAGCCCCACCACGCTCCGCGTCCGTTCACGGCTCGGCGCAGGAAGCCCCGCCGCATCGAAGCACACCTCCATCGCCAGGCAGATGTTCGCCTGACTGTCGACCAATGTCCCGTCACAATCGAAAAGCGCGAGGCGGTTCACGGCATCCTCAACGAACATTTGGGAACATCGAACTCCACCTTCACCCAAAGGTCACGGCTTCCGTCGCCGAAGAAGTTGGTGGCATCGGAATATAATCCGCACGGCACCTTGACCGCCAAACTCCGGGCATCCGTCCAGCGAAAATCGAGCCCCTCTAGACGGGCCCCCGAAATGAGAGTGCGACCGTCGCCATGCCCTTGCCCGGCGGGAGTTAAGACGACCACGTAGACGTACGAGCTCATGGCGCCCGGGTTCTTCTGCAACAGATAGGCCGTCAGCGCACCGTCGGGAGACGGCAATCGTTTGAGTACTCCGGTCGAAGCCGAAACGCCGATCAACCAGAAAAGCGCGTATTGAGCCACCGTGAAGAGACCGACCAGAAAGAGCGCCGCTTTGATCGCCGTGCCCGCAATCGGCAGTACGCGTCGCTTCATGACCGATTGAGCATTGGGCGGCGTTGGGCTCACTTCTTCCCTCGTCCGCGCCGTTCGCCGCGGCGCTCCTTGCGGCGGTCCTTGGCGGCGTGGGCGGCGGCGCGGCGCTTGCCTTCGGGGGTCTCGGACGCCTTGATCTCGTCGATCGGCAGATCGCCGTCGGCCAAGTCGAAGCCTAGCCCCGCGAGCGTCTCGGCGAAATGCTGCGGCGGCTCGGCCGTCACGTCGATCCGGCCGCCGTCGGGATGGTCGATCCTGAGGCGCCGCGCGTGGAGGTGGAGCTTGCGGCTGATGCTGCCGGTGAGGAACGCGTCCTGCCCGCCATATTTGCCGTCGCCGACGATCGGGTGCCCGATCGCCGCCATATGGACGCGGAGCTGATGGGTGCGGCCGGTGAACGGTTGCAGCTCGACCCAGGCGGCGCGATTGCCCGCGCGTTCGATTAGCCGGAAGCGCGTGCGCGAGGGCAGGCCCTCCGCCTCGTCGACATACATCTTTTCGCCGCCGGTGCCCGGCTGCTTGCCGATCGGCAGATCGATCATCCCGTCCTTGAGATCGGGTATGCCGACGACCAGCGCCCAATAAACCTTGCGCGCGGTGCGGCTGGAAAAGCTCTTCGAGAAAGCCGCGGCGGCGCGCGGCGTGCGCGCGACGAGAAGCGCGCCGGAGGTGTCCTTGTCGAGCCGGTGGACCAGCTTTGGCCGCGCATCGTCCTCGCCCGCCAATCCGTCGAGCAGGCCATCGAGGTGGACGTTGGTCTTGGTGCCGCCCTGCGTCGCAAGGCCCGGCGGCTTGTTGACGACGATCGCAGCGGTGTCGCGGTGAATCACCATCTCGTTGACGAAGGCGATTTCATCCTCACTGAGCCGCTTGCGCTCGGGCTTCTTGGGGCGCGTCTCGGGCGCGGGCGGTTCGGCGGGGGGAACGCGGATGATCTGGCCCGCCTCGATCCGGTCGCCCGGCGCGGCGCGCTTGCCGTCGACGCGAAGCTGCCCGGTCCGCGCCCAACGCGACACGACGTTGAAGCTGGCATCGGCGAGGTTGCGCTTGAACCAGCGGTCGAGCCGGATGCCATCATCCTCGCTCGACACGGTGAACTGGCGCACCGCATCGCTGGCGGCCGGCGGAGCGAACTTGGGCATGACGGCGATGTAGGGCCGCGCGGCGCGGCGCGCTAGCCCGATCGCGGTGCGTGAAAGCTCAGCGTGCGATCAGCGCGACTTCCGAGCCGGCCTGCTTGGGCGTCACGATCAGGAAATAGACCGCATCGCCGTTGACGCCGGCGAGGATCTGATCGCCCTCGCGCTGCTGCTGCTCGGCGCTGTAACCGGCCTTGACCGCGCGGTCGCGATACCAATCGATCACCGGCTGCGCCGCCGCGGCGACCGTATAGGTGACGACGCGCATGCCGCAGCCCGGCGCATCGCTGCCCGCCGCCTCGGTGATCTTTCCGCCATTGTAGACGCCCGCGAAGGCCGGCGGGAGTTTGCCCGCCCAGTCATTGTTGTAATCGAGCTTCTCGCACGCGCCGCCCGGGCCGACGAGCGCGTTCATCCCCGACGCGCCCGGCGGATATTGCGCCTGCACCGGCCCCGGCGTCCGCCGCACCGCATTGCGGTTCGACTGCTGGGTGAGCGCCGGATCGACCGTGATCTGGTCCTCCAGGGCGCTGGTGAGCGCAGGATCGGCGTCGTTGCCAACGATGCTGTTGTCGAGCGCGGACAGATCGTCCGCCGGCGTCTTCGAGCAGGCGCCGAGCGCGAGCGCGGCGGCGAACAGGGCGAGAGTGGGCTTCTTCATGCCGCCATCATGCCCGAAAATCCGCGCCCATGCGTGAGCGGAGATGGTTAACGGATCAGCTTTCGGCGACTGTCCCGTCCGGGGACTGCCAGTAAGCGAAGGTTGCCGACTGGATAGTGGCGACGAACGCGGCCGCCTCCGGCCCTTCCCACGGCCCGTCGTAGCCATGCGCACGCGCGCCGCCCGCCACCCACCAGCCTTGCCCCGGAATGCCGTCGCTCTGCCGGACGACGAGCACGGCAAGCTCCGGCTCGCCGCGCGCCCCGGCATCGCGATCGACCTCGCCCAGCACGGCGCACAGCGCGCGCATCTTGGGGCGCGAGAAACTGTAACCGAGCCGTTCCAGAATCTCGGAATAGGTGAGCGCGACGCCCGCGCTCGCCGCCCCGATCAGATGCGCGCGCACCTCCTCCGGATCGGCCAGCGCGTTCACGTCGCCGCGCTTCAGCCCTTGTCGCGGATGTGGATCGCGCCGTCGGTGCCGCCCGAGGGGCGCGGCGTGAGGCGGATGGTGTAGAGGTCGTTGCCGGCCTTTTCCGCGGCTTCGATCACCGTCGATCCGCCCTCGCTCCTGTCCGAGACGATCGCATATTTGTCGCGCGCAGGATCGCGATACCAGGCGTTCACTGCCTCCGGCCCGTCCGAGGTCGAAAAGTTGATCTGCACGCCCTTGTTCGCATCGACGCGCGCCTGGATGTTGACGCCCTTCACCGCGGCGCCCGGGTAGAGCAGGCCGCCATCGTCGCTGAACGTCGTATTGTTGCGGATATTCTCCGGGATGGCGACCTTCATCTGGAAGCCCGGCACGTCGACCGAGAAGCTGCCCTCGCCAGCTTCCGCCGATGCGTCCGCCTTCGCGTTCTCGGCATCCTTGCCGATCTTCGCCTCGCAACCCGCCAGCAGCAATGCCGCCGCGACCAGCCCCAATCCCACCTTCATCGTTCCGACTCCCGATCAGCCCGCGGCCGGTCTAGCCGATTCGGTGACGGGGACCAATTCGAACACGTCGAGCGTGGATTCGCGGCGTGGAAATGGGATGACGAGCCGCCAGCGGAACGGCGCGACCCGCTCGACGACGCCCGCCATGTCGCGATCCTGATCCTCGCCATAAGGCAAGGGCGCGTCCTCATTGCCGAGCGCGAGCGTGCCGAGGAAGACCAGGCGGTTTTCGTCGCTGTCGGGATAGAGGCGGCCGGCGGGGCGCTGCGATCCGGTTTGCTTGACGATGGTGAGCAGCGGTCCTTCCGCCTCGACGTAGCAGAAGAAGGGTTTGTAGGCGACGAACGGCGGGCCGCTCCGCCCGGCGGTGCCGAGCTTGATGACGCGGCATTGATAAGGGCCCGGCGGCGGCGCCGGACGCGGCAGCGCGGCGCCGGGATCGAGCAGCGCGCCTTCCGCCGCGATCAGCCCACGGAAGCCGCGCGTTCGGCTCGCCTCGTCGAGGCCGCGGCGCCATGCGTCCGCGATGCCGTCGATCCGCGTTTCGTCATTCGCGCGCGCCACGACGCGCCATTCGGGCGCCGCCTCGGTATCTTCGACCTCGACGACCGGCGCCGGCGCATCCGCCCTCGGCCGATGCGCGCAGCCGGACACGATCGCCGCGAGGCCGATCATGGCCAACCAACGGGTGATGCGGGGGGCCATTTCTGTTCCTCTGATGGCGGTGCGACTTGCGGTTTTTACTGGGATAGCGCGCACGTTCCGCCCACAAGGTTAATAATTCGTTTACCAGTCCAGCGGTTCGAAAAGCAGGCCGAACATCGCTTGTTCGCGCGCTCTCTTGCGCGGCGAGAACAATCCCACCATCTTGGCGGCATGTTGAACATCGCCTCGATCATCGTCGGCCTCATCGCGCTGCTGCTCGCGATTCCGGCCTTCATTCCGTTTCTTGGCTTGGTGAACTGGCTGGTGCTTCCGATTGCTGCCGTCGGGGTGGCGCTTGGAGCTATGTCGTCGCGCAACACCGGCCGTAACCTCAACCTAGTTGTGTTTCTGATCGGTGCGGTCAGACTGTCGCTGGGCGGCGGTATTATCTGATCGCAGTTGTCAGAGCGGGTTGATGTCGCGCGGCTGCTTGCCGTGCCACACCCGATCTTCGACGCCGCCGTCCGCACCTTCCAGAAACGCTTCACCCTCGCACTCCGCTGCGCGCTCGTTGGCGATCCGCCATGCGTCCTCACGGCTGTCGTGGCGGGTCGTCTTGTCGGGCAGGCCTTCTTCCCGCACCACCCAGCCGTCGCCGTCCTGCGCCGCCCAGAAATTGCGTCCGCTCATTCTCCCGTCTCCTCCGCATCGCGCGCGTAGCGCAAGGTCTCGCCGCGCCATTCCAGCTCCAGCGCGTCGCCGGACCTCTGAACGGGCAAAGCCTCGAAAGTCTCCGTGCCGAGATCGTTGGGGTGAAGCCGGATCGTGATCACCTCGCCCGCCACCGGCACTTCGGCGAATTCGCGCGGCGCCAAGCCGAACATACCGATGGTCACCGCGATTCCCGTCGGCGTCCGCCCCGCCTCGGGTGTGAAGCGCGCGACGCCGCCGTCGTTGGTGTAGCCGATGTCGGGATCGCCCGACGCATAGCGGATCGCGACATCGACCCCGTCGATCGGTTCGCCGTCGGTGTGGACTACGCGCACTGCGATGATGCCTGACTCCCCCGGCGCGCGGCCTTCGATCTCGAAGCGCGGCGGGATGGGCTTCGGATCGCTGTCGAGCACGATCCGATCGCCATCGGCGCGCCACCGTCCCACCGCATCGAGATCGAGCGCGCCCTGCGTGAACATCCAGCGGAACCGGCCGTCGGCGCGAAGCTCGATCGCCGACGCGGTTTCCGGTTTCGACAGCAGATACAGACCCTCCGGCCCCGTCGCGGCGATCATCCAGCCGAGCAATGCCGCGATCATGCCGCGTCCCTCCCATCCGCGGCCACTCTATGCGTGCCTGTGTCGTCCGCAAGGGGTGGCGTGACCGGTGGCCTGCGCTAAACGCACGGCATGAGCGAACAATCGGTACGCGACTATCTGGCGGCCCACGCGCCGGACATCGAGATTATCGACCAGGGCAAGAGCACCGCGACGGTGGCGGAGGCGGCGGAGGCGCTGGGCGTCGAGCCCGGCCGCATCGCCAAGACGCTGTCGCTGCGGGTCGACGGCCGCGTGCTGCTCGTCGTTGCACGCGGCGATGCACGGCTCGACAACCGCAAGACCAAGGATGCGCTCGGCGGGCGGCCGCGGATGCTGGCGGCGGAGGAAGTCGCCGCGCTCACCGGCCACCCCGTCGGCGGCGTTTGCCCGTTCGGCCTCGCCGCGCCGCTGCCAATCTATTGCGACGTGTCGCTGATGGCATTCGACACGGTCTATCCGGCAGCAGGATCGCGGACGAGTTCGGTCCGTATCGCGCCCGATCGGCTCGCCGAGCTGGTCGGCGCCGAATGGGTGGACGTCTGCCAATAGGCGGCGCCGGTCAGGCCGCGGCGCGCATCCGGCCGGGGCGGGGCAGTGCGGGCACGCCCTCCTCGCCCACCGATTTCAACATCGCCTCGATTTCCGCGCGCGCAGCCCCGCGCGTCGCCCCGGCGGCAAGCGCGAGATAGCCCATCACGGATCGGGGAACGAGCGCATCGCTGGTCAGCCGGTAATTCGCCCAGTCGCTCAGCGTCGCGAACTCGAACCGCACGATATCGCCGACCAGATCGTCGAGATCGATCCAGGGCTGCAGATCGCCCTCCGCCTCGACCGTCTTCAGCCACGTCCGGTTCGCCCGCATCGCGACAGTGTGCATCGTCGAGGCGATATCCGAATCCGCGCCGCCGCTGAAATAGGAGGCCATGATCGCGCGGACATAGTTGCGGATCTTGAGATTGTGCTGGTTGAACGAGATGATCCGCTCGAGATTGTACATCAGGGTGCCCGGCGCCGCCCGGAACGGGATGCGCGCGACATAATCGTCGAAATATTCCTCGATCGCCGCGGCGATCATCCGCTCGCGCGTCTGGAAGGCATTGTAGAGCGTGCGCTTGGCGACGCCCGCACGCCGGCCGATTTCGTTCATGCTGAGCGCATCGACGCCGCCCTCGGCGATCATCTTGCGCGTTTCATCCAAAATCCGGTCGCGCCGGGCGCGAATTGCGGGACTCGAATAGGTCTGCGGGCGCTCGGCGCCTTCCTTGGTCAATCCTCTTCCCCGTTGACGCCGCTTTTACGGCTTGTCCGAAAAATCATGCATTATGGGGACGATAGGGTCAACTCGGCGGGCTCTTGCCCTCTCCGCCCGTCATGCTGAACTCGTTTCAGCATCCATGTCCATGACGATCGCGACCGTCTCCAACATGGACCCTGAAACAAGTTCAGGGTGACGGCTAAGAGTCGGCGCGAGGCATCCAAGCAGCTACGACAGAGGACAGCCGTCCGTAGCCGCGCCTTGACAACGCCCCTCCCATCCCCGATGATATTTCAAACTTAAAGTTTATGAGGCTGTGGATATGCGCATTGCATGCGTCGGCGGTGGACCGGCCGGACTCTATTTCGCGATCGCGATGAAGCTCAAGGATCCGAGCCACGAGATCTTCGTGCTCGAGCGCAATCAGCCCGACGACACGTTCGGCTGGGGCGTCGTCTTCTCCGATCAGACGATGGAGAATCTCCAGGCGGTCGATCCGCAGAGCGCGCAGGCGATGACCGACGAGCTGGCGCATTGGGACGATATCGACGTCGAGATCGACGACGGCATCAGCCGCAGCAAGAATACGTCCGGCGGCCACGGCTTCATCGGCATCGGCCGCAAACGGCTGCTCAACATCCTGCAGGAGCGTGCACGCGAACTGGGCGTCGAGCTGCGCTACGGCGTCGAGGTCGATCCCGATCCGGAATCCGAGCTGCTCGCGCCCTTCGATCTCGTCATCGCATCCGACGGCCTCAACAGCCGCTTCCGCCAGCGCTATGCGGAAGAGTTTCAGGCCGATGTCGAGCTGCGCCGCAACCGCTTCATCTGGCTCGGCACCAACCAGCGGTTCGACGCCTTCAAATTCCTGTTCCGCAAGACCGAGCACGGTTGGATCTGGGCGCACGCCTATCAATTCTCGCCAGATTGCTCGACCTTCATCGTCGAATGTGCGCCCGAGACCTACGAGCGGTTCGGGTTCGCCGAGATGAGCCAGGACGAGACTTGCCGCGTGTGCGAGGACATCTTTGCCGAATGGCTCGGCGGCCATGCGCTGATGAGCAATGCGAAGCATATCCGCGGCTCGGCATGGATCAGCTTCCCGCGCGTCATCTGCCACCAATGGCATTACCGCAACATCATCCTGCTCGGCGACGCCGCGCACACCGCGCATTTCTCGATCGGCTCGGGCACCAAGCTGGCGCTCGAGGATGCGATCAAGCTGGCCGAAGTGTTGAGCGACGGCAGCCGCCCGCTCGCCGAGGGCCTCGCCCAGTATCGCGAGGTCCGCCAGGTCGAAGTGCTCAAGCTCCAGAGCGCGGCGCGCAACTCGACCGACTGGTTCGAGACGATGGAACGCTATTTGCCGTTCGAGCCGATCCAGTTCGCTTATTCGCTGCTCACTCGCAGCCAGCGCGTCAGCCACGAGAATCTGCGGCTGCGAGATCCCGAATGGCTGGCGGGACTCGAACGCTGGTTCGCGGAGCGCGCAGGCGTGGAGGGCGACACGCCGGTCCCGCCGATGTTCACCCCGTTCACCCTGCGCAACGTGACGCTGCGCAACCGCATCGTCGTCTCGCCGATGGCGACCTATTCGGCGAAGGACGGGATGCCGGACAATTTCCACATGGTCCATTACGGCGCACGCGCGCTGGGCGGGGCGGGGCTCGTCTATACCGAGATGACCTGCGTCTCGCCCGAGGGCCGGATCACCCCGGGCTGCCCCGGCCTGTGGAACGACGCGCAGACCGCGGCCTGGAAGCCGATCGTCGATTTCGTCCAGGGCCAGGCCGGCGCGGCGATGTGCCTGCAGCTCGGCCATTCGGGCACCAAGGGCTCCACCCGCATCGGCTGGGAGGGCATGGACGAGCCGCTGGAAGCCGGGAATTGGGATCTCATCGCCCCGTCCGACGTCGCATGGAGCGGCGGCAACGCGACGCCACGGCCGATGACGCGCGCCGACATGGACGCGGTGCGCGACCAGTTCGTCGCCGCTACGCGCCGCGCGGTCGATGCCGGTTTCGCGATGATCGAGCTGCATTGCGCACACGGCTATCTGCTCTCCGGCTTCATCAGCCCGGTGCAGAACAAGCGCACCGACGAATATGGCGGCAGCCTCGAAAATCGCCTCCGCTATCCGCTCGAAGTTTTCCGCGCGATGCGCGACGCCTGGCCGGCGGACAGGCCGATGTCCGTGCGCATTTCGGCGCACGACTGGGTGGGCGAGGAAGGCGTGACCCCGGACGAAGCCGTCGAGATCAGCCGGGCCTTCATCGACGCAGGCGTCGACCTGATCGACGTCTCCGCCGGGCAGGTGTCGAGCGAGCAGAAGCCGGTCTACGGCCGCATGTTCCAGACGCCCTTCTCCGATCTCATCCGCAACACATTGGGCTGCGCGACGATGGCGGTGGGCAACATCTACGAGGTCGACCACGTCAACTCGATCCTCGCCGCGGGCCGCGCGGATCTCTGCGCCATCGCCCGGCCGCACCTCATCGATCCGCAATGGACGCTGCGCGCTGCCGCGGAGCAGAAGTTCGACGGCGCCCCCGTGCCGCCACCTTATGATGCCGGCTTCCGCCAGCTCACGACGAACCTTGAGCGCGCCGCACAAATGGCGATGCTGGTCTGATGGCGGACAGGCTTCATGCGGTGGTGACGGGGGGCGGCAGCGGCATCGGCCTCGCCATCGCCCGCGCGCTCGTTGCGGCCGGCCATCCTGTCACGATCATGGGCCGCAACGCGGAGCGCCTGGCATCGGCGGCGGACGAGATCGGCGCCAAGGCGGTGCCGTGCGACATTGCGGATGCCGCGGACGTCGCCCGCGGCTTCGCCGAAGTCGCCGACGCCTCCGGCCCGGTCGGCATCCTCGTCAACAATGCCGGCATCGCCCCCGCCGCGCCGTTCGCAAAGTCCAGCGATGCCGACTGGCGCCAGGTGATCGACGTCAATCTGATGGGCGCGGTCCATGCGATCCGCGCTACGCTCGATCCGATGAAGGCGATGCCGTCGGCGCGCATCGTCAACGTCGCCAGCACTGCCGCGCTCAAGGGCTATGCCTATGTCAGCGCCTATGCCGCCAGCAAGCACGCGCTGCTCGGCCTCACCCGCTCGCTCGCGCTGGAGCTGGCCGGAACCGGCATTACCGTCAATGCGGTCTGCCCCGGCTATGCCGACACCGAGATCGTCCGCGAATCCATCGCGCGGATCGTCGAAAAGACCGGCCGCAGCGAAGCCGATGCGCGCGCCAGCCTCACCGCCTCCAACCCGCAGAAGCGTCTGATCGACCCGGAGGAAGTCGCCGCCGCCGTCCTCTATCTCGTCTCGGATGCCGCGCGCTCGGTCACCGGCCAGGCGATCGCGGTCGCGGGCGGGGAAGTGATGTGAGCACCTCCGCGGCGATCGAGAAGCACGGCGGCGCGCCCGATGCCAAGCGCCCGCTGCGGCTGTGGCTCCGCCTCCTCTCCTGCGCGACGGTGATCGAGAAGCGCGTTCGCCAGCGGCTGATCGACGAATATGAGACCACCCTCCCCCGCTTCGACGCGCTCGCGACGCTCGACCGGGCGCCGGACGGGCTGACGATGGGCGAACTGACCCGGCTGCTGCTCGTCTCCGGCGGCAACGTCACCACCATCGTCGCGCGGCTGATCGAGGACGGGCTGGTCGAGCGCACCGCGAGCGAGACCGATCGGCGCAGCGCCACCGTCCGCCTCACCCCCGCCGGCCGCGCCGCGTTCCGCGAGATGGCGGCGGCGCACGAAGCGTGGATCGAAACCTATCTCGCCGATCTCAGCGACGCCGATACCGATGCGCTGCTGGACGGCCTTCACCGCCTGCGCGCATCCGTCGAGAGGAACAGGGCATGACATTCGATCCGGCGGGCTTCGCGCCCGTCCATTTCCGCTGGGCGTTCGAGGCCGGCGTCGCCATCGTCACCATCGACAAGCCGTCGCAGAAGAACCCGCTGACCTTCGAAAGCTATGCCGAGCTGCGCGATACCTTCCGCGCATTGGTCTATGCGTCGGACGTGAAGGCGGTGGTGATTACCGGTGCCGAGGGCAATTTCTGTTCGGGCGGCAACGTCCACGACATCATCGGCCCGCTGACCCGGATGACGATGCCCGAGCTGCTCGATTTCACGCGGATGACGGGCGATCTGGTGAAGGCGATCCGCGGCTGCCCGCAGCCGGTGATCGCGGCGATCGACGGGGTGTGTGCGGGCGCCGGCGCGATCATCGCGATGTGCGCCGATTATCGCATCGCGACGCCGCGCGCCAAGACCGCATTCCTCTTCACCCGCGTCGGCCTCGCCGGCTGCGACATGGGTGCCTGCGCGATCCTGCCGCGCATCATCGGCCAGGGCCGCGCGTCGGACCTGCTGTTCTCCGGCCGCGCACTCGGCGCCGAGGAAGGCGAGCGCTGGGGTTTCCACAACCGCATCGTCGAGCCCGATACCCTGCTCGATGAGGCGCAGGCCTTCGCCCGTTCGCTCGTCGAAGGGCCGACCTTCGCGCACGGCATCACCAAGACGCAGCTCAACATGGAATGGAACGTCAGCCTCGAGACCGCGATCGAGATGGAGGCACAGGCGCAGGCGATCTGCATGAAGACCGAGGATTTCCGCCGCGCCTACGACGCCTTCGTCGCCAAGCAGCAGCCCGTGTTCGAGGGGAATTGAGACGTGGCGGACACGAGCTTCCTCGCCTGGCCGTTCCTCGACGATGCGCATCGCGATCTCCACGCGCGGCTATCGCAATGGGCGGCCGACCATGATGCCGATCTCCACCACGAAAGCGGCGATGTCGATGCCGATTGCCGCGCGCTCGTGCGGCTGCTCGGCGATGCCGGCTGGCTGCGGCTCGCCGTCCCGGCGGCCTATGGCGGCACCAGCGAGACTCTCGACGTGCGTTCGCTGTGCCTGGCGCGGCAGACGCTCGGCTATCATTCCGGTCTCGCCGATTTCGCCTTCGCGATGCAGGGGCTCGGCACCGGCGCGATCACGCTCTTCGCCGACGAGGCGGTGAAGCAGCGCTATCTGCCCGAAGTCGCGCGCGGCGCGATGATCGCCGGCTTCGCGCTGTCCGAGCTCGAGGCCGGATCGGACGTCGCCCGCACCAGCACTCGCGCCGAGAAGGTCGCGGGCGGCTACAAGATCAACGGCGAGAAGACCTGGATCTCCAACGGCAGCATCGCCGACATCCTGACCCTCTTCGCCCGCACCGGCGAGGGCGAAGGCGCGAAGGGCCTCACCGCTTTCGCCTTCCCCACCGCCACCGAGGGCTTCGAAATCGTCGAGCGGATCGACGTGATCGCGCCGCACCCGCTGGCGACCTTGCGCTTCACCGACTGCTTCGTGCCCGATGATCATCTCATCGGCGCCCCGGGCGAAGGATTCCGCATCGCGATGGCGACACTCGACGTGTTCCGTTCGACCGTCGGCGCCGCGGCGCTCGGCTTCGCGCGCCGCGCCGCTGACGAGGCGCTGGCACGCGCCTCCTCGCGCCAGCTTTTCGGCAAGCCGCTCGCCGATCTCCAGATGACGCAGGCCGCGCTTGCCGACATGGCGCTGGGCATCGATGCGAGCCAGCTCCTCATCTTCCGTGCTGCCTGGGCCAAGGACCGGGGCCAGCCCCGCGTCACCCGCGAGGCGGCGATGGCCAAGCTCCACGCGACCGAGACGGCGCAGCAGACCATCGATCAGGCGGTGCAGCTCTTCGGCGGCATGGGCGTCAAGAGCGGCACGATGGTCGAGCGGCTCTATCGCGAGATCCGCGCGCTCCGCATCTACGAGGGCGCGAGCGAAGTGCAAAAAGTGGTGATCGCGCGCGCCGCATTGCAGGCGCATCAGGCGGAGAGCGGACAATGAAGATGCTGCAACCGGCCGGCTGGCCGCGCCCCAAGGGCTATTCCAACGGTGTGTCGGCAAGCGGGCGGATGATATTCGTCGCCGGCCAGATCGGCTGGGACGAAACCGAGAGCTTTCCCGCCAAGGATTTCGCCGGCCAGTTCGGTCAGGCGCTCAAGAATATCGTCGCGGTGCTCGCCGAGGATGGCGCCGGGCCGGAGCATATCGTCCGCCTCACCTGGTTCGTCACCGACAAGCAAGCCTATCTCAAGGACGCGCGCCGGGTCGGCGAGATCTACCGGGAGATCCTGGGCCGGAACTGGCCCGCGATGTCGGTGGTTGAGGTCAGCGCGCTGATGGAGGATGAAGCGCTGGTCGAGATCGAGGCGACTGCGGTGGTGCCCTAAGGGGCTGAGCGTCGAACAAGATCACACAAGCTCCTCCCCTCCCTGCCAAGGGAGGGGCCAGGGGTGGGTCCGGCGACCGCGCGGGCTCAATGCCCGCAAGGGCGCTCCCGACACAGTAGCGCTCGCTGTCGCTCGCGACCCACCCCCAACCCCTCCCTTGCGGGGAGGGGCGATAGCCCCGCAACCGCCTGCGCCGTTTCGGGAAGTCGCCGCGGCGCCATCTTGCCGCTGATCCGCGACCGCCGTATCCTGGCGGCCGCTCTTTCCGGTGGTGCCCGATGCTGACGGCCGCTCCTTCCCCGCCCTTGCTCGACGGCACCGTGCAGCGGAAGGCGGAGTTCGCCGCCGCCGTCCGGCTGGCGCTGCTCTTCTATTCCTGCACCCTCGCGATCTTCACCGTCTCCGGCGTGCTGCGCGGGCAGACCTCCCTGATCGAGACGTTCGGCATCGGCGTCCCGATGATGATCGTCGACGGCGCGATGGGTTTCTCGCTCTTCTTCCTGCTGCGTTGGGCGTCGCGCTACCGCGCGGAAAAGCGCTGGACGCTGGTCGCGATCGGCGTGTTCGCGGTCGCGATCCTGCAGTCGCTGTGGGACACCCAGCTCCGCACCTGGGCCGGCATCGTGATGACCGAATTCGGCACCGCCTATTTCGCTTTCATCCGCTCGGCGACGCTCAACACTTACAACACCGGCATGTTCGTCGCGCTGCTCGCGTTTCAATCCTCTAACCTCAAGCTCCGCGAACATCGTCGTCTGCTCGTCGCATCGCGCGCCAGCGAGCGCGACGCGCACATGCTGGCGCTCCGCTTCCAGCTCAATCCGCACTTCCTGTTCAACACGCTCAACGCCATCTCCAGCCTCGTCATCGTCGGCCGCGCGGACGAGGCGGAATCTATGATCGACCGGCTCTCATCCTTCCTCCGCGCCAGCCTCACCGCCGATCCGCACAGCCTCTCGCGCGTCGACGAGGAGTTCGACATGCTCGATTCCTATCTGGAGATCGAGAGCGTGCGCTTCGGCGATCGGCTGGCCGTGGACATGGATCTGCCGCCCGATCTCGCCGACGCGCTGATGCCGCCCTTCCTGCTCCAGCCGCTGGTCGAGAATGCGATCAAATATGCGGTCGCGCCTTCGACGCGGACCACCCATGTCGCGATTGCCGCGGCGCGTGAGGGCGATATGCTGGTGCTGACGGTCAGCGACGACGGCGATGGCTGCGGCGATGTCGCGCCCGGCACCGGCGTCGGCCTCTCCAACGTGCGCGAGCGGCTGCTGCTCAACTATGGCCCGGAGGCGAATCTCGAAAAAAGCGGCGGCGATGCGGGTTGCCGCGTCCGCATCCAGCTCCCGCTCCAGATGAGCGAAACCGCGGCCGAGATTCCGGAGCGATCCGAACTGGTTGTCTGAACGACGGCGAAAGCTGATCCATGTCAGTAATGCCGCGATATTCTGGCCATCGAACGCCCATTTTGCCTGCGCGGATCGGCCGCCAAGGGTTGAAACCACGGCCTTGGACCCTAGTGTCTAGGCCATGCCTTACGGAATTCATGCCGAGAAGGCCGCGTCCTCATGTGCGGGATAGCGGGCGAAATCAGATTTGACGGTGAAGCCGCGGATGCCGCGGCGATCGCCCGGATGATGGAAAGCGAAGTGCCCCGCGGGCCCGATGCCGGCGGGATGCTGCTGCGCGGTCCGGTCGGCCTCGGCCACCGGCGCCTGAAGATCATCGACCTGTCCAACAAGTCGGACCAGCCAATCACCGATCCCGATCTCGGGCTGTCGCTGGTCTTCAACGGCTGCATCTACAATTATCGCGAACTCCGCCAGGAGCTCGAGGACGCGGGCTATCGGTTCTTCTCGGGCGGCGACACCGAGGTGATCCTCAAGGCCTGGCACGCCTGGGGGCCGAAATCGGTCGAGCGGCTCCATGGCATGTTCGCCTTTGCGATCCACGAGCGCGACAGCGGGCGCGTATCGCTGGTCCGCGATCGCTTCGGCATCAAGCCGCTCTACTATGCGGAAACCTCCGGCCGTTTCCGCTTCGCCTCGACCCTGCCGGCGCTCGTCGCAGCAGGCGACCTCGATACGTCGGTCGATCCCGAGGCGCTTGCCTTCTACATGAGCTGGCATGCGGTGGTGCCGCCGCCCTGGACGATCCTCAAGGGCGTCCGCAAGCTCGCCCCCGCGACGATCCGCACCATCGAGCCGGACGGCAGCTCCAGCGAGAAGAGCTACTGGACGCTGGGCTTCGGCACCGACCGGCCGCGCGACGCCGGCGAATGGCGCGAAGCACTGCTCGCGTCGCTGCGCACCGCCGTCGCGCGCCGCATGGTCGCCGACGTGCCGGTCGGCGTGCTGCTTTCCGGCGGCGTCGATTCCAGCCTGATCGTCGGGCTGCTCGCCGAGATGGGCCAGCACGGCCTTGCCACCTTCTCGATCGGCTTCGAGGAAGCGCATGGCGAGAAGGGCGACGAATTCCATTATTCCGATCTCATCGCGCGCCATTATGCGACCGATCACCACCAGCTCTTCGTCCCCTCGGGCGATCTGCTGCGCGAGCTGCCCGGCGCGATCGGCGCGATGTCCGAGCCGATGGTGAGCTACGACAATATCGGCTTCTACCTGCTCTCGCGCGAGGTCGCGAAGCACATCAAAGTGGTCCAGTCGGGCCAGGGCGCGGACGAGATATTCGGCGGCTATCACTGGTATCCGCCGCTCGCCGGCGCCAGCGATCCGCTCGCGGCTTACTCCGGTGCCTTCTTCGATCGCGATGCCGAGACGCTCCGCGCGCAGCTCGGCGGCGACTGGCGCGAGGCGGCGCTGATGCCGCGCGCCTTCGCCCGCGATCATTTCGCGATGGCAGGCGCCGGCGATCCGGTCGACAAGGCGCTCCGGCTCGACAGTTTGGTGATGCTGGTCGACGATCCGGTGAAACGCGTCGACAATATGACGATGGCCTGGGGGCTGGAGGCGCGCGTCCCCTTTCTCGACCACGAACTCGCCGAGCTTGCCGCGCAGATCCCGTCCGCACTCAAGCTCGCCGACGGCGGCAAGGGCATCTTGAAGGACGTCGCGCGCACGGTGATCCCGTCCGAAGTGATCGACCGGCCCAAAGGCTATTTCCCGGTCCCCGCGCTCAAATATATCGACGGCCCCTATCTCGATCTGGTCCGCGACGCGCTGACGAGCCGCGCCGCCAAGGACCGCGGCCTGTTCGAGACCGAATGGCTCGACACGCTGTTCGCCGATCCCACCGGCCACATCACGCCGCTGCGCGGATCGGAACTGTGGCAGGTCGGCCTTCTCGAACTCTGGCTCCAGCAGCAGGGCGTCGGCTGATGCGCCGCAACCAGGGGCGGAGCGAGGCGCGGCTCGAACGTGCGCACAACCGCGACCGCTACCTGCGCGGCGACGCGCCCGAGCCCAACGCCGTGGTCGATTGCGGCTGGGGCCGGCTGCTCTTCGCCAACAGCTTTGCCGATACCGACGCGCTCGTCTCCGAGATCCGCGCCGAGGGGCCGGACCAGCGCGACATCGCCATCTATGTTGGCGATCCGCACGTCGTCATCGCGCGCGCGCCGACCGAGCTGTTCCTCGATCCCTCGCACACCTACCGGCTCGATCTATCGACCTATCGCCCCGCGCGGCGGCGGCCCTCGGGCTTCCTCATCCGGCGGATGGCGGGCGAAGCGGATGCCGACGCGGTCAACCGCATCTACGCGCTTAACAACATGGTCCAGGTGCGCCCCGACTTTTTCGACCGCCGCGGCGGCGACGAGCGGCGCGCGCTCACCTATTTCGTCGCCGAGGACAGTGAGACCGGCGCGGTGATCGGCACCGTCACCGGCGTCGATCATCGCCGCGCCGCGGGCGATCCGCTGGGCGGCTCATCGCTCTGGTGCCTCGCGGTCGATCCGCAAACCGCGCAGGCGGGCGTCGGCGAGGCGCTGGTCCGCTGGCTGGCCGAGCATTTCCAGGCGCGCGGCGCGGCATTCATGGATCTCTCCGTCCTCCACGACAATGACGGCGCGATTGCGCTTTACGAGAAGCTCGGCTTCGTCCGGCTGCAGACCTTCACGGTCAAGCGCCGCAACCCGATCAACGAGCGGCTGTTCGTCGGCGAGGATCCGGCCGAGGCGATGAACCCCTATGCGCGGATCATTGTAAACGAGGCGCGGCGCCGCGGCATCGGCGTCGAGGTACTCGACGCGCCGGGTGGGCTCTTCCGGCTCTCCTCCGGCGGGCGCAGCGTCCGCTGTCGCGAGAGCCTGTCCGAACTGACCAGCGCGGTCGCGCTCTCCGTCTGCGACGACAAGGCGCTGACCCGCCGCATTGTCGCCGAAGCCGGCGTCGCGGTGCCGGAGCAGGTCGAGGCCGCGGACACAGATGCCGTGAAGGCGCTGCTCGACACCCACGGATCGCTCGTGGTGAAGCCGGCACGCGGCGAGCAGGGGCGCGGCGTCGCCGTCGATCTCGAGACGGTTGAGGATGCCGAAGCCGCGATTGACCGCGCCGCCGCATTGTCGGACCGCGTGATCGTCGAAAGCTATCATCCGGGAGACGATCTACGCCTCGTTGTGATCGGCCATAAGCTCGTTGCCGCCGCGGTCCGCCGCCCAGCCGAGGTGGTCGGCAACGGCCGCGATACGGTGCGCGATCTCATCGCCCGCCAGAGCCGCCGCCGCGAGGCCGCGACCGGCGGCGAATCCACCATCCCGCTTGACGGCGAGACCGAGCGCTGCGTCGGCAAGGCCGGCTATGCCCTCGGCGACATCCCTCCCGAAGGCGCGAACTTCGCGGTGCGCAAGGCCGCGAACCTCCACACCGGCGGCACGATTCACGACGTCACCGCGATCGTCCATCCGCAACTGGTCGACGCTGCGATCCGCGCCACCCGCGCGATCGACATCCCGGTGTGCGGCATCGACTTCGTCGTCCCCGATCCGACGCGGCCCGATTATGTCTTCATCGAAGCCAACGAGCGCCCCGGCCTTGCCAACCATGAACCCCAACCCACCGCGCAGGCGTTCATCGACTTGCTGTTCCCCATGACCATGCCCGCATCCGCCCGGGCCGCCCGCCGACGGAAGACCGCATGACCTTTCCCGAGATCGATCCCGAATATCTCAAGGCCCAGCTCGCCGCGCTGCTCGCGATCCCGAGCCCCACCGGTTACACCGACAACGTCGTCCGCCACGTGACGGAGGAGCTGGCGCGGATCGGCATGGGCCATCAGGTGACGCGCCGCGGGGCGATCCTCGCCTGCTACAAGGGCAAACAGACCGAAGGCGCGCGCGCCATCGTCGCGCATCTCGACACGCTCGGCGCGACGGTGAAGCGGATTAAGGAGACCGGCCGGCTGGAGCTGGTGCCGATCGGCACCTGGGCGGCGCGCGCGGCCGAATACTGCCGCTGTACCATCTACACCGACGACGGGTCGCTGCGCGGCACGATCCTGCCGCTGAAGGCCTCCGGTCACACCTTCAACGACGAGGTGGACACCCAGCCCGCCGGCTGGCCGCATGTCGAAGTCCGCGTCGATGCGGAAAGCTTCAACCAAGCCGAGGCTGCTGCGCTTGGCCTGCGCATCGGCGATTTCGTGGCGATCGATACCGGCACCGAATTTCTCGACAATGGCTTCATCGTCTCGCGCCAGCTCGACGACAAGGCGGGCTGCGCCGCGATGATGGCGGCGATGAAGGCGATGCAGGACGCGGGCGTCGAGACACCCGTCGACATCCACTTCATCTTCACTATTGCCGAGGAAGTCGGCTCGGGCGCCTCGTCGGTGCTGCTCGACGATGTCGCGGCGATGGTCTCGATCGACAACGGCACCACCGCCGAGGGGCAGAACAGCAGCGAGTTCGGCGTGACCATCTGCATGGCCGATCAGGTCGGTCCGTTCGACTATCACCTCACCCGCAAGCTCATCCGGCTGTGCGAGGAGGGCGGCATTCGCCACCAGCGCGACGTGTTCCGCTACTACCGCTCCGACAGCGCCTCCGCGCTGGAGGGCGGCGCGGACGTGCGCACTGCGCTCATCACCTTCGGCGTCGATGCGAGCCACGGCTACGAGCGCATCCACCTCCACGCGCTCACCTCGATCGCGGAGCTCACCGTCCGCTATGCGATGAGCGCAGTCGAGATCGGCCGCGACGCGGCGGAGCTTGCGGACATGCACGGCTTTACCAGCCAGCCGAGCGACCCCGCGCCGATGGCCGACGCGGTGCCGCAGGGCGACTAGATCTTCGCCGGATATTCCGGCTGGATGTCGACCGGTATGTCGCCGGTCCGCGCCAGCACCGTGCGGGCGTTCGGATCGAGCTTGGCGAGCCGGTCGAAGAAGGTCTTCGTCCCGGCATAATCGCCATTGCCCTGCAGCCGCACGAGATCGGCGACGAGATCGCGGATGCCCGCCTCCATCCGGTCGAAGTTGACGCGGAAGCGCTCGTCCTCGGGCACCCATTCGAATGCGCCCTTGCCGCGCAGATACTCATATTGCATCGCCGCGCCGCGCCCATGCGCCTCGTCGATGCCGAAACGGACGGCGCGGAAGATGCCCGCGAAATAGGTGGCGAGCGCCGCCTCGCGCTCCGCCGCGGGAAGTTGGCCCTGCCGCATCATGAAGAGGATGTTGTAGACCCCCATCACGTCCGCCTTGGCCTCCTCGATGGCGGAATATTGATCCTTCAGCTCGGCGTTGACCGTCGTCTTTCGGCCGTCGAGCGTGATCGTCCCCGGCCCCAGACTGTGCGACAGCTCGTGGAACAGCGTCTCCTCGGTCATATATTTCTTGGAGACGAGCTTGGCCTGATCGGCGACCAGCACCTGCCCCGCCATCGGCGCCAGGATGCGGTCGTATTTCGCGCCCAGCACGTTGGCGAGGATCACCTTCTTGGCGCCCTTCGCCTCGCGCACCCGCTCGTCGTTGGGGAGGTTGAAGGCGACCGTCTGGACGCCCGGCACATTGTCGCCGCCGCCGCGGACCTGATCCGCCACCACGATCGGCGAGTCGAACGGCCGGTTGAAATTCTTGTATTTCTCCTCGACCGGAAGGTTGCGCTCCATGTCCGGCAGCAGCGCCTTCCACCTGTCGAGCTCGCGGCTCGCCGACGGGTCCATCACCGTCACGAAGGCCTCATAGGCGGTCTTCGTGCCGAAAAGATTGTCGGTGTAGACCTCGTAGGGGCCGATCACGACCTCGATCGGCGTGCCCTTGACGTCCATCCAGGCCAGCTCCGAAGGATAATAATCGTTACTGCGGAAGGCCGCGGCGCGCAGCGTCAGGAATTTCTTGAGGCTGGCGTTGCTCGTCGTCTGCGCGGCCTGTTCGAGCAGCTTCGCCGCCGGCTCGAGCCATTCGCGATAGGCCTCGCTATACGGCACCGCGACCAGCCGGTCGCCGTCGCGCGTCACCACCGTATAGGGGCTGGTGAGCGCCTCCTTCTCGCCCGGATGCGCCGCGAGATAGGTGTCGAACGCTTCCTTGGTGAGATCGGCCGGATAGAAGCCCGCCCCCGCCGGCATCGCCGTGGTGCCCGAGAAGGGATGGTTCTCCTCCAGCGTGTCCCACGGGCCGTAATGCAGGTCGAACATGTCGAGTAGAGCGTCGCGGTTCGGCGCGTTGCCGGACGCGATCGCCGCGCGCAGCCGCGGATTGTCGGCGTAGCGCTGGCGGAGATAAATCTGGTCCATATAGCCCGCCGCCTGGATCAGCAGGTTCACCACCT
Source organism: Allosphingosinicella indica (assembly GCF_900177405.1). Taxonomy (NCBI): domain Bacteria; kingdom Pseudomonadati; phylum Pseudomonadota; class Alphaproteobacteria; order Sphingomonadales; family Sphingomicrobiaceae; genus Allosphingosinicella; species Allosphingosinicella indica. The sequence goes on along the minus strand of NZ_LT840185.1, from coordinate 1,714,271 downwards.
GCTTCTCCTCTGCGTTCAGGAACGACGTGTTGGGCACCATCGCGATCCGCGCGATCTTGGCGCGCTGCGCGTCGAGATCGTAGCTGTCGGCCTTCGCCGCCGGCGCCTCGTCCTTAGCAGGGCTCGTGTTGCACGCCGCGACGCCCGCCAGCATCACCGCCAGCACCAGCTTACGCATACATCCTCTCCTCGATTCCGCGTGGTGCGAAACGGTGTAGCGCCGCAGAGAGCGGATGCAATGCGGGTGGGGATGTAGGGAGGTCTGGATGCCCGACGAGGATTCGAACCTCGATTGACGGAGTCAGAGTCCGTAGTCTTACCATTAGACGATCGGGCAGCGGTGCGGGCCAATTAGGCGGGCGGCCTTGGGCGGTCAAGGGGGCCGTCCTTGCTCTCTTAACACATTGCCTATACCTTCGGCGGCAAGTCACTGGGCGGCTCCGGCCGTCCGAAACGAAAATATAAGAGTAGTTCGGGCTATGGCGCAGACGGCCGCCACGGCACCGCAGACGCCGCTGAACGGAGCGGCCGGTGCGGTCCCCTCCCGCCCCCCGGTGCGGACGAGTCCTCGTCACACCTATGGGGCGATCGATCTCGGCACCAACAATTGCCGGCTGCTGGTGGCGCGTCCCGCCGAGCAGGGCTTCGTCGTGGTCGATGCCTTCTCGCGCGTCGTGCGGCTGGGCGAAGGCCTCGCCGCGAGCGGGCGGATCAGCGATGCGGCGATGGACCGGGCGCTGAGCGCGCTCTCGGTCTGCGCCGACAAGCTGCGGCGCCGCAAGGTCTCGATCGCTCGCTCGGTCGCCACCGAAGCGTGCCGCCGCGCGGTCAACGGCCGCAAGTTCATCGAGCGCGTCCACAACGAGACCGGCATCCGGCTCGACATCATCGCGCCCGAAGAGGAAGCGCGGCTCGCCATGCTCGGCTGCCACCGGCTGCTGGAGCCCGGCGACGGCCCGGCGCTGATCTTCGACATCGGCGGCGGATCGACCGAGGTAGTGCTGGTCGACACAGACGGCGTCGCGACGCCGCGGATCAAGAGCTGGTGGAGCGCGCCGTGGGGCGTCGTCTCGCTGACCGAGAGCGAGACGCACAGCAAGGATCTTCCCGGCCCCGAGGAGCGGCTCGCCGCCTACGGCCGGATGCGCGAGCGCGCGCGCCACGCCTTTCGCCGCTTCGCCGAGCTGCTGCCGCAGGACAAGACTGACATCAGGCTGATGGGCACCAGCGGCACCGTCACCACGCTCGCCAGCGTCCACCTCGCGCTACCGAGTTATGACCGGAAAGCGATCGACGGGCTGATGGTGCCGACGGCGGCGATGCGCGACATCTCCGAGCGGATGTCGCGGATGAGCCATGCCGAGCGGTCCGAACTGCCGTGCATCGGTTCCGATCGCGCCGACCTCGTCGTCGCGGGTTGCGCCATCCTCGAGGCGATCATGGACATCTGGCCCGCCAAGACGCTGGGCGTTGCCGATCGCGGCATCCGCGAGGGCATCCTCCGCTCGCTGATGGCGCGCGACGGGCACCGGATATGAGCCGTGCCGGGAGCGGGCCACGCACGCGGGTCCGCACGGCCAAGGGCCGCAAGATCGCATCGACGCGCTGGCTGGAGCGCCAGCTCAACGACCCCTACGTCAAGCGCGCGAAGGCGGAAGGCTATCGCAGCCGCGCCGCCTACAAGCTCATCGAGCTCGACGAGAAATTCGCCTTCCTGAAGGGCGCGAAGCGCGTCGTCGATCTCGGCATCGCGCCCGGCGGGTGGAGCCAGGTGGTGCGCAAGCGGCTGCCGCAGGCGTCGGTCGTCGGCATCGATCTCCTCCCCACCGATCCGATCGACGGCGTCGCGATCCTCCAGATGGATTTCATGGACGATGCCGCGCCCGACTTGCTCAAGGAGGCGCTCGGCGGCCCTGCCGATCTCGTCCTCTCCGACATGGCGGCCAACACCGTCGGCCATCAGCAGACCGATCACCTCCGCACCATGGCGCTGGTCGAGGCGGGGCTGCTGTTCGCTACCGAAATCCTGCGGCCGGGCGGCGCCTATGTCGCCAAGGTGCTGGCGGGCGGCGCCGACCACGGGCTCGTCGCCGATCTCAAGCGCGCCTTCACCACCGTGAAGCACGCCAAGCCCCCCGCCAGCCGCAAGGGATCGAGCGAATGGTATGTCGTGGCGCAGGGGTTCAAGGGTAGCGAAGAGCAACAAACCTAGCCCCTCTCCCCTTGAGGGGAGAGGGTTGCGCAGCCTTGGCGACGCAGGAGCTTAGGCGGAGCTGGGTGAGGGGTGACAGCGGTGGCGAGTAACCTCGAACGCTGTCACCCCTCACCCAACTGCGACTAGGCAGCGAGCTGCCAAGTCTCCGTATCCCTCTCCCCTCGAGGGGGGGGGGATTTCTACCATCACTTCTTCGCCCGCGCTTCGGCGACCGCGGCCTTCAGCGCATCATACCCCACCGCGCCCTGCAGCACCTTGTCGCCGACAACGAACGTCGGCGTGCCGCTGGCGTTGATCGCGCGTGCGAGCTCGTAATTCTTGTCGATTTCGGCCTGATGGCTGACCCGCGCCGCGGGCGCCGTCACGCCAGACGCCTTGCGCGCCGCGGCGATATTCTCGGTGGTCGGGCGCCCCGCATTATACATCGCCTTGTAGAAAGCGCGGAACTTGCCGCCCTGCGCCGCCGACAGGCTCGCCTGCGCCGCGGTCACGCTGTCCGGCCCCAGCACCGGCAGTTCGCGCCACACCACCTTCAGCCTCTTGTCCTCGGCGAGCAGCCGGTCGACGTCGGCGACGCTCTTGCGGCAATAGCCGCAGGCATAATCGAAGAATTCGACCAGCACGACATCGCCATTGGCATCGCCCGCCCAGGCGCTGGCGAACGGCGTCTCGATCAGCGCGCGGTTCGCTTCCACCGTCTTGGCCAGCTCACGCTCGTGCAGCTTGCTCGCGGCTTCCTGGATGATCTCGGGATTCTCGAGGATGTAATCGCGTACGATCTTCTCGATCGCCGCCTTGTCGCCCGTCGCGACGCCCCCCGGCGCGAGCGCCATCGCGGCGGCGCCCAGCAGCACCCCGCCCAATCCTGCGGCCAAACCCATTCTCCAATTGTTCGAAATGCCGCCACGGCGCTCCGCCGCGGCCTCCTGCCCCTGCTCCGGTGCCATCAGCGCCGCTTCTTCTCGGTCGCGGTCTTGGAAACCATCGCGATGTCCTGCGCGCGGATCCAGTCGGGCGTGCCCTGCGGGATGCCGCGCATCGCCATCTCCGCGCTCGACATCGCAAGCCGCGGCTGGCCGGTGAGATTGTAGCGCTCCGCCGTCGCCAGCGCCGCGCGCGCCTGATCGCCCTCGCGGTCGTAGACGATGCCGAGCTGATACCAGGCGAAGGGATTGTCGTTGTCGCGATCCACCGCGAGGCGCAGCACGCGCTTGGCCTCCGCGAAATTGGCTTCGTCCTCGGTGGCGATCAGCGCGTGGCCGAGCAAGGCGCCGATCATCGGCGCATTGCCGGAGCGCTGCACCGCTTCGCGCAGCGGCGGGATCGCCTCCCTGGGCTTGCCGCCTTCCAAGAGGATCTGGCCCTTCAGCTCGAGGAAATAGGGGTCGTGCGGCGCATTGGCGAGCAGCGCGTCGATCTCCGCCCCGGCTTTGTCCGGATAGGCGCGCTTGTGCCAGGCATAGGCACGGGCATAGCGCGCTGGCACGCTCGTATCGCTTTCCGGGAACTGCGTCATCGTCCGCTGCGGATCGTCGATATAGCCGGCGAGCTTGGCGCGGACGCGCTGGAAGCGCGCCTCCAGCGCGGGATCGGTCGGCTTGTCCCACGCGGGATCGTTTTTGTAGAGATTTTCCAGCGCCTGCAGCCGCTCGCCGGTCAGCGGGTGGGTGCGGTTGTAGCTGTCTGTCTGCGGGATCGCGAGACGGAACTCCTCGTTCTGGATGCGCTTGAAGAAGCTGATCGATCCCCTGCCGCTCTCGCCCGCGGCGGACAGATATTTGGCGCCCGCCTGGTCGGCCGAGGATTCCTGCGTACGCGTGAAGGCGAGGAACTTGCCCATCGCCGCCTGCTGGCCTGCGGCCATCACCCCGGTCGCCGCCTCGCCCGCGCCCGCCGCCATCGCCGCCGCGGCGAGGATCAGCGAGAGAATGGCGATGCTCGTCGCCTGCTGCATCCCCTGCCCCATGCGCGCGATATGGCCGCCGGTGATATGGCCGAGCTCGTGCGCGATGACGCCCTGCACCTCGTTGGCATTGTCGGCGCGGGTGATGGTGCCCGAATTGATGTAGACGATCTGCCCGCCCGCGACGAAGGCGTTGAGCGAAGGATCGCCGATGAGGACGATGCGCACGTCTTCCGGCCGCAGCCCCGCCGCCTCGATCAGCGGGCGCGATATCTCGTTGAGCATCGCCTCCGTCTCGGAATCGCGGAGGATCTGCTGCTGCGCCAACGCCGGCTGCGCGGCGACCGCGAAGCTCAGCGTGACGATCGCCAGCAGCCGCGCGAACCAGCCCGGGCCGCGTCGATCGGTCTCGGAAACTGCGCGACGGGAAAAGAACATCCAGGGAGCGATCCGTCTTGCGCCCGCTCGGGGCCGGACCCGATTTCTAGACCCGCTGCGCCTGAACCTCAAATGAAAGCGACGAGCGCCACCCCGGCAGCGACCGGGATGGCACTATCGTCGTGTCAGCCGCCGAAGGTGCGCTGCCACCAGCCGCGACGCGGCGGGCTGTCGCTTGCCGCATCGGCTGCGTCGGGCGAATCGGATTGCTGGCGCTCCAGCACCGGCGCCTCGGGCGCATCGGCGGCAACCGCCTTGGTCGCGCGGCGGCGGCGGGCCGGCTTGGCCGGCGCGTCGCTGTCGTTCGCGGCCGCAGGTGCAGCCGGCTCGGCCTCCGCCGGCGCAGGCGCCGCGGCCTCCGCTTCGGGCTCCGCCTTCTTGCGGCTGCGGCGCGCGCGCTTGGGCTTCTCCTCGGCCTGCGCTTCCTCGACCGCCTCGGGCTCCGGCGCGGCTTCGGGAACTGCCTCGACCGCAGTTTCGGCCGGGTTGTCCTCGCCCTTCCGTGCACGCGGGCGGCGGCGGGCGCGCTTCGGCTTCTCTTCTGCCGCTGCCTCGTCGGCTACCGGCTCGAGAGGCGCTTCGGCTTCGGCAGGCTCGGCGGCGGGCGCATCCTCGGCCCCCCGCTCCGCGCCGCCCTCTTCCTCGCCGTTCCTGCGGCGTCCGCCGCGGCGGCCGCGACGGCGGCGGCGCTTGCGTCCGCCCTCGTCCTCGTCGGAGCGCGGCTGGCGGTCGCGACGCGGACGCTCTTCGGCCTCCTCGGCCTCGGCTTCCTCTTCCTCGATCTCGTCCGCCTCGTCCTCGATATAATCGTCGTCATCATCCTCGATGACCGGAGCGGGGGCGATACGCGGACGGTGCGCGGGCGGAGGCCCAAGCGCTTCCACCGTCATCTTGGCGCCTTCGAAACTGTCGTCGATCAGCACCTCGACGATCACGCCGTAACGTGCCTCGACCTCGTCGATTTCGTGGCGCTTCTTGTTGAGCACGTAGATCGCCGCCTCGCGGCCCGCGCGCAGTACGATACGGCTGCCGCGGCCGCGGCCCGCCTCGTCCTCAAGCATGCGGAGCGCCGACAGGCCCGCCGAGGAGGCAGTGCGCATCAGGCCCGAGCCTTCGCAATGCGGGCACGGCTTGGTCGAGGCTTCAAGCACACCCGTGCGCAGACGCTGGCGGCTCATCTCCATCAGGCCGAAGCCCGAAATGCGGCCGACCTGGATGCGCGCGCGATCGTTCTTCAGCGCGTCCTTCATCGCCTTCTCGACCTTGCGGATATGACCGTTCGATTCCATGTCGATGAAGTCGATGACGACCAGCCCGGCCATGTCGCGGAGGCGAAGCTGGCGCGCGATCTCGTGCGCCGCCTCGATGTTAGTGGCGTAAGCGGTCTGCTCGATATTGTGCTCGCGCGTTGAGCGGCCCGAGTTGATGTCGATCGAGACCAGAGCCTCGGTCGGGTTGATGACCAGATAGCCGCCCGATTTGAGCTGCACGAGCGGCTGGTACATGCCCGAAAGCTGATCCTCGACGCCGTTGCGCTGGAACAGCGGCACCGAATCCGAATAGGGCTGCACGCGCTTGACGTGGCTCGGCATGAGCAATTTCATATAGGCGCGGGCGGACTTGTAGCCTTCCTCGCCTTCCACCCACACTTCGTCGATGTCGCGGTTGTAGATGTCGCGGATCGCGCGCTTCACGAGGTTCGAATCCTCGTAGACCAGCGACGGTGCCGACGAGTGCAGCGTCTTGTCGCGGATCTCGTCCCACAGCCGGGCGAGATAGTCGAAGTCGCGCTTGATCTCGGTCTTGGTGCGCTGGAGGCCGGCAGTGCGGACGATGAGGCCCATCGTCGTCGGCAGCGACAGATCGGCCATGATCTGCTTCAGCCGCTTGCGATCGGCGCCGTTGGAAATCTTCCGGCTGATGCCACCGCCGTGCGACGTGTTGGGCATCAGCACGCAATAGCGGCCGGCGAGGCTGAGATAGGTGGTGAGCGCCGCGCCCTTGTTGCCGCGCTCCTCCTTGACGACCTGGACGAGCAGCACCTGGCGGCGGCGGATCACGTCCTGGATCTTGTAGCGGCGGCGCAGCGCCTGACGGCGGCGACGAAGGTTCTCCGCGGCGCTCTCGTCGCTACCGCTCTCGGCTTCTTCGGCCTCGCGCGGCTGGGCTTCTTCTTCGTCCTCGTCGCCTACTGGAGCGGGCGCCTCCATCTCCTCGACGCCGCCGTCATCCTCGTCGCCCTCGTCGGCACGCAGCGCGGCTTCCTCGGCGGCGTGTTCGGCCTCCTCGCGCAGCAGCGCCTCGCGATCCTCCTTAGGGATCTGGTAATAGTCGGGGTGGATTTCGCTGAAGGCCAGGAAGCCGTGGCGGTTGCCGCCGTAATCGACAAACGCTGCCTGGAGCGACGGCTCGACCCGCGTGACCTTGGCTAGATAGATATTGCCTTTGAGCTGCCGGTGCTCGGCGCTCTCGAAATCAAATTCCTCGATCCGGTTTCCCTTGACGACCGCCACCCGGGTTTCTTCCCGGTGGCGCGCGTCGATCAGCATGCGCATTGTCATTATGGATACTCCACGCGCGTGCCGCCGCCGTCAGGGCACCGTCGTCGTCATCCGACGAAAGACAGCCGCTGGGGGAAAGGCGCCACACGCGCTCGAAATAGGACGAAGGCGCGGCCATGCCGGCACGCGCCTCGATTGTCCGGGTTGATAGGAAAATTGCGTCTGCTGGCAGGGCCGATCCCGTCGCAAACGAGCGTGCGCGCCGGCGGGTGGCCGTGCGTCGTCTCGGGATTGCGGGGAGCCTCATGCAGCGTCAACCTAGCGAATTCATCCGGTCCGGACGGCGCGGGCAAGTCATCTGCCGCGCTGCGAACCGCCTGAGGTTGCTAGCATCCGCCGAACCCACCGGCAACCGATAAGGCGGCGCCAATGCGGGATTTTCGCTGGACCGTTACGCTGCCGGTGCGTCACTATGATGACGATGACCTATGTCGGTTTCGCCTTCGCCGCGCTGCTCGCGCTTGCCGCCGCGGTGTGGCCGGCAAGCGATGCGCCGCGCGACGCGTCCGGCGGCGTAGAGATAGCGCTCGACGACATCGCGGCCCCGCTCGGCGTGCCGCTGCCCCCGGTCGAGGGTTCGCGCAACCCGGCGCGGCCACTGGTGGTGATCGACGCCGGCCACGGCGGGCGCGATCCCGGCTCGACCTCGCCCCACGACGGCACCCGCGAGAAGGACGTCACGCTCGCCCTCGCCCGCGCGATCCGCGACGATCTGGTCGCCTCGGGCCGCGTCCGTGTCGCACTCACCCGCGCCGACGATCGCTTCCTCGTGCTGCGTGATCGCTACGAGATCGCGCGGCGGCTGGGGGCGGACCTGTTCGTGTCGGTCCATGCCGATGCGGCGCCGTCCAACGATCAGGCGCATGGCGCGACGATCTACACTTTGTCCGAAGTCGCCTCGGACCGCGAGGCGGCGCTGCTCGCTTCTCGAGAGAACCAGGCCGACGTGATCGGCGGCGCGAAGATGAGCGACACGCCCGAGGTCAATCACATCCTCATCGATCTGGCGCAGCGCGAGAGCATGAACGTCGCCGCCGATTTCGCCCGGCTGCTCCATCGCGAGGGGCAGGCCTATTTTCCCTTCCGCCCGCAATATCACCGCTTCGCCTCGCTGATCGTCCTGAAGGCGCCCGACATCCCCTCGATCCTGTTCGAGAGCGGCTATCTCACCAACCGCCAGGACGCCGCCTACATCACCTCCGAAGACGGCCGCCGCGGCATCGCCCAAGGCATGCGCCGCGCCATCGAAGCCCATTTCGCGCGGCGGATGGCGAGCCGCGCCAACCGTTCTTGAACTGCGGCACCGGCACCACCGTCTGGTATCAAAGCGGCCGAGCAGCGCCTAAGCCGCGGCCAATCCGCTTCACCCCGGCGTCGGCATCGGCTAGACGGCTGGGCAGATGACTGCCGAAACCGCTTCCCCCACCCGTTTCACCATCAATCGCGAGCGTGCCGGGGCGCTGCGCCAGCGCGCGGGCGATTATTGGTCGCGGCGCTGGGTGAAGATCGCGGCTTTGCTGCTCGTCCTGCCGCTGCTCGGCTATCTGCTGCTCTGGCTGCTGTTCGCGCGCGGGCTGCCGTCTGCCGAATCGCTGCTGACCTACCAGCCGCCGCTGCCGACCAGCGTGCGCGACATCGACGGAATGCCGGTGGAAACCTACGCCCGCGAGCGGCGCGTCCAGCTTTCCTACGACGAATATCCGCGCCGGATGATCCAGGCCTTCCTCGCCGCCGAGGACCGCACTTTCTTCCAGCATGGTGGCATCGATTATCCGGGCCTGCTCGGCGCGGTCTATGATTATGCCTCCAAGGTCGGGTCGGGCGAACGCGCGCGCGGCGGCTCCACCATCACCCAGCAGGTTGCCAAGAACCTCCTCCTCACCAACGAATATTCGGTGACGCGCAAGGTGAAAGAAGCCTTCCTCGCGCGGCGCATCGAGGATGTGCTCACCAAGCAGCAGATCCTGGAACTGTACCTCAACCAGATCTTCCTCGGCCGCAACGCCTATGGCGTGCAGGCGGCGGCGCGCGCCTATTTCGACAAGGACGTCGAGAATCTCGAGCTGCACGAGATGGCCTATCTCGCGACACTGCCCAAGGCGCCGAGCAACTACAGCCCCGAGCGCCATCCCGAGCGCGCGCTCGCCCGCCGCAACTGGATTCTGGGCGAAATGGAGCGCAACGGCTTCATCACTTCGGCGGAGCGCGCCGCAGCCCAAGCGCAGCCGCTCGGCACCGTCCGCGGCGCGCGCAATACTGTGAAGAATGTCGGCGGCTATTTCATGGAAGAGCTCCGCCGTGAGCTGATCGAGAAATATGGCGAGGAGACCGAGAAGGGGCCCAATGGCGTCTATGCCGGGGGCCTGTGGGTGCGCAGCTCCTACGATCCGGTGATGCAGAAGGCGGCCGAGAGCGCTTTTCGCGATGGTCTCATGCGCTTCGACGGCGGCCGCTCGTGGCGCGATCCGGGGCTCGAGATCGACATGGCGAAGGATTGGCGCAGCCAGCTCGCAGCCGCCGATTACGGCGTCGGCTATGAAGACTGGCGCCCCGCGGTGGTGATCGAAAAAGCGGATTCCGCCGCGACAATCGGCTTCACCGACGGCACGACGAGCACGCTCCCAAGCTACGCCGCGCAGATGCCCAAGCGCGGCACCTCCTCCGCCGCCTTCGGCTTCCTCCAGCCCGGCATGATCATCGCGGTGAAGCGCGACGGCGATCATTATGCGCTGCGCTCGGTGCCCGAGATTTCGGGTGGCATGGTGGTCGAGCAGGTGTCGACCGGCCGCGTGCTCGCGATGCAGGGCGGGTTCGACGTGCGCGGATCCTCGTTCAATCGCACCACCCAGGCGATGCGCCAGCCCGGATCGACCTTCAAGCCGATCGTCTATTCCGCCGCGCTCGACAACGGCATGACGCCGGCGTCGATCATCGTCGACGGGCCGTTCTGCACCAATCTCGGCACGCCGCAGCAGAAATGCTTCCGCAACTTCGGCGGATCGAGCGCCGGGCCGCAGACGATGCGCTGGGGGCTCGAGCAGTCGCGCAACCTGATGACGGTGCGCGCCGCCAACCAGATCGGCATGGACAAGGTGACGCGCCTCGCCCGCCAGCTCGAAGTCGGCGATTTCCCCAATTATCTCTCGATCGCGCTCGGCGCCGGCGACACCACGTTGATGAAGATGACCAACGCCTTCGCGATCCTCGCCAACCAGGGCAAGGCGCTGAAACCGAGCCTCATCGATTATGTGCAGGATCGCAACGGCAAGGTCGTCTTCCGGCTCGACGGCCGCTGCGACGCGATGGACGGCTGCAACGCGCCCGATTGGGACGGCAAGCCGATGCCGCGCCCGCCGCTCCGCACCAAGCAGCTCATGGATCCGATGACCGCCTATCAGATGGTCCACATCCTCGAAGGCGTCGTCACCCGCGGCACCGCGACCCGGCTGCGCGATCTCAATCGCCCGCTGTTCGGCAAGACCGGCACCACGTCGGGCCCGCGCGACGTGTGGTTCATCGGCGGCACCCCCGACATCGTTGCCGGCATCTATCTGGGCTACGACAAGCCGCGCAGCCTCGGCGGTGCCGCACAGGGCGGCCGCATCGCCGCGCCGATCTTCAAGGCCTTTGCCGAGCAGGCGCTGAAGGACGAGCCGGTGGTGCCGTTCCGCGCGCCCGAAGGCATCCGCATGGTCCGCATCGACCGGCGTTCCGGCAAGAAGGTGTTCGGCGCCTGGCCGAGCGGCAACGACGCCAAGGCCGCGGTGATCTGGGAAGCATTCAAGCCCGAGAGCGAGCCGCGCCGCACCATCCGCCAGGATCAAGTCGCCGATGCCGATCTCCTCGCCCGCGCCATCGCCCAAGCCCGCGCCAAGCGCGCCGCGGCGACCGACCGGCGCGACAGCGACTTCTTGCAAAGAGAGGGCGGCATCTACTAGCTCTGCGGCCGGATCGGCCGCAGAGCGTGTCCCCGCGAAAGCGGGGATCCAGCCCGATGAATATTCTGTCCTCGCCCCTTTGCAGGGACAGCCAATGGAGTGACCCATGCGCGCCGAAGCGCAAGCCCATGTCGATCAGATCAACGCCGCGCTCGCGCTGCTGCGCCGCTTCCTCGATTGGGATCGCGCGCTGCGCCGGCTCGACGAGCTCAACAACCGCGTCGAGGATCCCAACCTCTGGAACGATGCCAAGCAGGCGCAGGAGGTGATGCGCGAGCGGCGGCGTCTCGACGAGGCGATCACGGCGACGCGCACGATCGAGCGCGACCTCGCCGACAATATCGAGCTGATCGAGATGGCCGAGGCGGAGGGCGATGCGGCAATGGCGGACGATGCCGCCGCCGCGCTCGCCCAGCTCGCCGACCGCGCCGAGCAGGACAAGGTGAAGGCACTGCTCGCCGGTGAGGCCGACGCCAACGACACCTATATCGAGATCAACTCGGGCGCCGGCGGCACCGAGAGCAACGACTGGGCGTCGATGCTGCAGCGCATGTACCAGCGCTGGGCCGAGCGGCACGGGCTGAAGGTCGAGCTGATCGACCAGCATTCGGGCGAGCAGGCGGGGATCAAGTCCGCGACGCTGCTGCTCAAGGGCGAGAATGCCTATGGCTATGCCAAGACCGAGAGCGGCGTCCACCGCCTCGTCCGCATCAGCCCCTATGACAGCTCGGCGCGGCGCCACACCAGCTTCGCCTCGGTCTGGGTCTATCCGGTGGTCGACGAGAATATCGACATCGAGATCAACGAGAGCGAGCTTCGCATCGACACCTATCGCGCGAGCGGCGCGGGCGGGCAGCATATCAACACCACCGACAGCGCGGTGCGCATCACCCATCTGCCCACCGGCATCGTCGTCCAGTGCCAGAACCAGCGGTCGCAGCACAAGAACCGCGCCGAGGCGTTCAACCAACTCCGCGCGCGTCTCTACGAAGCCGAGCTGCAGAAGCGCGAGGCGGAGGCCAACGCCACCGCGGCGGCCAAGACCGACATCGGCTGGGGCCATCAGATCCGCTCCTACGTGCTCCAGCCCTATCAGCTCGTGAAGGACCTGCGCACCGGCGTCACTTCGACAGCGCCATCGGACGTGCTCGACGGCGATCTCGACCGCTTCATGGCCGCCGCCCTGTCGCAGCGCGTGACCGGCGAGACGGTCGAGGTGGAAGATGTGGACTAGGGGGCTCCTCCTCCCCCTGCTCCTCGTCGCGGGGTGCAAGGAGCAGACCAAGGCCTCCGCCTTCCCCGAACCCGCGCGCCCCGTCGCGCCGATCGTCTCGGCCCGCTATTCCAACGAGGATGCGCGCGACAGCGTGCGTGAGTTCGACACCGTGGTTCATCTCGCCGACATCGGCCAGGGCATGACGGTCGCCGACATCGGCGCGGGCGAAGGCTATTATACCGTCCGCCTCGCGCCGCTGGTCGGCGAGGACGGCCGCGTCCTGGCGCAGGACATCATCCCCGAGACGCGCGACACGCTGGCCGAGCGCGTCCAGCGCGAGCGGCTCGACAATGTCGCAGTGAAGCTGGGCGAGCCCAACGATCCCAAGCTGCCGCCCGCATCGTTCGACCGGATCCTGATGATCCACATGTATCACGAGATCGCGCAGCCGAGCGAGTTCCTCTGGCACATGCGCGGCGCGCTCAAGCGCGGCGGGCGCGTCATCGTCGTTGATGCCGACCGGCCGACCGAGCGCCACGGCACCCCGCCGCGGCTGCTGCTCTGCGAGTTCCTCGCGCTCGGCTATCAGCTCACCCGCTTCGAGCGGCTCGCCGATTCCGAAAGCTATTTCGCCCAGTTCGAAGGCAAGAGCCCGCGCCCCGAGCCCAAGGACATCCCGAGCTGCCCGGCGTAAGAGTCGGCCTCTCCACCCCTTTCCGTCATTGCGAGCGCAGCGAAGCAATCCAGCCCGCGAGATGGATTGCCGCGTCGCTCCGCTCCTCGCAATGACGGAGTAGGATCAAAGCAGCCCCATCTCCCGAAAGCTCCGGCAATCGCCGCCCGCGAAAATCAGGTGATCGCGCAACTCCACCTCCAGCGCGCGTGCCGTCTCGGCCAGCAGCCGCGTCGCCGCGCAATCCTCCTTGCTGGGCCACGCATTCCCGCTCGGATGGTTGTGCGCAATGATTATTGCATCGGCTTTAATCTGCATTGCCTCGAACAGGATGGCGCGGATAGGCAAATTAACATGCTGTTTGTAGCCGTTTTCCGTGGAGACTTTCAATACTGCGCCGCTGTGATCCAGATGGACTATTACGATCTTCTCGTGAAGCACGCCCACGAACATCTTATTAAGAAAGTCAGCCGCGCCCTGCGCAGTTTCAATGCATTTTACAAACATTTCTCTTGATGAGATGCCCGTTGAACGAGTTCACGTGCGTACTGATCCAGCTTTATAGCAAGTTATATCCATTTTGGACTAGTGCTTTCTACGGCACGCCAGCCGCTTGGATTCGCCGCAGCGCCGCGCCATAGACGAAAGCCATGCAGCCCTATCTTGAACTCATGGCCCGCATCCTCGATGAGGGTGTCGAGCAGCACGACCGCACCGGCGTCGGCACATTGAGCGTCTTCGGCGCGCAGATGCGGTTCGATCTCGCCAAGGGCTTTCCCCTCCTCACTACCAAGAAGCTGCACCTCCGCTCGATCATCATCGAGCTACTGTGGTTCCTGAAGGGCGACACCAACGTCCGCTGGCTGCAGGACAACAAGGTCAGCATCTGGGACGAATGGGCCGACGAGGCGGGCGATCTCGGCCCCGTCTACGGCAAGCAGTGGCGCGACTGGGAATCGCCCGACGGCCGCCACATCGACCAGATCGCGAACCTGATCGACCTCATCCGCCGCGATCCCGCATCGCGCCGCCAGATCGTCAGCGCGTGGAACCCCGGCGAGCAGCACCGCATGGCGCTCGCCCCCTGCCACTGCCTGTTCCAGACGCAGGTCGCCGCGGGCCGACTCAACCTCCAGCTCTATCAGCGCAGCGCCGACGTGTTCCTGGGCGTGCCGTTCAACATCGCAAGCTATGCTTTGCTCACCCACATGCTCGCGCAGCAGTGCGGGCTGGAGCCGGGGACGTTCGTGTGGACCGGTGGCGACTGCCACCTCTATTCGAACCATCTCGATCAGGCGCGCGAGCAGCTTTCGCGCGACACTCGCCCGCTCCCGAAGCTCGAGATCCTCCGCAAGCCCGACGCGATCGACGGCTATGCCTTTGAGGATTTCGTGATCCGCGATTACGATCCGCACCCGCATATCAAGGCGCCGGTCGCGATCTAGGCGGGGCTGGAGACCTTCATCAGCACGATCCCGCCGACGATCATCAGCGCGGCGGCGATGCGCATCGGGTTCGACGGCTCGCCGAGCACCAGCCCGCCGACCGCGAAAGCGCCCACCGCGCCGATCCCGGTCCACACGGTATAAGCGGTGCCGAGCGGCAGCGACCGCATCGCGACCGCAAGCAGCGCGAAGCTGAACAGCATCGCGACTATGGTGACGACGCTCGGCGTCAGCCGGGTGAACCCCGCCGAAGCCTTCATCGAAAACGCCCAGACGATCTCGAGCAGACCGGCGGCGAACAGCATGATCCAGGCCACGACGGCCTCCTTTCCCAAGAGCCGCCGGGCCGTCCCGGACTTGAAACCCTGAAAGGGGGAGGACGTGGCCTCGCGCTAGGCGAATTAGGAAGCAGGCGCGCGGGGGTCAAGCGTGCCGGTGGCAGAACAGCCGTGGCGGCGCTACGGAGCGAAGATGGAAGACGTCCGCCCCGATATCCAGATCGTCATCGCCCGCGCCGACAATGGCGTCATCGGCCGCGACGGCGCGCTGCCCTGGCATCTCCCGGCGGACCTCAGGCGCTTCAAGCGGCTGACGATGGCGAAGCCGATGATCATGGGCCGCAAGACCTTCGAGGGGCTGCCCGGCCTGCTCCCCGGACGGCGCCATATCGTCGTCACGCGCGATGCCGCCTGGCGCGCGGCGGGCGCCGAGCCGGTCGCCGACGTCGCCGTGGCGCTCGCCGCCATCGCCGGCCAGCCCGCCTCGGTGATCGGCGGCGCCGAGATCGCTGCTCTGTTCGATCCCGTCGCGACCCGCTGGGAGCTGACCGAGGTGCATATCCAGGCGGAGGGCGACACCAGCCTTCCCTACCCCGATCCCGCGCGCTGGACGCCGGTCGCGCGCGAGGATCATCAGGCCGAGGGCGAGCACCCCGCCTTCAGCTTCGTCACGCTCGAGCGGCTATGAGAAGCGATAGGGGCTGAAGCAGTCCGCGTCCGGGTCGGGCGCTCCGGCAAGCTCCGCCGCCACGATCTCCGCCGCCAGCGCCGCGAAGCTCACGCCATTGCCGCCGAAGCCGTTGGCGAGGATCACGCGCGCGTGGTTCGCCGCACGGCCGATCGCGGGCAGCCCGTCGGGTGAGGAACCGAACGCCGCCGCCCAGGCGCAGTCCACCGCGACATTCTCCACGCCGATCATCGCCGCCAGCTTGGCCGCGATCACGCCCGATTTGGCTTCGATCAGCGCGTCGCGCTGCGCCGCATCGGCGAAATCCTCGTCCTCGCCACCGGCGATCACGCGCCCGTCCGCGGTCGCACGGGCGTAGAGATAGGGATCGGACGCCTCCCAGATCATCGCATTCTCGCGCCACAGCGGCGCGGTGCCGGGCGCGGTGGCGATGGCGTAGCTCGACACGATCTCGAACGGCGGCGGCAGGAGCAAAGGCGCGCGCTCATAGCCGCCCGCGATGATCGCGGTATCCGCGTCGATCGTGCCGCCATCCTCCAGCCGCAACGTCACAGCATCGGCGCCCTCCTCAAGCGCGACGACGTCGACCGGGTGATGGATGCTCGCCCCCCGCGCCTGCGCCTTGCGCAGCAGCGCCTCGGTCAGCGCGACCGGATTGACCTCCCACGCATCGCCCGAGAGAATCGCATCGCGCGGCGCTATGTCGAACCGCGCGGCGACCGCCTCCGCCGCCAGGATCTCGGATGGCAGACCCGCCTCCGCGCGCGCCCGCGATTCGGCCGCCAGCGCTTCGGGATCGAGCAACGTCCCGGCACGATAGAGGATCGGCCGCGCGATCCAGCCGCAGTCCGCGTCGAGCGTGGCGACCGTCGCGTCGATCCCGCGCACCGCCTTATGCACCCGCCGCCAGCGCCGCGCCGCCTCGGCCATGCCGATCTCGCCCGCGAGATGAGTGAGCGGCACGTCCATTTCCCACATCACCAGCGCGGTCGATGCGGCGGTGCTGCCGTGCGCGGGCGGACGGCGATCGACCAGCGCGACGCGCACACCGTCGCGGCTCAGCCGTTCGGCGATCGACGCGCCCATGATCCCCGCGCCTACGATCGCGACATCGACCCGTGCCTCCGGCAACGGATCGGACTTTATGGGAGGCTTTTCCGCCCCCCGCCAGCACGGCCGTCCGCCGCGCAAATCCCTGTTCTCGGTCAACATCGCGCCTGAACGCGCGTGCGGGCAAGAAGTGGCCATGAAGGCCGAGCCCTTTTAGCCCCTCCCCATGATGGGGAGGGGTTGGGGTGGGGTGGCGCCTCCGAAGGAGGCGCCTTCATCTCCGCCGCCACCCCCTCCCAACCCTCCCCCATCAAGGGGGAGGGCTTTTCGAACCCGATGTCCTACACCCGTCCTTTCTGCGATTGTCGGGCCTATCGGCTCTTTCCCATCGTCCGCCTATCTTCCCGCCCGCCCCACTCCCCATGGCCAGTGCGAACATTGGGAACATTCGCGCCCGCACCGCCTTGCGTTGCCGACGGCGCCCGCCCCTCCTATACCCCGGCGCATGGAGCGGCTGGACGGCGGCTCGGCGGTTCCGGATGCGTATCGCGGGGGCATCGTCGCGCTCGGCAATTTCGATGGTTTCCATTCCGGCCACCAGGCGGTGGTCGGCGCCGCCATCGCGCGCGCCCGCGCCGAGGGGCGGCCCGCGCTGGTCGCGACTTTCGATCCGCACCCGGTGCGCTTCTTCAAACCCGACGCGCCGCCCTTCCGCCTGACCACGCTCGATCAGCGCCAGCGCCTCTTTGCCGAGGCGGGGGCAGACGCGATGATCGTCTTCCACTTCGATGCCGCGCTTGCCGCGCTCAGCCCGGAGGCATTCGTCGCCGAGCGGCTGGTCGGCGCGATCGGCGCGGCGGGCGTCACCACCGGCGAGGATTTCACCTTCGGCAGGAGCCGCGCCGGCGATGTCGGCGTGCTGAAGGCGCTCGGCGCCGCGCACGGCCTGTCGGTCGATGCGGTCGCGCCGGTCGCCGACGGCGCCGAGCCGGTCTCCTCCAGCCGCATCCGCGAGGCGCTGCAGGCCGGCGATCCCGGCGCCGCGGCGAAGCTCCTCACCCGCCCCTTCGCGATCGAAGGCGTCGTCGAGCATGGCGACAAGCGCGGGCGCGAGATCGGCTATCCCACCGCCAACATCGCGCTCGGCGCCTATCTCCGCCCGCGCTTCGGCATCTACGCCGTGCGCGGACGTCTTCCCGACGGCCGGACGCTCGACGGCGCCGCCAACCTCGGCATCCGCCCGACCTTCGATCCGCCCAAGGAATTGCTCGAACCCTATTTCTTCGACTTCGCCGGCGATCTTTACGGCCAGACCATCGAAGTCGAGCTCATCGCCTTTCTCCGCGACGAAGCGAAGTTCGACAGCCTCGATGCCCTCACCGCGCAGATGAAACAGGATGTCGAGCAGGCGAGGCACCTCCTCGCATCGTCACCCTGAACTTGTTTCAGGGTCCAGTCCGCCACCGCACCGCAGCTCCTCGCTGGATGCTGAAACAAGTTCAGCATGACGGGAGTGTTTCCTTGCCCCATCTTCCCCGCTAAGGCCGCGCGCGATGTCCGATGAGTCCCCCACCCAGGATTGGCGCGATACGGTCTTCCTGCCGAAGACCGATTTTCCCATGAAGGCCGGCCTCGCCCAGAAGGAGCCGGCGATCCTCGCGCGCTGGGAGCAGGAGAAGCTATACGAGCAGCTCCGCGCCGCGCGCGCCGGGCGCACCCGCTTCATCCTCCACGACGGCCCGCCCTACGCCAATGGCGATCTCCACATGGGGCACGCCATGAACAAGGTGCTGAAGGACATCATCGTCCGCAGCCGCAGCCTGATGGGCAAGGATGCGCCCTACATCCCCGGCTGGGACTGCCACGGCCTTCCGATCGAATGGAAGGTGGAGGAGCAATATCGCAAGAAGAAGCTCGACAAGGACGAGGTGCCCAAGGCGCAGTTCCGCGCCGAATGCCGCGCCTATGCGGACAAGTGGGTCGGCGTGCAGCGCGAGCAGTTCCAGCGCCTCGGCGTGATGGGCGAGTGGGACGATCCCTATCTCACCATGGCCTATGAGGCCGAGGCGACGATCGCCGCCGAGCTCTTGAAGTTCGCGGAGAGCGGCCAGCTCTACCGCGGCGCCAAGCCGGTGATGTGGAGCCCGGTCGAAAAGACCGCCCTCGCCGACGCCGAGGTGGAATATGAGGACATCACCTCCACCCAGATCGACGTGGCGTTCGAGATCGTCGAAAGCCCGATCCCCGAGCTGATCGGCGCCCACGCGGTGGTGTGGACCACTACGCCCTGGACCATCCCGGTCAACCAGGCTTTAGCTTACGGGCCAGAGATCGCTTACGTTTTGGCATCAATGCGTCCGATCCCGTTCTCGGACGATGAACCTCCTGCGCCGGATCGAAAGGTGCTTGTAGCTAAGCACCTGATCGATGCGATCGAAGACCGACTGCTTGTTACCTTGACGCAGATCAAAAGGATTGAAGGCTCCGACCTCGCTGGCACCGTCGCCCGCCACCCGATGCATCATCTCGGCGGTTTCTTCGCCAAGCCACGCCCGTTCCTGCCCGGCGAGTTCGTCACCACCGATGCGGGCACCGGCCTCGTCCACATGGCGCCCGATCATGGCGAGGACGATTTCGATCTGTGCAAGGCGCACGGCATCGGCCCCGTCTTCGCGGTCACCGACGACGGCAAGTATCGACCGGACTGGGCGTGGCTCGGCGGCCAAGGCAGCGTCATCAACCCCAAGTTCAACGCCCCCGACGGCCCGATCTGCACCGACCTCCGCGAAGCCGGCGCCCTCCTCGCCGCGAGCGCGGACTTCAAACATTCCTATCCGCATAGCTGGCGGTCGAAGGCCAAGGTCATCTTCCGCTGCACACCGCAGTGGTTCATCCCGATGGATCTCTCGACTGCGGGTCTCGACAGGCTCGACCCTGCGCTCGAGACGAGCGGAGTGAAAAATGCAAAACCGCTCATCTCGAGCAGCGTCGAGCGCAGTCGAGACGCGACCGTCGAGAGATCGCCCTCCAACCATCCCACCCTCCGCGGCATCGCGCTTGATGCGATCGAGAATACCCGCTGGGTGCCCGAGCGCTCGAAGAACCGCATCCGCGCGATGGTCGAGGGGCGGCCGGACTGGGTGATCAGCCGTCAGCGCGCCTGGGGCGTGCCGATCGCACTCTACGTCCACCGCAAGAGCGGCGAGTATCTCGTCGATCCAGCGGTCAACGCACGGATTGTCGCGGCCTTCCGCCAGGGCGGCGCCGACGCCTGGTTCACCGCCGATCATCAGGCGCTGCTCGGCCCGGACTATGATCTCGCCGATTACGAGCCGGTCAACGACATCCTCGACGTCTGGTTCGACAGCGGGTCGACCCACGCCTTCGTGATCGAGGCGCGCTATGGAGAGGGTGTCCGCGCCGATCTCTACATCGAAGGGTCGGACCAGCATCGCGGCTGGTTCCAGTCCTCGCTGCTCGAAAGCGCCGGCACCCGCGGCCGCGCCCCTTATGATGCCGTGCTGACCCACGGCTTCGCGCTCGACGCGCAGGGCCGCAAGATGTCCAAATCGGTCGGCAACGTAGTCGATCCGCTGGCGATCATCCGCGACAATGGCGCGGACATCCTCCGCCTCTGGGTCGCGAGCACCGATTATTTCGAGGACGTGCGCATCGGCAAGGAGGTGCTGTCCGGCACCACCGACATGTATCGCAAGCTCCGCAACAGCTTCCGCTACCTCCTGGGCGCGCTCGACGGGTTCGACGATGCGGAGCGGGTGGCGCCGGCGGCGATGCCGGAGCTGGAGCGCTACATCCTCCACCGCGTCGCACTGCTCGATGCCGAGCTCAAGGCCGCCGTCGAGGCGTTCGAGTTCAACCGCTACGTCCGCGCGCTGACCAATTTCGCCAACGACGATCTTTCCGCCTTCTTCTTCGATATCCGCAAGGACAGCCTCTATTGCGACGCGCCGGGCGATCCCAAGCGCCGCGCCTATCGCACCGTGCTCGACATCCTGTTCCACGCGCTGGTCCGCTGGGCCGCGCCGATCATCCCCTTCACCGCCGAAGAAGTCTGGCAAACCCGCTTCCCCGACTGCGGCTCGGTGCACCTGCTGGAATGGCCCGAAGTCGATGCCGCGTGGCGCGACGAGGCGCTGGGCGAGAAGTGGGAATTGCTGCGCGGCCTGCGCATCCGCGTGACGGAGGCGATCGAGCCGATGCGGCGCGACAAGGTGGTCGGCTCTAGCCTCGCCGCCAATGTCGCGATCGAGCTCGCCAATCCCGATCTGGTCGCCATCGTGAAATCGCTCGATTTTGCGGAAGTCTGCATCGTCTCCGGTCTCGCGGTGGCTGAGGGCCAGCATGATCGCATCGCGATCGAAGCGAGCGATCGGCACAAATGCGGCCGCTGCTGGCGGCTGCTTCCCGAAGTGACTGAGGACGGCGCGCTCTGCGGCCGGTGCGACAAGGTGGTGCATGGCTGAATTGACCGACACTCCGGCCCCTGTCGCGGCGCCTCACCCCGGCGAGGAAGGCCGCTGGCGGACGTTCGGCTACACGCTCGCGATCGGCATCTTCGTAGTCGACCAGATCCTGAAGTGGATCGTCACCTATCCGCTCCAGCTCCAGCAGCGTGGCGTGATCGATCTGCTGCCGATCTTCGATCTGCGCTGGGTGGAGAATCGCGGCGTATCGATGGGGATGCTCACCGCCGACACCGATCTCGGCCGCTGGCTGCTGGTCGCGATGACCGCGGGAATCGCCATCTTCGTCGCCGTCTGGCTGTGGCGAGAGCCCAAGCGGGCGGACGCGGTGGCGCTGTCGATGATCCTGGGCGGCGCGCTCGGTAACATCGTCGATCGCGTCCGCTACGGCTATGTGGTCGACTTTCTGGACCTTCATTTCGGCGAATGGCGGCCGTTTTTGATCTTCAATGTCGCCGACGCTGCCATTACCATCGGTGTCCTGCTATTGCTGGTCCGATCGCTGCTGACCCGCGACGGCAAGACCAAGAAGGAAGTTTGACTATGCGTATCGCAAAGCTGGCCACGGCGGCCTCCGCCGCCCTCCTGCTCGCCGGCTGCGCCCAGGGCGGGCTGTTCAATCGCGGCGCGCCCGACGAGTTCGCGGTTGCGCGCAACGCGCCGCTGGTGATGCCGCCGGATTATGCGCTCGTTCCGCCCGCGCCGGGCACGTCGAGCGCCGCGTCGGTCGATACCCGCGCGGAGGCGATCAACGCACTGTTCGGCGGGCCGCAGCAGCGCAGCGCCACCGAGACGGAGATGCTGCAGGCCGCGGATCGCGACCGCGCCGCGCAGGGAGCCCGCTCGGTCGCCGGCGATCCGGACACCAATGTGGTGGACAAAGGCGCGGTGACGCAGACGATCCTGCAGGTGCCCGAAGGCGACGGCCAGGAAGCGCGCGTCTCGACGCCGCAGTAACGGAAATTCAGCTCGGCGGCTGTTCCTGCGCGGGCTTGTCCTGCGGAGGATAAGGCTCGTCCCCCGTTGTGCCGGGATGCGGCGCCTCGTGCGGCTGCGGCAGATCGGGATCGGGTCCGGTCGGCGAGGGATTGCCGTCCGGCGCCGCGGGCGCGGGATCGGGCTGCGGACGCTCGCCGGGCTGGCTCATGCGTCGGGCGTGCCGAACAGCGCCGGCCGGGGGATGTGGCGGCCAAGCTGCTTTTCCTGCGCGAAACGCTGCTGCTGCTCGTCGTAGAGACCGCGCGCGCGTCCCTGCTTGTCGGTCTGCTTCGGAGGGAGCACGGGCGTCATAGCATCGGAACGCGCGGACGTGCCGCCCGTTCCGCCGCCGTCATCGTTCCGGTAACAATAAGCTCGCGTCGCCGTAGGAATAGAAGCGGTAGCCTTCAGCGATCGCATGGGCGTAGGCCGCCTGCATCGTCTCACGCCCCATGAGCGCGCCGACCAGCATGAAGAGCGTCGATCGCGGCAGGTGGAAATTGGTCACCAGCCCGTCAATCGCGCGGAAGCGGTAGCCCGGCGTGATGAAGATCGCGGTATCGCCTTCGAACGGACGGATCAGGCCGTCCTCCCCCGCCGCGCTTTCGAGCAGGCGGAGCGCGGTGGTCCCGACAGCGATCACCCGTCCGCCCTCAGCGCGCACCGCGTTGAGGCGATCGGCGGTGGCGGCGTCGATCCGCCCCCATTCGCTGTGCATCCGGTGCGCGTCGGTGTCCTCGGCCTTGACCGGCAGGAACGTCCCCGCGCCGACATGGAGCGTCAGCGTCGCATGGCCGATCCCGGCCGCTTCCAGAGCATTCATCAACACCGGCGTGAAGTGCAGCGCGGCGGTCGGCGCGGCGACGGCGCCTTTCTCCCTCGCGAACATCGTCTGATAATCAATGGCGTCGCGCGCGTCGGCCTCGCGCTTGCCCGCAATATAGGGCGGCAGCGGCATCCGCCCGGCCCGCTCGAGCAGCAGCTCGACCGGCTCGTCGCCCTCGAAGCGCAGGAGGATGCTGCCGTCCTCGCCTTTGTCGCCGGCCAGGGCGGTGACGCCCGCGCCGAAGTCGATCCGGTCGCCGGCGCGGACGCGCTTGGCGTTGCGGACGAAGGCGCGCCAGTCGCGCGGCCCTTCGCGCTTGTGCAGTGTTGCGCCAATCCGCGCTTCGCCGCGCGTCCCTTCGAGCTGGGCCGGGATCACGCGGGTATCGTTGAAGACGAGCATGTCGCCCGCACGGAGCATCGCGGGCAGATCGGCGACACCGCGGTCTTCGAAGCCCTCGGGCCGCACGACCAGCATCCGCGCGCTGTCGCGCGGGCTCGCGGGCCTGAGCGCGATCCGTTCGGGCGGCAGGTCGAAATCGAACAGGTCGACGCGCATTATTGCGGCGTCGGCGTATCCGGCTGCGGCGTCGGCGTGGGCTCGGGGGTTGGCGTCGCCCCGGGCTGCGGCGCGGCCTCGGACGCGTCCTGCGGCGTCGTCGATTCGTTGGGGTTGGCGGTCGACTCGCTCGGCGGCGGGGCCGAAGGCGTCGCCGGCGGCTGCGTGGTCGCAGGCGTCTCGGCCGACGGCGTAGTCGGCTGCGCAGCCTCGGCGGGCGCCGCTTGGCCCGGCTGCGCCGTGCCCGAACCCAGCGACTGGACGGCGGCAGGTGGCGCGGCGGCGCGGCCCCGCGGCAGCGGCGCGGAGGCCACGGCGGCGACTTCCTGCGGCGACGGCGGCGGCACGTTGTCGGCGCCGATCGAGGCACGAACGACGCGCGACGGATTGGCCGGCGGCTCGCCGCGCTCGATCTTGTCGACAAACTCCATGCCGCTCACGACGCGGCCGAAGACGGTATATTTGCGGTCGAGCTGCAGGCGCGGGCCGAACATGATGTAATATTGGCTGTTCGCCGAATTGACGTCGCCGCCGCGCGCCGCCGCGACTGCGCCGCGGACGTGGGGCAGGACGTTGAACTCGGCATTCACGTCAGGAAGGCTGGAGCCGCCGGTGCCGTCGCCGCCCGGATCGCCGCCCTGCGCCATGAAGCCTTCGATCACGCGGTGGAAGATCGTGCCGTTGTAGAAGCCCTGCCGGGTCAGCGTCTTGATCCGCTCGACCGCATTGGGCGCCGCGTCGGGGCGAAGCTGAATGGTGACGCGTCCGCCCGTGGTGAGATCGAGCACCCAGGTGTTTTCGGGATCGAGCGGCGGAGGCGCGACCGAAAAGGCCGGCTGCGCGGTCTGCGCCGCAAGGCCGGTCGCGAAGAACAGCGCCGCGATGGCGGCGAACAGGTTGTTGAGACGCATCGATACCCTCACCCGGAAAAATCTCGTGGCCGCTCTTAGAGCAAAAACATGCTGCGCGGAACGGCGGACGGCGCGCCGTGCCCCCGCGCCGATGAACGGTTCATGACCCCTTGCGGCCGATCTCGGTGACGCGGTGGCCGACCTGCTCGGCCACCGCGGGCGTCACAAACTTGCCGATGTCGCCGCCGTAGAGCGCGATCTCCTTCACCAGCCGCGAGGCGATCGGCTGCAAGGACACGTCGGCCATCAGGAAGACGGTCTCGACGCGGCAGTTGAGCTGCTGGTTCATACCCGCCATCTGATACTCATATTCGAAATCGGCGACGGCGCGGAGGCCGCGGACGATGATCTGCGCCTTCTCGCGCTCGGCGAAGTCCATCAGCAGCGAATCGAAGGTGACGACGCGGATGTCGCCGGAAAGCCCCGCGATCTCGCGCTCCACCATCGCGGTGCGCTCTTCGACGCTGAACATCGGCGATTTGCTGGGATTGGTGGTGACGCCGATCACCAGCCGGTCGACCAGCTTCGCGCCGCGGCGGATGATGTCCATATGGCCGAGCGTGATCGGATCGAAGGTGCCCGGATAAACGCCGATGCGGGTCATGCCATTCCCCCGGTCAATGGTCGCGCGCGACGGCGAAGCGGGCGATGGCGCGAAGCAGGTCCGCCTCGCCGCCGAAGCTCTGGAGATGCGCGACCGCCTGATCGACCAGCATCCCGGCCTGCTGACGCGCGCGATCGGCGCCGACCAGCGAAACGAAGGTTTCCTTGCCCGCCGCGCCATCCTTGCCGACCCGCTTGCCGGTCTTGGCCTCTTCGCCCTCGACGTCGAGCAGGTCGTCGGCGATCTGAAAGGCGAGACCGACATCGCGCGCGTAACCGCGCAGACTCGTGCGGCCTTCGGGGGGCACGCGGCCCATGATCCCCCCCGCCTCGAGGCAGAAGCCGATCAGCGCGCCGGTCTTCAACTGCTGCAGCCGTGTCACCGCCGCCATGTCGAGCGCGCCGTCGCCCGCCATCAGGTCCATCATCTGGCCGCCCGCCATACCGGCGGGGCCGGAGGCACGCGCCAGTTCCAGCATCAGTTCCGAGCGGACGAAGGGATCGTCGTGCGTCGCCTCGTCGGCGAGCACTTCGAACGCGAGCGCGTGCAGCGAATCGCCGGCGAGGACCGCGGTGCATTCGTCGAACGCCTTGTGAACGGTCGGCTTGCCGCGGCGCAGATCGTCATCGTCCATGCACGGCAGATCGTCGTGGATCAGTGAATAGACGTGGATGCACTCGACCGCGACGCCGACGCGCAGCGCGCGCGCGCGATCGACATGAAACAGCCCTGCCGCGGCGACGACCAGCAAGGGCCGCAGCCGCTTGCCGCCGCCGATCGCAGCGTGGCGCATCGCTTCGTAAAGCCGCGCGCGGCTGTCGGCTGGGACGGCGAGCAGCGCATCGAACATGCCATCGACATCGGCGCCGATCCGCGCGAGCGCGGGGCCGAGGCTGGCGTCGGCGTCGGCCATCCGTGCCTCAGCCACCGTCGAACGGCGCCGTGCCGGCCGGCGCGCCGTCGCGGCCGAGCTGGATCTTCTCGATCCGCGCCTGCGCCGCCTCCAGCCGCGCCTCGCACTGACGGCGGAGCGCATCGCCCTCGTTATAGAGCTCGATCGACTGGTCGAGCGAGGCCTCGCCGCTCTCCAGCAGGCGGACGATCTCCTCCAGCCGCTTCAGCGCCGCCTCGAAGGACAGCGCGGCGATGGCGTCACTCTGTTCGGACATGGCCACAAGCATTGGCTTGGCAGCGCGCCATGGTCAAGCAACCGTCAGGCCGCGCGCGCGAACCACCAAGTCCGGCCGCGCTGCTCGCGCACCGCACGGCCGGTGACCTCGAGATGGCGGAGGTGCGCCAGTGCCTCGCCGGTGGCGAGGCCGTAGAGCGTGTCGTCGATCGGCCGGTCGAACAGGATCGGGAAGCAGTCGACCGCGCGCCGGGGCGTGTCGAGAAACGCCTCCAGCGCCGTCAGCCGGTCGCGGTGATTGGTGTCGAGTGCGTCGAGGCGCGGGTGGAGGCCGGTGAACGGGTCGCCATGCGAGGGCAGCACGAGCAGATCGGGCGAGAGGCTGCGCAGCTTGTCGATCGAAGCGAGCCATTCGCCGAGCGGATCGGCGCTTGGCTCGCTGAGGCTAAGCGAGACGTTGGAGGTGATCCGCGGCAGCACCTGATCGCCCGCGATCATGATCCCGCCGGCATCGTCGATCAGGCAGGCATGTTCGGGGCTATGACCGCTGCCGACAACGACGCGCCAGTTGCGATCGCCGATCGCGATGGAGTCGCCGTCCATCAACCGGATGAACTGCGCCGGTATGGCGCTCACGGCGGAGGCGAACAGGCGCCAACCCCGCGCTTCGGCCGCCGCGATCCGCGCTTCCTCCCAGCCGGCACCGTGCCAGTAATCGAACGCCTCTGGCGGCGGCGTGTCGCGCGCGTCGGCGGCGAGCATCCGGCCGAGCAGCCATTCGGTGCGCGTCATCCAGAGCGGCGCCGCAAACCGCTCGCACAGCCAGCCGGCGAGGCCGAGATGATCGGGATGAAAGTGGGTGACGATGACGCGGGTGACGCGGCGCCCGGCGAGCGGGCCGTCGATCAGCGCCTCCCACTCGTCTCGGACACGCGAGGTGTTGAGGCCGGTATCGACGATCGCAACGCCGTCGCCGTCGTCGAGCAGCCAAACGTTCACATGCTTGAGCGGCCCGAGCATCGATAGCCGCGCCCAGCCGATCCCGTCGGCGATCTCGACGATCGCGCCGCGCGCCGGATCGGCATCGCCGAACGGATAGCTCAGCCCCTCGGGAGCCGGCGCAGCCCGTTCAGCGGGCGAAGGGATCGACAAAGCCCTCGGTCTGCTCCTCGGCGGCATGAGCGGCTTCGGCTTCGCGCGCCGCCGCCTCGCGCTCGGCGCGTAGCTCTTCGATCAGCGCCGCACGGTCGCGATCGATGTCGAGATCGACCGGCATGCCCTCGCCACGGCCCGCCTTCGCCGCCTTGGCGACAGCGGCGTCGAGTTCGCGCTGGGTGGTGAGGCCGAGCGTCACCGGATCCTTCGGCTGGATATTGGCGATGTTCCAGTGGCTGCGATCACGGATCGCGCCGATGGTGGTGCGCGTGGTGCCGATCAGCTTGCCGATCTGCCCGTCCGAAAGCTCGGGATGGTTGCGGATCAGCCAGGCGATACCATCGGGCTTGTCCTGCCGCTTGGAGACCGGCGTGTAGCGCGGCCCCTTGGTGCGGACCGCCTTGTCGGGCTCGCGCTGCATCTGCAGGCGATATTTGGGATCGTCCTGCCCGCGGTCGATTTCCGCCTGGCTGAGCTCGCCGGCGCGAATCGGATCGCGGCCGGTGAGCTTGGTTGCGGCGGTGTCGTCGGCGATCGCCTGGACCTCGAGGATATGGAGGCCGCAGAAGGCGGCGATCTGCTCGAAGGTGAGCGCGCTGTTGTCGACCAGCCAGGACGCGGTCGCATGGGGCATGAGCGGCTGAGCCACTGTCTCGTCTCCCGAAAACAATAAGGGCCGCCCCTACCGGAGCGGCCGAACATGGCGGAGGACTTAGTGCAGGCGGCGGACGAGGGCAAGCACGGCATCAGGCCGGAAGGCGGTTCGGCGCCTAGTAGGCGCGGGCGATCGCGAACTCCACCGCCTCGACCAGCGCGGCCTTGGCCTTGCCAGCCGGGAACGGCCCAAGCGCATCGACCGCGCGCTGCCCGTAATGGCGCGCGCGGTCGAGCGTATCGGCCATCGCGCCGCGCGTCTCCAGCAACCGGGTGGCGTGGGCGAGATCGGCATCGCTGGTGCGGCGGCCTTCCATCGCATCACGCCAGAAGGTGCGCTCCGCCGCGTCGCCGCGCGCATGCGCGAGGATCACCGGCAGCGTCACCTTACCATCCCGGAAATCGTCGCCGGCGTCCTTGCCCATCGTCGCGCCGTCCGATGCATAATCGATCGCATCGTCGACGAGCTGGAAGGCGATGCCGAGATTGCGGCCATAGGCGTCGAGTGCCTCCTCGGTCGCATCCTCGCGCTCCGCGACCACTGCAGCGATGCGACAGGCGGCGGCGAACAGCGCGGCGGTCTTCGCGCCGATGATGTCGAGATACTGGTCTTCGCTGGTCTCGATCCGGCGCTGCGCGGTGAGCTGGTTGACCTCGCCCTCAGCGATCACGTTGGAGGCGCGGCTCAGGATGCGCAGCACCTTGAGGCTGCCGTCCTCCACCATCAGCTCGAAAGCGCGGCTGAATAGGAAATCTCCGACCAGCACGCTCGCCGGATTGCCCCAGATGATGTTGGCCGTCCGCCGCCCGCGCCGGAGGCCGGAGCCGTCGACGACATCATCGTGCAGCAAAGTCGCGGTATGGATGAACTCCACCGCCGCGGCGAGCTTGTGATGCCGCGCGCCGCCGTAATCGAGCAGCCGCGCGCAGGCGAGCGTCAGCATCGGCCGCATCCGCTTGCCGCCGCCGGCGATGAGATGCCCGGCCAGCTCCGGGATCAGCGCCACCTCGCTCTGCATCCGCGCGAGGATGACCGCATTCACCTGATTGAGGTCCGCCGCGACAAGCTGCACCATCGCATCGAGCGAAGGCGTAGTCTTGCCCGGAAAAGTGTGGACGGTCGCGGTCATGCGACGGTCTCGACATGTGCCGGTGCCTGCGGACCTGCGCGTCGCGCCAGCGCGCGATCGAAAGTCACGAAAGTTGCGACGTCTGCGGCATCGACCAGATGAATCATGTCAGCCCAGTCGGCTCCTTCCCGGTATCGGTCAAGCGCCCAGCGCAATCCTTGGAGATCGACAGCGTGGACGGTCGCCAGCTCCATGAAGATGGCCAGCGCGTCGGCAATGCGATCGCGAGGCCAGTGGTAAGAAAAGCTGAGAACCCATTCGCTTTCGATCCACACGCCCGACGAGACGAACACGCCCGATGCGATGATTTCGTTTGCCCGTTCTGCCTGGCGCGGATCGTCACCAGTAATCGCGCGGATCAGGATATTGGTATCGATGGCCTTCACCGGCTGTCGGCTTCCTTGCGCTTCCAGCGCTCCGCCATCGCCTCGTCGATCGCTTTTTCCATTTCTTCCAGCGAAACCGCCGGTCCCTCATGGCGCGGAACCCGGCGCCGGAATTCTTCCAGCGTGATCGTCTCGCGACGCGGCGTTCTGGGACGCAATAAAAGACCACCCGCCGTCTCGACGATTTCCAGATCGTCGCCCTGTGCCCATTTCATGCGCTCGCGCACCGCTTTCGGGATGACGATCTGGCCCTTCGCCGACAATTTAGTGTGTGCGTTCATGTCGGTAAGATACGTCTTACCGTAACGTTGCGCAATGGCTCACACCACCGGCAGCTTCAGCCGGGCAAGAAGGCCACCAAGGTCTTCGCTCTCTTCGAGTTCGACCGAGCCGCCGTAGATTTCGGCGACGTCGCGGACGATGGCGAGGCCGAGGCCGGTGCCGGGCTTTTCGAGATCGAGCCGTGCGCCGCGGCCGAAGATGGCGTCGCGCTGATCGGCGGGAATGCCGGGGCCATCGTCCTCGATCTCGATCTCGACGCATTCGGGCGTCTTCTTGACCGTCACGAACACCCGGCCGCCGCCATATTTGGCTGCATTCTCGATGAGATTGCCGAGCATCTCGTCGAGATCCTGCCGCTCGACATGCGCCGCCACCTGCCGGTCACCCGCGAGGTCGATGGTGACATGCTCGTAGAGCCGGTCGACCGCGCGTTCTACCGCCTGCAGCGAGGGCCAGACGTCCGAGCGTGCCTGCGCGTTGGATCGGCGGCCGATCGCGCGGGCGCGGGCAAGGTGGTGATCGACCTGCCGCCGCATCGTCACCGCCTCGCGCCGGACGGTGTCGGCGAGGTCGGGGCTCTTCGCGGTCGCGGCGTTGGTGATGACGGTGAGCGGCGTCTTCAGCGCATGCGCGAGATTGCCCGCGTGGCGCCGCGCCTCCTCCGCCTGCACTTCATTATGTTCGAGCAGCGCGTTGAGCTCTTCGATCAGCGGCTGGATCTCGTTGGGGAATTGGGCGTCGATCCGCGCGCTCTCGCCGGAGCGGATCGCGGCGATCGCGCGACGCACGCGGCGCAGCGGCCACAGCCCGTAAAAGGCCTCGATCACCGCCAGCAGGACGAGGCCTACGCCGAGCAGCACGAAGGAGCGGATCATCGTGCGGCGCAACACGTCGATTTGTTCGTCGAGCCCGTCGCGGCTTTGCGCGACCTGGAAACGCCATTGCGTTTGCGATCCCGGCAGCAGCACGTCGCGCTCCAGGATGCGCAGCGTCTCATCCTGGAATTCGGCGCTGTCGTATATGTGGATGCCGCGATCGTCGTGCGCGGCGCCCGTGCGGATCGCGCGATCCCACAGCGATCGCGAGCGGAACGGCTCGAAGTTCTGGCCGGAGATCTGGAAATAAAGGCCCGAATAGGGTTCCAGGAACCGCTGATCGGCGGGCGGGCGGTTGAGATAGGGCTCGCCGTCAGGGCCAATCTCGGCCGAGGCGATCAGCGCGGTCAGCACATATTCGAGCTGGGCGTCGAAATTGCGGGTGATGGCGCTGGTCAGCACCCGATCGAGCGCGACGCCGCCGACGCCGAGGAGGACGATGATCCACAGCGCCGCTACCGTGATCATGCGCCGGGTCAGCGATCCCGACGCGACGGTGGCGCGGCGCGGCACCAGCCGCTTGGCGAACGCGAACTTCATTGCGGTCCGGCGCGGCCGGCGGCGGGCCGGGGTGCGGGCATCGTCAGTCCTGCGGCGTCCGGTTCTCCGGATCCTCCAGGCTGTAGCCGAGGCCGCGGATGGTGGTGATGACGTCGGCGCCCAGTTTCTTGCGGATGCGCGTGACGAACACTTCGATCGTGTTCGAATCGCGGTCGAAATCCTGATCGTAGATATGCTCGATCAGCTCGGTGCGGCTGACGACCTTGCCCTTGTGGTGCATCAGGTAGCTCAAGAGCTTATATTCCTGCGCGGTGAGCTTCACCGGCTCGCCCTGCAGCGTCACCTTGCCCGATCGCGTGTCGAGCCGCACGTCGCCTGCGGTCAGCTCGGAGCTGGTGTTGCCCGAGGCGCGGCGGATGAGTGCGCGGAGCCGGGCGATCAGCTCCTCGGTCTGGAACGGCTTGGCGAGATAATCGTCGGCGCCGGCATCGAGCCCGGCCACCTTGTCCGACCAGCTATCGCGCGCCGTCAGCACCAGCACCGGCACCTTCATGCCTTCCTTGCGCCAGCGATCGAGCACGGTCAGCCCGTCGATCTCCGGCAGGCCGAGATCGAGGATGATCGCGTCATAGCTTTCGGTGGAACCGAGATAATGGCCGTCCTCGCCGTCGGTGGCGAGATCGATGGCGTAACCGGCGCCTTCCAGCGTGGCGCGAAGCTGGCGGCCGAGATTGGGTTCGTCTTCGACGATCAAAACCCGCATGGATGGACCTTTCTGGCAAAGTATTTGCCCGCGTTTAGCGGCCCAACCGACCTCGCCGTCAATAGTTTCGTCGCCAGAAGATTGCGGCGCACCGCCGATCGTTTCGGATATGCGATAGGGCTCAGTTGCCCGATCGGCCGATGAGCTGGCCGGTGCGCGCGTCGACATCGACCCAGATCACGCGCCCCTCGCGCATGAACTTCAGCCGGTAGCGGCCCGATCCGGCGTCGAGCTCCGGGCCCAGGTAATCGGCGCCGCCCATGCGCGGCACGATGCGCGATTCGATGGTGCGGAGCGACATGATGCGGCCCTGCTGCCGCGCCTCGTAGGCGGCGTCCTGATCGCGCTCGCGCGGGCGCGCGTCGGCCACCGCGCCGAGCGGCAGCGCGAGGGCAAGAACGGTGATCAGGAAGGTCTTACGCAACATCATGTCCCACTGGTCCCCGGAAGGTGTGTTGGTGGCATAGTCAAGCAGCGTTGAATAGGCCATGAATGTGCCGTCAAGCTGCGCGCAAGCCGCGGCGGGGAAACGAGTTCAAGGGGGTTTTCATGCGGTTTTCCGTTCTCGCCCAGGTTGGCGCCTGCTGCGCCCTGCTGCTGGGGATCGCCGCCGATTCCGCGATCGCGCAACGGATGGAGCCGGTTCCCGCGCGTCGCGCGGACGAAGGCGCGGGCCCTTATGCCAAGCTCGTCATCCGCGGCGCGACGCTGATCGACGGCAGCGGCGCACCGCCGAAGGGGCCGGTCGACATCGTCATCGAGGGCAACCGCATCACCGACGTGCGCGGCGCGGGCACGCCCGGCCTCCCCGTCCCCGCAAACCGCGAGCCGCGCGACGCGACGCAGGAGATCGACGCGACCGGCATGTTCGTGCTGCCCGGCTTCATCGACACCCACGGCCACAATGGCGATGCCGGGAAGGCGCCGCAGCCGAGCTACGGCTACAAGCTCTGGCTGGCGCACGGCGTCACCAGCGTGCGCGGCGTGCCGATCCACTTCGGCCCGGAATCGATCGCCGACAAGCGGCGCAGCGCCGACAATAGCATCGTCGCGCCGCGCATCTTCGCTTATGCGGTGCTGGGCGACGGCGGCAATATCGGCCGCCTCGACACGCCCGAAAAGGCGCGCGCCTGGGTTCGCTGGGCGGCGGCGCAGGGCTATGACGGCATCAAGCTGTTCAACGACACCTCGCGGCCCGTCACCGCCGCCGCGCTCGACGAGGCCAAGAAGCTCAAGCTCGGCAGCGTCGCGCATCTCGGCCAGGGCGGCGTCGCGGAGGTCAATGCGCGGATCGCGGGCGAGCTGGGGCTCGGCACCGTCACCCATTTCTACGGCCATTTCGAAAGCCTGCTGCGCGAGGGGCGGCTGCCCAAATATTCGAATGACTATAACATGTTCGACGAGCAGGACCGGTTCTACGAGATCGCCCGCCTGGCCGATCAGATCGTCGAGCCCGGCGGGCCGGAGTGGAAGGCCTATCTCGAGGAGCAGCTCGAGAATGGCGTGATCTTCAATCCCACGCTCAACATCTACTCGGCCTCGCGCGATCTGATGCGCGCGCGCAACGCCGACTGGCACGAGAAATATACCCTGCCCTCGCTCTACCGCTTCTTCGCGCCGAGCCGGGTGAACCACGGCAGCTACTGGTTCGACTGGACGACCGAGAAGGAGGTCGCGTGGCGGCGCTTCTACAATCCGTACATGCGGCTGATGAACGACTATAAGAATATGGGCGGCATCGTCACCGTCGGCTCCGATCCCGGCTATATCTATCAGAGCTGGGGCTTCCCCTACATCCAGGAGCTCGAGATGCTCCAGGAGGCGGGATTCACGCCGCTGGAGACGGTCGTCGCCGCGACGCGCAACGGCGCCTACGAAATCTACCGGCCCAAGGGGATCGAGGCGCCGATCGGCATGGTGCGGCCGGGGATGCTCGCCGATCTCGTCATCGTGCCGGAAAATCCGCTGCACAATTTCAAGACTCTCTACGGCACCGGCTTCGAGCGGCTCGACAAGAACGGCAAGGTGGAGCGGGTCGGCGGCGTGCGCTGGACCATCAAGGACGGCATCGTCTACGACGCGCACGCCCTCCTCGCCGATGTCGCCGCAATGGTGGCGGCGCAGAAGGGCGCGCAATGACGCGCGCGGTCCCGGCGGCGCTCGCGCTGCTGCTGATCGGCGCCGCACCGGCGCCCCCCGCGGGCGTCGAATATGCGATGACGCCGATGACCGGCGCCAACGGCCTCGCCGCGATCGACATCACGTTGCGCTTCGCGGGCGATGCGGACGGAACGACGGTGGTCGAGCTGCCCAACGCATGGGCGGGCAGCGACAAGCTCTACGAAGCGATCGGCGATCTGACCGCCGAGGGTGGCAGGATTGCTGGCGGCGGCGCGCCGGATAAAAGGCGCATCGACCACGCCCCCGGCGCGCCGATCACTTTGCGCTACCGCATCGCCAAGCTCACCGCCGCCGATCCCGCCGTGGAATATGAGAAGGCACGGCCGGTGCTGCGGCCGAACTTCTTCTACATCCACGGCGAGGGCGCGCTGGCGACGCTGGAGGGGCGCCTGGCCGAGCCGGCGCGCTTCCGCTGGGGGCCGGCACCGGCGGGATGGCGGGTGGCGGGGAGCCTCGATTCCGCACCGCGCTTCACCGTCAACGATGCGGCGCAGGGCATCTTCATCGGCGGCACCGATCTCCGCATCGCCAGCCGCGACGTCGGCGGGCAAAAGGTCACGACCGTGCTGCGCGGCCGTTTTCCCTACAGCGACGTCGAATTCGCCGACGCTCTCGCCAAGGTGATCGCTGCCTCCAACGCCTATTGGCAGGCGCCCGCCGTCCCCTATTTCGTGCCGATGATCCCGCTCACCGGCTGGGAGACGGGCGCGATGAGCTATGGCGGCACCGGCCGCACCGGCGGCTTCGCGCTCGCCGCGACCCCAAACGTGCCGATGACCGACATCGTCCGGTTGCTCGCGCACGAATATGGGCACCGCTGGCTCGGCGGCAGCCTCGGCCCGCTCGCTAGGCCCGACGCGGCCGAATATTGGTTCACCGAAGGATTCAACGACTTCGTCACCAATTCGGTGCTGGTCCGCGCAGGGCTGCGCGACGAGAAAGAGGCTGCGGCGGCGCTGAACGAACTGTTCCTCCGCTACGCCTCCTCCCCCGCCCGCACCAAACCCTATGCCGCGCTGGCGGAGAGCTTCTGGCAGGACGGCGACGCGCAGCAACAGGTCTATGATCGCGGCAACATGCTCGCGCTCGCGCTCGACAGCCAGGCGAGCGTCCGCGCGGCGCTGGTCCAGATGGCGCAGCATCCGGGGCGTTTCGCCCCCGGCGAGACTCAGGCCGGGCGTTTCCTGCGTGTCTTTCCCGCGCTGACGCCCGCGCGGCGCGATGCGATGCTCGCCGGCACGCCGGTCGATCTGCTCGGCAACCTCTTCTACGCCTGCGGTCCGCTCCGCTGGCAGGAGCAGCCGCGCTACGAGTCCGGCTATTCCGCCGAGGAAAAGGACGGCGTGCTCCGCTTCGAAACCGTCGACACCGCGAGCCCGGCCTGGGCGGCGGGGCTGCGGCCGGGGATGCGCTACGTCCGCCGCGAGAGCTTCAAATATGGCGACTCGCGCGTACCGATCGTCATGCGCGTCGCCGACGAGCAGGGCGAGCGTGTGCTGAGTTGGCTGCCGCGCAGCGAGGAGCGAGTGCGCTTCCAGCAGTTCGAGCTGAAGCCCAAGGCGGGCGCCGCCTGCCGGAAGCGGCTGGCGGGAAACTAAGCTGCGTCCTGCCGTTCCGCGGCTTCGCTCGCTTCCAGCCACGCCGCCTCCGCCGCTTCGATCTGGTCGGAGACGCGGGCGCGGAGCTTCATCAGCTCGGTCATCGTCCGGCCCGCGTCCTCCGCCTTCGCTGAGGAGGGATCGAACATCGCACGGTCGATCTCGGTGCGCCGCACCTCCAGCTTGGCGATGTCGGCTTCGGCCTGCTGCATGGCCTTGCGCAGCGACTTGTTGCGCTCGCGCGCTTCGGCGGCGGCGCGGCGCTGATCCTTGCGATTGGGCGCCGCTGCGGCGTCTGACCCCGGACGCTGCGCGCCGCGGCCGAGGACCAGATCGGTATAATCGTCGAGACTGCCGTCGAACTCGCGTGCGGTGCCGTCATCGACCAGCACCAGCCGGTCGGCCGCCAGCTCCAGCATGTGCCGGTCGTGGCTGACCATCACGACCGCGCCGCCATAATCGGCCAGCGCCTGGACCAGCGCCTCGCGCGCATCGACGTCCAGATGGTTGGTCGGCTCGTCGAGGATGAGGAGGTGCGGCGCATCGCGGGTGATGAGCGCGAGCGCGAGCCGCGCGCGCTCCCCGCCCGACATCTTCGCGACCTGCATCGTCGCCTTGTCGCCCGAAAAGCCGAAACGGCCCAATTGCGCGCGCACCGCCGCCGGCGTCGCCTTGGGCATCAGCCGGCTCATATGCTGGAGCGGCGTGTCGCCGCTATCCAGCTCCTCGACCTGATATTGGGTGAAATAGCCGACCTTGAGCTTGCCGGGCGCGTTCATCTCGCCGTCCATAGGCGCGAGCTGCGCCGCCAGCAGCCGCGCCAGCGTCGTCTTGCCGTTGCCGTTGCGGCCGAGCAAGGCGATGCGGTCGTCGGGATCGAGGCGGAGGCTGACGCGCGACAGCACGGGCTTGCCGGGCGCGTAGCCGACGGCCGCCATGTCGAGCATCACCAGCGGCGGCTTCATCTCGGCGGGGCTCGGAAAATCGAAGCTGAGGCTCGGGTCGGCAGCGACTTCGGCGATCGGCTGCATCCGGGCGAGCGCCTTGACGCGGCTCTGCGCCTGCTTCGCCTTGGAGGCCTTGGCGCGCCAGCGATCGACGAACGCCTGCAGCTTCGCGCGCTCGGCAAGCTGCTTCTCGCGCATCGCGCCCTGCTGCGCCTGCCGCTCGGCGCGCTGCCGCTCGAACGCGTCATAGCCGCCCGCATAGAGCGTCACCTTGCCACCCTCGAGATGGAGGATGTGATCGACGACATTGTTCAAAAGGTCGCGCTCGTGGCTGACGATCAGCATCGTCGCGCGATAGCTCTTGAGGAAATTCTCCAGCCACAGCGTCGCTTCGAGATCGAGGTGGTTGGAAGGCTCGTCGAGCAGCAGCAGATCAGGCGCGGAGAAGAGCAGGGCGCCGAGCGCCACGCGCATCCGCCAGCCGCCGGAGAAACTGTCGAGCGGCCGCTGCTGCGCCGCCTCGTCGAAGCCGAGACCGACGAGGATGCGCGCCGCACGCGCTGGCGCGGCGTGCGCGCCGATCGCATTCAACCGCTCGTGGATCTCGGAAAGGCGGTGCGGATCGCTCTCGGTCTCGGACGCGGCGAGCAAATCGGCACGCTCGGTGTCGGCGGCCAGCACCGTCTCGAACGGCGTCGCGGTTCCGGAAGGGGTCTCCTGCGCGATATAGCCGATCCGCGCGGCGCGCGGCATCTCGGCGCTACCCTCGTCCGGCTCCATCAGCCCGGCGACGACGCGCATCAGCGTGGACTTGCCCGCGCCGTTGCGCCCGATCAGCCCGACGCGCGCGCCCGGCGGCAGCGCCGCGCTGGCGCCGTCGAGGATCGTGCGCCCGCCGAGGCGGACGGTTATGCCGGACATGTTGAGCATGGCCGCGCCCCTTACACGGGCAGCGGACGGTTGTCAGGGCATTTGGAAAGCGGTCAGCAGTTCGGCGGACAGACTGTCGCGCGCTGCATCTGGACCTTGTCGATATTGCGGCGCGATTCCTCTGCGATCTCGCGCTCCCAGGTCGCCCACTCCTGCTCGGTCGCGCATTTGCGCGTCGCTCCCAGCCGGGTGCCGAGCGCCGGCGCACTCATCTTGCAGACCAGCTTGGTCTTGCTGGGCTTCTTCTTGCCGCCGGACGTTTCCGAAAGTGCGGTCGCCTGGGCAGACATGGCCAAAGCCGCGCACAGCATAACCAGACGGATCATCACCACCCTCCAACAGTGATGCCGGATGATGCCCTAAGACCGTCAAAAAATCAAATGATCTCAAATATGTAAACCGTTGGTTTGCAATCCAAAAATGCGCGTGGGTGACGGGCGGGCGCAAAGCCCCTATCTGCCCCGCCATGTCCGCTCCCATTCTCGCATATGAAAATCTCGGCCTTGTCCAGGGCGCCGGCTGGCTGTTCCGCGGGCTCGATCTGCACATCGGCGCACGCGACCGGCTGGCGCTGATCGGGCGCAATGGCGCGGGCAAGACGACCTTGCTCAAATGCCTCGCCGGGCTGATCGAGACCGACGAGGGGCGGCGGACGATCCAGCCGGGTACCAAGGTGGTGCTGCTGGAGCAGGATCCCGCCGTCGCCGGCTTCGCGACCCTGCGCGATTTCACGCTTGCCGCGCCCGACGCGCCGCCCGCGCACGCGGTGGACGCGATCGCCGGCCAGATCGGCATCGATCTCGACCGGCCCGCCGCCACCGCCTCGGGCGGCGAGCGGCGCCGCGCCGCCATCGCCCGCGCATTGGCGCAGGACCCGCAGGTGCTGCTGCTCGACGAGCCCACCAACCACCTCGACCTCGCCGCCATCGAATGGCTCGAAGATTGGCTCGGCCGCTACAAGGGCGCGTTCATCGCGATCAGCCACGACCGCACCTTCCTCACCCGCCTCACCCGCTCTTCGCTCTGGCTCGACCGCGGCGGCATCCGCCGCACCGAAGTCGGCTTCGGCGGCTTCGATGCCTGGACCGAAAAGGTCTATGCCGAGGAAGCGCGCGCGGCGGACAAGCTCGATGCCAAGCTCAAGCTCGAGCTCCACTGGCTGGAGCGCGGGGTCACCGCGCGCCGCAAGCGCAACCAGGGGCGGCTTGCTAAGCTCCACGAGATGCGCGCCACCCGCGCCGCGATGCTCGGGCCGCCCGGCACCGCGAAGCTCGGCCTCGCCAACGACGACGCCAAGACCAAGACGGTGATCGACGCCGAGCGCGTCACGAAGCGGTTCGGCGAGCGCGCGATCATCCGCGATTTCAGTCTGCGCGTGCAGCGCGGCGACCGGATCGGCATCGTCGGCGCCAACGGCGCCGGCAAGACGACGCTGCTGAAGCTGCTGACCGGCGAGCTGGAGCCCGACGAGGGCAAGGTGGTGCGCGCCAGGACGCTGACCGGCATCGTCATCGACCAGCAGAGGAAGCTGCTCGATCCCGACAAGCGCGTCCGCGACATCCTTGCCGACGGCGGCGACTGGGTGGAGGTGCGCGGCGTCAAGAAGCACGTCCAGGGTTATCTCAAGGACTATCTGTTCGCGCCCGAGCTGGTCGATGCGCGGATCGGCACGCTGTCGGGCGGCGAGCGGTCGCGGCTGCTGCTCGCGCGCGAGTTCGCCCGCGCCTCCAACCTCCTCGTGCTCGACGAGCCGACCAATGATCTCGACCTCGAGACGCTCGATCTGCTCCAGGAAGTGATCGCCGATTACGACGGCACCGTCCTCATCGTCAGCCACGACCGCGACTTCCTCGACCGGACCGTGACCGTCACGCTCGGGCTCGACGGATCGGGCAAGGTCGATGTCGTCGCGGGCGGCTATGCGGATTGGGTGGCGAAGCGCAAAGCGCCGGCGCCCAAGCCTGCCCGGCAGGAGCCGCGCACCGCAGCGGCGGCGATCCCGCCGAAGCGTGCCGCCAAGCTCAGCTACAAGGACCAGCGCGATTTCGATCTGCTGCCCGGCCGCATCGAGGAGATCGGGGCCGCGATCGCGCGCGACGAGGCGGCGCTTGCCGATCCCGATCTCTACACCCGCGATCCGGCACGATTCCAGGCGCTGATGACCGCGATCGGCGCCGCGCGGCAGGAGCGTGACGCAGCCGAAGAACGTTGGCTGGAGCTGGCCGAACAGGTCGAGGCGCTCGCCACCTGATATTTTTTCGTTTCTGGTTGCAACTAATATCGTCTGATATTATTTCACCTGCATGGAAAATCTCGCCTACGAGATCGTCGAGACGTCACGCGCGATTCGCCGTGATTTCGACAAGCGCGCCGCCGCGCTCGGCGTGAACCGCGCGCAATGGCGCGTGCTCGCCAAGCTGCGCCGTCAGG
This sequence comes from Allosphingosinicella indica, assembly GCF_900177405.1. Taxonomy (NCBI): domain Bacteria; kingdom Pseudomonadati; phylum Pseudomonadota; class Alphaproteobacteria; order Sphingomonadales; family Sphingomicrobiaceae; genus Allosphingosinicella; species Allosphingosinicella indica. The sequence continues at coordinate 1,674,544 of NZ_LT840185.1, read as the reverse complement.
ACGGGCTGCGCCAGATCGAGCTCGCCGATGCGCTCGATGTCGAGCCGATCACCATCGGCCGCATGATCGACCGGCTCGCCGAGGCGGGCCTGGTCGAGCGGCGCGCTGACGCCACCGACCGCCGCGCCTGGCGCATCTTCCTGACGCCGGAAGCAGCGCCGGTGGTGGCGAAGCTCCGCCGCGTCGCCGATCGCATGTTCGCCGACGCCTTCGCGGGCATGGATGAGGGCGAACTGGACGCGCTGCGCGACCTACTGGCGCGGGTGCGCGACAATCTGGACAAACGCGGCGAAGGCGCCGCGAGGAGGGCATCGTGAGCGATATGGCGATGACGGCCGATGCGGTCGAAATGGCGGCGGAGCGCAAGACACCCAAATGGCGGAATTGGCTGATGCTGTCCGTGCCGCTGCTGCTGGCGCTGGTCGGCGGCTATTTCTGGCTGACCTCGGGCCGCTACGTCTCCACCGACAACGCCTATGTCCAGCAGGACAAGGTCTCGGTGAGCGCCGAGGTCAGCGGCCCCGTCGCCGAGGTCTTTGTCCGCGAGAACCAGCGCGTGAAGAAGGGCGAGCTTCTCTTCCGCATCGACCAGCGGCCGTATCGCATCGCGCTGGCGCAGGCCGAGGCGCAGATGAAGGCCGCGTCGGTCGAAGTGACGCAGCTCCAGACCCGCTCGGCCGGCACCGATGCCGACATCCGCGGCGCCGAGAGCAACCTCGGCTACGCGCAACGCAACTTCGCGCGCTATTCCGAGCTGCTCGATCGCGGCTTCACCACGCGCCGGCAATATGACGACGCGCTGCACGACGTCGAGGAAGCGCGCGAGCGGCTCGCCAACGCGCGCGCCAGCGCGGCGAATGCGGGCGCCGCGCTCGCCTCCGGCGGCACCTCCAACCAGCCCGCGATCGAGGCGGCGCGGGTGGCGCGCGAGAAGGCGCTGCTGGATCTAAAGCGCACTGAGATCCGCGCGCCCGCCGACGGCATCGTCGCCCAGTCGGACCGACTCCAGGTCGGCAACACCGTCGTTTCCGGCGTGCCGATGGTGACGATCGTGCGCAGCGACGACATCTGGATCGAGGCCAATTACAAGGAAACCGATCTCGCCAAAATGTACGTCGGCCAGCCGGCGGAGGTGGAGTTCGATGCCTATCCGGGGATGAAGGCCAAAGGCCATGTCGCCAGCATCGGCGCGGGCACCGGCTCCGAATTCTCGGTGCTCCCGGCGCAGAACGCCACCGGCAATTGGGTGAAGGTCACGCAGCGCGTGCCGGTCCGCATCCGCATCGATGCGCCGACCAGCCGGCCGCTGCTTGCCGGGCTTTCCGCCGATGTCACCGTCGACACCAAGGGCGGCGCGGAGCGCTGATCCGTGGCGAGCGCCGCCCTCCCCAACCCCGGCACCGCCGCCAGCCACATCGGCGGGTTCGAGCGCGGCATGATCACCGTCGCCGTGATGCTCGGCACGCTGATGCAGGTGCTGGACACGACGATCGCCAACGTCGCGCTGCCACACATGCAGACCAGCCTCGGCGCGACGCCGGAGAGCATCACCTGGGTGCTCACCAGCTACATCGTCGCCTCCGCGATCGCGATCCCGATCACCGGCTGGCTGTCGGAGCGGGTCGGCCGCAAGGGGCTGTTCCTGTTCGCGGTGATCGGCTTCACCGTCACCTCGCTGCTCTGCGCCATCGCGCAGAACATGCCGGAAATGGTGATCTTCCGCGCCGCGCAGGGCATTTCGGGCGCTTTCCTGGTGCCGCTCGCGCAATCGGTGATGCTCGACATCAACCCGCCCGAGCGCCACGCCAAGGCGATGGCGATGTTCGGCGGCGGCATCATGATCGGCCCGATCCTGGGGCCGGTGCTGGGCGGCTGGCTGACCGACAGCTTCAACTGGCGCTGGGTGTTCCTGGTCAACCTCCCCGTCGGCGTGATCGCGACGGTGATGGCACTCCGCTACCTGCCGGAGACCGGCACGATGAAGCGGCGGTTCGATCTGTTCGGCTTCGCGCTGCTCGCGCTCGCGGTCGGCGCGCTGCAATTGATGCTCGATCGCGGCGAGACGGCGGGCTGGTTCGACTCCACCGAAATCTGGATCGAAGGCGGCATCGCGGTCGCGGCGGCCTGGATGTTTGGCGTTCACATGATGACCGCCAAGCGCCCGATCTTCGAGCCGCACATGTTCGCCGATCGCAACCTAGCGACTGCCTTGTTCTTCATGGCGGTAACGGGCGTCTTGCTGCTTGCCGGGCTCGCGTTGCTGCCGCCTTTGCTCCAGCGGCTGTTCGGCTATTCGGTGCTCCAGTCTGGCTTCCTCACCGCGCCGCGCGGCGTTGGCACGCTGATCTCGATGGTGCTCGCCGGCAAGCTGCTCGACCGGATCGACGCGCGCGTGCTGATCTTCGCCGGCATATCGCTGATGGGCATCTCGCTCTGGCAGATGTCGGGCTTCACGCTCGACATGGATTCGCGGCCGATCATCGTCAGCGGCGTGGTGCAGGGGCTGGGGCTCGGCCTCATCTTCGTGCCTCTCAACACGCTCGCCTTCGGCACGCTCGCGCCGCACTATCGGACGACCGCGGCGAGCCTGCTCAATCTCTCGCGCAACCTCGGCGGATCGATCGGCATTTCGATGGTGACCATGCTGCTTGCGCGCAACATCCAGATCAGCCACGCCGATCTCTCGCAGCATATGACCGAGGCGACGATCCCGCCGGTCGATCCCGGCATCGCCGCGCGCTTCTCCAACATCAGCGACGCCGGCCTCGCGATGATCGACGCCGAGATCAACCGGCAGGCCGCGATGATCGCCTATATCGACGATTTCCACGTGATGATGCTGGTGACCTTTGCGGTGCTGCCGCTCGTCTTCCTGTTGCGCAAGGCGAAGCCGCACGCCGGCCCGCCGGTGATGGCGGACTAGGGCGCGACCGAAGCGAGCATCAGCGCCAGCCCCTCGGCCTTGCGGCCGGTCTTGAACAGCATCCAGCCATAAGCGTCCATCGACTGGCGATTGCCGCGATCGACCTCCCAGGCGCGGCGCGCGATCGGCAGTGCAGCGGCATGATCGCCCTGCCGCGCATAGGCCCAGGCAAGATTGCCCGACAGCGCCGCGTCGCGCGTGCCGATGCGGCGGCGGACGGCGTGATAGGCGGCTTCGGCATTGGCCCATTCGCCCGCCCCGGCATAGCGTTCGGCGGCAATGAGCAGCGCCGGGATCGAGCGCGGATTTTGATCGAGGAACAGCCGCAGCGTCTCGGTCGCAGCGGCGTCCTGGCCGGATCGGTCGAGCGCCTCGATCAGCCGCAGCGCCACCGGCTCGGTAAAGGCGATGTTGGCGGCGGTGCGATAGGGATCGACCGCTGCGGCGGGATCGTCTGCGAGCATCAGCACGTCGCCGACCAGCAGCCAGGCATCGGGCGCGCCGGGATTGTCGCGGGCAAGCTGCCGCGCCAGCGCAAAAGCATAAGCGGAATCGGCGCGCGACAGCGCTTCGCGGATCGCCGCGACATCGCCATTGACCGCGCCGGCATCGCCACCGATCGGCGCGATCACGCCGTCCCAGCGCAGCGGTCGTGCAGCACGCGCGCGATAGTCCGCCGCCTCCGCAGCCCTGCCGAGCTTCGCTGCCGCCTCGCCCGCGAGCGCCAGCGCATAGCTGTCGGCATCCTCGCGATCGGCGATCGGGCGGATCGCGGCAAGCGCGTCGGCCATTTCGCCCGCGCGCCATTCGGACGCGGCGAGCAGGCGCCGCGCGCGCAGATTGTCGGGCTGATCGGCGAGCAGCTTGGCGAGCGTATCGGACGCCGCTTCGAAATTGCCCGCCTGATAATCGAGCGCGGCGCCGAACAGTGCCGGCCCCGGCTCCGCGGCGAGCGCGCCGCCGCTCTTGGCGTAGATCGCCCGCGCCAGCGCATAATTGCCGCCGCGCGCGGCAAGCACCGCCTGGAGATAAAAGGCCATCGGGTGGCCGGGGCTGGCCTTCAGCGCCGCACGCGTCGCTGCCAGCATCTCGCGCATCGCGCCCATTTCGCCCAGCGTCGCCGCTTTCTCTAGCAGCACGGTCGCATCGTCGGGCTTCGCCTCGAGCGCACGGTCGAACCAGGGCAGCGCCGCCTTCAGCCCATATTGCGTCCGGGTGAGTTCGCCGCGCACGAGCAGCGCGCCGTCCGCGCGCGGATCGAGCGCCAGCGCGCGGTCCGCCGCGCCGATCGCGCCGCCGATGTCGCCCACCGCACGGCGATAGCGCGCGATATCGACCCAGAGCGGTGCGCTCTCCGGCGTCAGCTCGGCGGCACGATCGAAGCTCGCGCCGGCGGCGTCCATGTCGCCGCCTGCGAGCTGCGCCTTGCCGGCCAGCCGCGCGGCATCGCCGGCATGGGCGGCGGGCGCCGCTTTCGCTTCGGCGAGCGCATCGGCAGGCCGCCCCTGCAACAGCAGCGCCTCGGCCATCAGCGTCCGGGTTGCATCCGCAGGCACGCCCGACGCACGGGCGCGCGCGATCTCCGCTTCGGCGGCGACGCCGTCGCCCAGCGCGATCTGCACCTTCGCCTGGAGCAGCCGCGCGCGTGCGTCGCCCGGCCGCGCCTTGATCGCGTTCATCAGCTCGATGCGCGCGGTCTTGGGATCGCCTGCGTTGAACGCTTCGGCGCCGCGCTTCAGGCTTTGATCAAAGCCGGGCGTGGACGCGTTGGAACAGCCGGCCAGGGCCAGCGCAAGTGCGATCGCTGCGGAGGGCGGAGTGCGGATCACGGCTGCAGGTCGTATTGCTTCATGAGATCGTAGAGCGTCGGCCGGCTGATCCCGAGCAGCTTGGCGGCGGCGGAGATATTGCCCTCCGTCCGCCCCAGCGCGCCGCGGATCACCTTGCGATCGGTCTCCTCGCGCGCGGCCTTGAGGTTCACGGGCAGCGCATCCTCCACCTTCGGAAAATCGAGATCTTCCGGGACGACCAGCTTGCCGTCGGCCATGATGACCGCGCGTTTCACGCGATTTTCCAGCTCGCGGACATTGCCGGGCCAGGCCCAGCCGTCGATCGCGGCAAGCGCGGCGGGCGCGAAGCCCTTTACCGCCGGGTTCATCTCGCGCGCGAAGCGATTGAGGAAATGCTTGGCGAGCAGGGTGGCGTCCCCCGGCCGCTCAGCGAGCGCGGGGATGCGCACCACGATCTCCGCCAGGCGGTAATAGAGGTCGTCGCGGAAGCTCCCTTCGGCGATCATCTCCTCGAGATTGCGGTGCGTCGCGCAGACGATGCGCGTGTCGACCGCCACTTCCTTGCGCCCGCCGATCCGCTCGATCACGCGCTCCTGCAGGAAACGCAGCAGCTTGGCCTGAAGCGGCAGCGGAATGTCGCCGACCTCGTCGAGGAAGAGCGTCCCGCCCTGCGCCAGCTCGATCTTGCCTTCGGTGGTGCGGATCGCGCCGGTGAAGGCGCCCTTTTCATGGCCGAACAGCTCTGCCTCGAGCAAAGTCTCGGGAATCGCCGCGCAGTTGATCGCGACGAACGCGCCGCCGCGCCGCGCGCTCGCATCGTGGAGGCCGCGCGCGAGCAATTCCTTGCCCGTCCCGCTCGCGCCCAGCAGCATCACCGACACATCGGCATTGGCGACGCGCTCGATCGTCCGCGCGACCTTGGTCATCTCAGGCGCCGAGGTCACCATCGTGCCGAGCACGGTGCGGTCGTCGCCCGATCGTTCCTCCAGCCGCCGGTTCTCGCTCTCCAGCGCGTGGAGCTGGAAGGCGCGGCGGACGATGAGGCCGAGCTGGTCGATATCGACCGGCTTGCGGTAGAAATCATATGCGCCCGACGCGATGGCACGGAGCGCGCTCTCCTGCGCGCCGTGGCCCGAGGCGACGATCACCTTGGTCGCGGGCTTCAAGGACAGGATTGCCTCCAGCGTTGCGAAGCCTTCGGTGACGCCGTCGGGATCCGGCGGCAGGCCGAGATCGAGCGTCACCACGTCGGGCTCGGCCGATCGCAGCAGATCGATCGCGGTGGCGCGGTCGGGCGCGACCAGCACTTCATAATCCTCATAGGCCCAGCGGAGCTGGCGGCTGAGCCCCTCATCATCCTCGATGACGAGGAGCTTGGGCAGCACGTCCGCCTTGATCTTGGTTTCGGCGTTCATGCGCGTCTCCGCTCGCTTTCTATCTCGCCGGTCGTTGCCGGCAGCAGGATGGTGAAGCGCGTGCCGCGCCCTTCGCGGCTTTCGACCTCGAGCCGCCCGCCCATCGCCGCAACCAGCGCGCGCGCCTCATAGGCGCCGATGCCGAAGCCGCCCTGCTTGGTGGAGGCGAACGGCTGGAACAGCCGCGTGCGGATGAATTGCGCGGACATGCCGCAGCCTTCGTCGACCACGTCGATCGCGACGTCGCCGCCCTCGAACCGCGCGGCGATGCGCACGATCGCTTCGGGATCGCTGGCGTCGATCGCGTTCTGGACGAGATGCGCGAGCGCCTGCTCCAGCCGCAGCGGATCGGCCGCGGCGATCAGGCCGGGCGCACATTCGGCGGTAAGGAAGTGGAGCGGCGCCTTTGCAGCCGCGACCGCAGCGACGATGGCCTCGACGGCGACCGGACGCAGCGCCTCGCCTTCCGCAGGCGGCGCGTGCGACAGGCGCGCGAGCAGCGCATTCATCTTGGCGACCGAGCCTTGCAGCGTCGCCACCATGTCGGCGCGGAATTCGGGGTTGTCGGCATGGCGTTCGGCATTGCGCGCGACGAGGCTGAGCTGGCTCACCAGATTCTTAATGTCGTGCATGATGAAGGCGAAGCGGCGGTTGAACTCGTCGAACCGGCGTGAATCGGCCAGCGCTTCGGCGCCCCGCGCCTCGGCGAGATAGGATGCGGTCTGGATCCCGGCTGCGCGCAGCAGATCGAAATCCTCCCAATCGAGCGGGCGCCGCAGCCGCGGGTGCGCGAGAATTACGATCCCCGCCAAGCGCTCGTGGTGCAGCAACGGCACGCCTGCCCAGGCAGCGCCGTTGGCCGCCATCCAGTCCGGCACCGGAATGCGGCGGCCATCGACCGTCATGCCGTCGCGCTCGACCTTGTCGAAATCGATGACGTGGCCGGTCGCCTCGACGAAGCGGACGAGATCGAACTCGCCCGGCGTACCCGGCGCGGCCTCCGCGTGCCAGTTCCACCGCGCGGCGGGTACGAGCTTCCCCTCCTCCACCTCGATCAGCAGCCCGGCCGGCGATCCGGCGATGTCGGCGAGCGCCTGGACCAGCCGCTGGCCGAGCGGCGCATCGTCCTCGCCGCCACCGCCCACCGTGCGGGTGAAGCGAAGCCATTCGGCGCGATAATCGTAGCGGTGCTCGAAGAAATGCTTGGCGATCATCACGCCGAGCCATGCGCGCGCCTTGCCCGAGGGAAGGATCACCGCGACCAGCAAAGTGAGCGCAGCGACGAGGCCGATCTGCACCATGTCCGCCCAGCGACCCTCGGCGGTGGCAAGCATCCGCGACGCGGCCATCATCACGACGAGATAGGCGAGGATCGCGATCAGCGAGACCGACTGGAAGGTCGCAGCGCGCGACAGCCGCAGCCGCCATTGCGCGGTCCTCCGGCTGCCGATCGCGAACAACGGCGCGAGCATCGCGACGACCGCGCCGCGCATCGCGAACAGGTCCGCCGCCGGCGCGCCGTTCAGATAGGAAACGGTGTAATAATGGAGATCATAGACCCAGAGGCCGGCCAGCGCGAGCGCGGGGAGGCGCAGCCCCCAGCGCGATTCCTGCGCCGCCTGGCCGTAGAGATTGTGAACCAGCACCAGTGATCCCGCGGCGATGGTGAGGCCGAGCAGCGCGGCGGTCGATTGCAGCGCCGGGCCGACCATCGGTTCGTGGCGGAAGGCGGGGAGCACGCCCGCGATCGCGACCTGGAAGCCGATGACGCCGGCGACGACGACATAGACCGCGGTCAGCGCGCGCGTCCGCTCGTCACGATCCGCCTGCCGTACGATCGCATACATGAAGGAGAGGAAGGCGAAGTTGCGCGCCGCCTCGGCAAGCCCCGGCAGCAGCGCGCCCGGCCCTTCGAACGCAGTCAGCGCCGCCCACAGCGCCGTCGCTCCGAACGCCGCCGACAGCGCCGCCGAGCGACCGCCCCGCATCGCCCAGACCGACAGCGCGAGATAGAGGATCGCGGCGAGCGCGTGGCTCCAGAGGCCGACCGCAACGATCATCGCGCGCCCGACGGCCAGAGGATGACGCGGACGGTGAGCAGCAGGATCAGCAGATCGAGGAAGGGCGTGTAATTCTTGGCATAATAGAGGTCGAATTCCAGCTTGCGCCGCGCATCCTCGACCGAGGCGCCATAGGGATAGTTGATCTGCGCCCAGCCGGTGATCCCCGGCTTCACCATGTGCCGCTCGGCATAATATGGCAGGCGCGCCTCGAGATCGGAGACGAATTGCGGCCGCTCGGGGCGTGGGCCGACGAAGCTCATCTCGCCCTTCAGTACGCTCCACGCCTGCGGCAGCTCGTCGATGCGGAGCTTACGGATGATAGAGCCGATGCGCGTGATGCGCGGATCGTCCTGCTGCGCCCAGACTGCGACGCCGGAGACTTCGGCGTCCTGCCGCATCGAGCGGAGCTTCAGCACGTCGAACGCCTCGCCGAACAGCCCGACGCGGCGCTGCCGGTAGAAAGCGGGCCCGCGGCTTTCGAGCTTGATGAGCAGGGCGGTGAGCGCGATCAGCGGCCAGGCGAGCGCGAGGATCAGCGCGCTGACCAGAATGTCGAAACCGCGCTTGCCGAAGCTCGACAGCCGCCGCCCGGCGGTGAAGCCGTCGGAAAAAATCAGCCACGACGGGTTGAGCGTGTCGAGATCGACGCGCCCAGTTTCGCGCTCCAGGAAGGTCGAGAGGTCGGTGACCTGCACGCCGGTGGTGCGGATGCGCAGCAGATCGGCGAGCGGCAGCGCGTTGCGCCGCTCCTCCAGCGCCAGCACGACCTCGCTGACGCCGTGGGCGATCGTGTAAGCGGCGAGATTGTCGATGCCGGCGCGATTGACCGCGGCGCCGGTCGCCACTGGCCCGTCATTCATCGCGACATAGCCGGCGACTGCGAAATTGGCGCCCTGCTTGGCGGCCAGCGCCTCGACACCCGCCGCGCGCGGTCCCGCGCCCAAGACGAGCACGCGCCGCTTGAAGCTGGCGCTGCCGAGCAGCCGCCCGAACATCAGCCGCGCCGCGACCAATAGCAGCATCGCGAAGATCATCGCGTAGAGGAGATTGGACCGCCAGAAGCTGATTGCGGGGACGAGGAAAAAGACCAGCGCGAGCAGCAGCACGCCAAGCGCCACCGCGACCGCGATGCGCGGCAGGGCGATGCGCAGCGAATGCACCGCATCGACGGCGTAGACGCCCACCGCGGTCATCGCGAGCTGGAGGACGATCGCGAACGAAAGGATCTCCGGCAGCCGGCCGCGATCGGCTGCGATGTCGGTGCCGATCTGCCAGTTGCGGAGCAGCCAGCCGCCCTCCGCGGCGAACAGCAGCATCAGGAAGTCCACGATGCCGAGCAGCAGCGCGGTATAGGGGATATGGTGGCGGAAAAGCCGGATCATGCCGCCCCCGCTGCGCCCGCAACGCGCCCTATCGTAAGAAATCCCGACACGGCCGCGGGTGTCGCAGAAATTGACAAACAATCTCTGAAGGCGGGTGGAATGCGGCCGCCCGCACTCCCATTATCGGGGCAGAAGGAGACTTGCATGCCCCAGCTTCGCCGCATCGGATCGACCGATCTTCAGACCCCGCCGCTGGTGCTGGGCGGCAACGTCTTCGGCGACAGCGCCAAGGGCGACACCGCCTTCGCCATCCTCGATCGCTTCATCGACGCCGGCGGGACGATGATCGACAGCGCCGACGTCTATTCCGCATGGGTCGACGGGCATGAAGGCGGCGAGTCCGAAGCGTTGCTCGGCGAATGGCTCCGGCGGCGCGGGCGGCGCGACGACGTGCTGATCGCAACCAAGGTCGGCATGCTGCCCGGCGAGGGCGGCGCAAAGCTGGAGCCCGCGCGCATCGCCGCCGCGGTCGATGCTTCGCTCAAGCGGCTCGGCACCGATTATATCGATCTCTATTACGCGCATCAGGACGATCCGGCGACGCCGATGGAGGACAGTCTCGCCGCGTTCGACGCGCTGGTGAAGGCGGGCAAGGTCCGCGTCCTCGGCGCCTCCAATTTCACCGCCGACCGGCTGGCGGAGGCGCTCGCGATCTCCGAGCGCGAGGGCCTCGCGGCCTATCAGGTCGTCCAGCCCGAGCTGAACCTGATGCGGCGCGACCAATATGAAGGGCCGCTCCAGACGCTCTGCGTCGAAAAGGGCCTCGGCGTCCTCACCTATTTCGCGCTCGCATCGGGCTTCCTGACCGGCAAATACCGTTCGGAAGCGGATCTTTCCAAAGGCCATCGCGCGGGCCGCGTGAAGCAATATCTCGGCGATCGCGGCACCCGCATCCTCAAGGCGATGGACGCGGTGGTGGCCGACACCGGCGCCACTCACGCGCAGGTCGCCCTCGCCTGGGTCGCGGCGCAGCCCGGCGTCACCGCGCCGATAGCCAGCGCGACGCGGGTGGAGCAGCTCGAAGAACTGCTCGCCGCGATGGAGATGACGCTGACCGCCGACCAGATCGCGCGGCTAGACGAAGCTTCGCGATAACAAGCATCCAACCGCTCATCACGAGCCAGCATCGAGCGCAGCCGAGATGCGTCGTCGAGAGATCTCTCGACTGTCTGTCTCGACTTCGCTCGACAGCCGCTCGAGATGAGCGGGGCGGGAGGTTCTAAGACGCGATCGCCCGGCGCGCCGTGGCGGGCTTGCGGGTGATTAGCTCGGTCCAGAAGTCTTCCCACGGGGTCAGCCCCCAGCGCTCGGGATCCTCGCGGCCGGTGATCAGGTCGTCGCAATCCGGCCGGCTAAGATCGAGGTCGTGGAAGGTCAGCGGCCCGCGATCGGGCTTCGTGAAGATGCGGACCAACGGCGCGGTGAGATCGTCGGTGTTCTGGTCGATGACGAGACCGATCCGGCCCGATCGCATCTTCACCAGCGATCCGACCGGATAGATGCCGACGCTGCGGATGAAGGCGTTGAGCAGCCGTTTGTCGAAATGGCCTTCCCAGCGATACATGTTGGCGAGCGAGTCCGCCGCGCCCCACGCTTCCTTGTAGGGCCGGTTCGACGAGATCGCGTCGTAAACGTCGCAGACCGAAGCGATGCGCGAGGCGAGGCTGATCTCCTCTCCCTTCAGCCCGTGCGGATAACCGGTGCCGTCGATCCGCTCGTGATGGTGGAGGCAGACGTCGAGCGCCATTTCGGGCACGCCTTCCGACCGCGTCAGCACTTCATGGCCGCGCTCGGGATGGCTGCGCATGATGACGAATTCCGCGTCGGTGAGCTTGCCCGGCTTGTTGAGCACCTCGGGCGGCGTCGCGACCTTGCCGACATCGTGCAGCAGACCGGCGACGCCGAGATCGCGCACGACGCCCTCGTCGAGCCCGAGCTGGCGGCCGAGATTGATCATCAGCGCGCAGACCGCGACCGAATGGACGTAGGTATATTCGTCCTTCGATCGGATGCGCGCGATGCTGATCAATGCGGAGGGGTTGCGCGAAACGGAAGAGGACACGTCCTCGACCAGCGGCAGCACCTCGCCGCCGTTCACCGCCTTGCCCATCCGCACCTCGGCGAACAGCCGGTTCACCGCGCGCTTGGACTTGCCCAAGATCTTCGCCGCGCGCTGCATCTCCTCGCCGGCGGAGCAGCGATCGGGGAGCGGCACGGCGCGGCGCGCGCGGATCGGCGTCGCGGCCGGGCTCGGCGCTGGCGCGACATCGGGGACCGGCGCTGCGGACGGGAGCGGCTCGGCCGATCCGGCTTCCGGCGCCGTCCCCTTCTCGTCGTCGATCAGTACCGCTTCGATGCCGCTGTCCCGAAGTGCTGCGAGATCGTCGGGATCGGTGAGCAGGAACTTGGTTTTCCAAAAGGGGTGCGTCAGCCACGATCCTTCTAGGCCGTGGATATACATCCCCAGCCGAACAGCGCGCGCCTCAACCCGCCTTATCACCTTGGCCCCACTCCAAGCGATCAACGACAATCGTCCGAAGCCAGGGTTTTATTACCGAACTCTTTTGAAATCGTTACGGTTAGTCCTGCGTCAGCTCTTGCCGATCACGCCCATTGCCGCCGTCACCATCGCCTCGGTTGCGGTGGAGATGACGGTGTCGGCCTCAGGCGCCCAGAACGGGCTGTGGAGCGAGGGCAGCTTCGCCGTATCGCCGTCGACCGCGTCCCATTTCGCCTGCGGCACGCCGCCGACCCAGAAGATCAGGCTCTCGATCTTGCTGTCCTCAAGGTGATAGCGGCCGAAATCCTCGCCCACCATCGGCGGCGGCACCGCGCGGACGCGGTCTTGGCCGAAGCGCGTGCGGAATAATGCCACGGTGCTGTCGGTCAGCCCCTCGGTGTTGATCGCCGCCGGGGTGAATTCGCCGTCGCGGATCTTGACCACCGGCATCCGGTCCTCGGGCACGCCGGCGGCGATCGCCTCGCCCTTCGCGATCCGCGCGATGCCGTCGAGCAGCATCTTCCGCGTCTTCTGGTTGTAGCTGCGCACCGTCAGCAACAGCGTCGCCTCGTCGGAGATGATGTTGTGCTTGGTGCCGCCCTGGAAGCTGCCGACGGTGACCACCGCGGCATCCTGCGGATCGAGCTCGCGGCTGACCAAGGTCTGGAGCGCGCCGACGATCCGCGCGCCGAGCACGACCGGATCCTTGGTGTTCTGCGGCACCGCCCCATGCCCGCCGAGCCCGCGCACGACGATGTCCACGCTGTCGACATTGGCGAAGGACGGCCCGGGCGTATAGCCGAGCACGCCGGCGGGAAGCGACGCGCTGTCGTGGAAGGCGATCGCATGGGTGGGCTTCGGGAAGCGGGTGTAGAGGCCGTCCTCCAACATCGCGCGCGCGCCCTGGCCCGTCTCCTCGCCGGGCTGCAGGATCATCACCAGCGTGCCCGACCATTGATCCTTCATCGCCGTCAGCCGGCGCGCGGTGCCGACCCAGGCGGACATGTGCGTGTCGTGCCCGCAGGCGTGCATCACGCCGCTCTCGGTGCCCGAAACGCTGGTCGCGCGCACCTTGCTGGCGAAGGGCAGCCCGGTCTGCTCGACGACGGGGAGCCCATCCATGTCGGCGCGCAGCAGCAGCACCGGGCCGGGGCCGTTCCTCATCACCGCCACGACGCCGGTCTTGCCGACGCCGGTTGTGACTTCGAAGCCCAGCTTCTTCGCCTCGGCAGCGAGCTTGGCAGAGGTCTTCACCTCCTGCATCGAAAGCTCGGGCGCAGCGTGCAGCTCCTTGTAGAGCGTCATCAGCGCCGGCATGTCTTTCTTCACCGCATCACTCAGCGGATCGGCGGCGGCCGGCGCGGCGGCGAGGACCGCGGCGAGTGCCGCGGCGGCGAAAAGTCCCTGTTTCATCTGATAACCCCTGCTTGCGCTCATTCCCGCGGAACGAGCTCCATCACGTCCATCTTCGATTCGAAGTGCGGCTGCGGAAAGGCCAGCCGCCAGCGGTTCGGTCCGATCCTGTCGAGGAATCCCGCCATGTCGCGCTCGCGGTCACGGCCATATTGCAGCGCGCGCGTCTCGTCGCCGAGCTGCAGCGTGCCGAGAAAGACCATGCGGTCGCCCCCGCGCGCGGGGACCAGCAGCCCCAGCGGGCGCTGCGATCCGCTCAATTTGGCGAAGCTCGTCATCCCGCCCTCGTCGCGGATGCGGCAGCGGAACGGCGGATAGGCGACGTAGGGAAGTCCCGCCGCGCCCTTGGTGCCGAGCTTGATCACCCGGCAATCATATTCGCCCATCGGCGGCGTGCGCCATTCGATCGCCGCGTCCGGCTGGAGCAGCGCGCCTTCCTTGGCGACATCCGCGGCATGGCCGCCGGTCCGCGCCTCGGCAAGCGCGCGCATCCAGGCATTGCGCCACTGGCGAAGGCGGAAGCGGTCCGAATCCGTGGCGAGCTGGCGCCAGTCGAGCGCTGCGGGTGCCGATGCGAGGCCCGAGCGCCCCCCGCCTTGCGCGGCGCAGGCGGAAGCGAGGACGGCGGCCAGCGCACAAGCGGCTGGAGCAAGCGGAAAAACTCTCACGAAGCGCAGCCTGCTACAGCCGGGCCGTGCGGGCAAGGCCCAACCCGGCCGCGGGCGTCACTGCGCGGTCCAGCCGCCGTCCATCGAGAGGTTCGCGCCGGTGATCGCGGCGGCATCGTCGCTGCAGAGATAGAGCGCGAGGCTCGCCACCTGTTCGGGCGTCACGAACTGCTTGGTCGGTTGCGCGGCGAGGAGCACGTCATTCATCACCTGCTCGCGGGTCAGCCCCCGCGACTTCATCGTATCGGGGATCTGGTCCTCGACCAATTGGGTCCAGACATAGCCCGGGCTGATGCAATTGACCGTGATGCCGTGGGTCGCGACTTCCAGGGCCACCGTCTTGGTGAGGCCGGCGATGCCGTGCTTCGCCGCGACATAGGCCGATTTGTTGGGGCTCGCGACAAGGCTGTGCGCCGATGCGGTGCTGATGATCCGCCCCCACTTCTTCTCCTTCATGTGCGGCACCGCGAGGCGGATGGCGTGGAAGGCGGCGGAGAGATTGAGCGCGATGATCGCATTCCATTTGTCGATCGGGAATTCGTCGACCGGCGCGACATGCTGCATGCCCGCATTGTTGATGAGGATATCGACCCCGCCGAGCGAACTCTTGGCCTGGCCGATCATCGCCTCGATCGCCGCGGGATTGGTCAGATCGGCGTCCGAATAATCGGTCCTGGCGCCGCTCAGTCCCTCGATCTCGCGCTGGATCTTGGCGATCGCGTCGCGGTCGCCGAAGCCGTTGAGCATGATGTGCGCGCCCGCGCCCGCCAGCGTCTTGGCATAAGCGAGGCCGATGCCGGAGGTGGAGCCGGTGATGAGCGCGGCCTTACCCTTGAGAGACATGTTATGCGCCTTCCTTCATTTGGCGAGATCGAACGAAGCGGTCTTGCCGTCCACGATATTGCTGGCGATCAGCGCGTCCTTCTCGAGCGTGCTCGCCACCGCGAGCCGCCCTTCGTCCCAATGGTGATCCATGCTGTCGCGCGAGAATTCGAAATCGCGCGCGCCGCCCTCCCAGCCGCGCGCGCGGTATATGAGGTGGACGACGCTCACCGCCCGCTCCGCCGCGAGCGCGCGGAGCGCGGCGACGTCATCGTCCTTCGAAAGCGCAGGTGGCAGCTTGTCGAGCACCTTGCGGATAAGCTCGCGCTCCTTGCGCAGCCGCAGGAGCTGGTCCGTCACCTGCCGGGTGCGGCTCGAATAGCGGATGTCCTTCTCGCGCGAATAGACGTCCATGATCGTGTGCGGCCGCGCGCCGCGCGCCGGGAACAGATCGACCTGGAAGACCAGCATGTCGCCCGCCTGATGATCGAGGACGTGGGTCAGCGGGGTATTGGAGACGATGCCGCCGTCCCACCACAGGCAGCCGTCGATCTCGACCGGCGGCAGCCCGGGCGGCAGCGCGCCGGATGCCATGATATGCCGCGCGTCGATCCGGTCGGTGGTGGTGTCGAAGAAGCGGAAATTGCCGCTCTCGACGTTCACCGCGCCGACCGACAGCCGCATCGGCCCGTCGTTGAGCAATTGCCAGTCGACATGCGCATCGAGCGTCGCGGCGAGCGGCGCGCTGTCGTAGAAGCTCAGCGCATCGGCGCTCCCCGGCGCGGCGAAAACCGGCGGAACCAGGCGGGGATTGAAGAAGCCCGGAACGCCCGTCGCGGCCACATATCCGGCCGAGAAGAGATGCACGGCCTGCTGCCAAGCGTCGGTGCCCTCCAGCGACAGGCTGGGCAGCGCGGAGGTCGCCTGGTTCCAGAAGCTGCGGAGCTTGGCGACACGACTCTCGGGCGGATTGCCGGCGATGATCGCGGCATTGACCGCGCCGATCGAAATGCCCGCCACCCAGTCGATTTCGATCGCGGTATCGGCGAGCGCCTCGAACACCCCAGCCTGGAACGCACCGAGCGCGCCGCCGCCCTGGAGGACGAGCGCCACCATGTCCGGGAGCGGCAGATGCTGCGGCGTCTTGGCGCGGCGATTGGGATTGGCGTCAGCCATGTTGCAGTGCACAAACTCTCGAGCAGGCGGAGGGTTTCATCTGCCTGTCGCGGCGGCTTTGCAACCGTCCGCGTTCACAAGCATTGTGACCCCGTAACGACAGGGGCGCAGCCATGAAGCTCGACGATTACCGCAGCAGCGACAATGTGGGTGACCAGCGCGGGATGAGCTTCGGCGGCGGCGGGGGCGGCGGAATGGGCATGCTGCTCGGCCTCGTCGGCAGCAAGTTCGGCATCGGCGGCATCCTCGTCGTCGTGGTCCTCGCCATGCTGTTCGGCTTCAACCCGTTCGGCGGCGGCACGCCCACCCGGCAGGTCGCGCAGAGCGGCAAGAGCGCGGCCGAGGCCTGCGCGGTCAATCCCGAAAGCCGCTTCTCCTGCCAGGTGCTCGCCAGCACCGAGGATACGTGGGGCACCATCTTCCAGGAGAACGGCCAGACCTACCGGCCTGCGGGGCTTATCTTCTACGACCGCAACGGCCAGTCGGGCTGCGGCGCCGCACAATCGGCGATGGGGCCGTTCTACTGCCCGAACGACAACCGCATCTATCTCGACACCAGCTTCTTTGCCGAGCTGCAGAACCGCTTCGGCGCGGCAGGCGATTTCGCGCAGGCTTATGTCATCGCGCACGAAGTCGGCCATCACATCCAGCAGATCACCGGTACGCTCGATCAGGCGCAGACTGCGCAGGCGCGCGCCGGCCAGGCCGAGGGCAATGAGGTGCAGGTGCGCGTCGAGCTGCAGGCGGATTGCTATGCCGGTGTATGGGCCGCGCGTAACCGCGAGCGGCTGGAGGCCGGCGACGTCGAGGAAGGCATGCGCGCCGCCGAGGCGATCGGCGACGACACGCTGCAAAAGGCCGCGCAGGGCTATGCGGTGCCGGAGAGCTTCACCCACGGCACCTCGGCACAGCGCATGGCCTGGCTCCGCCGCGGGCTGGAAAGCGGCAATCCCAACACCTGCGACACGTTCAGCGGGAATATCTGAGCCCCACCCGGCCGCTCATATCGAACAAACCAAACCGCTCATCTCGAGCGGCTGTCGAGCGAAGTCGAGACAGTCAAGTCGAGAGATCTCTCGACGACGCATCTCGGCTCCGCTCGATGCTTGCTCGAGATGAGCGGTGAGGTGCTTTACCTTACTCCGCCGCCAGCAATCGCTCCGCGCCACCGAGATCGACGCTGACGAGGCGGCTGATGCCCTTCTCGATCATCGTCACGCCGAACAGGCGGTGCATCCGGCTCATCGTCACCGCATTGTGCGTGACGATCAGGTAGCGCGTGTCGGTCTCGCCCGTCATCCGGTCGAGCAGGTCGCAGAAGCGCTCGATATTGGCATCGTCGAGCGGCGCGTCGACCTCGTCGAGCACGCAAATCGGCGCCGGATTGGTGAGGAACAAGGCGAAGATCAGCGCCACCGCGGTCAGCGCCTGCTCGCCGCCCGAAAGCAGAGTCAGCGATTGCAGCCGCTTGCCCGGCGGCTGCGCCATGATCTCCAGCCCCGCCTCGAGCGGATCGTCCGATTCGATCAGCTCGAGATGCGCCTGGCCGCCGTCGAAGAGCGTGGTGAAGAGGCTGCGGAAATGGCGGTCGACCGCCTCGAACGCGGCGAGCAGTCGCGCGCGGCCCTCGCGGTTGAGACTGCCGATCGATCCGCGCAGCCGGTTGATCGCAAGCCCCAGCTCCTCGCGCTCGCTCTGGTTGATCGTGCGGCTGTCCTCCAGCTCGGCCAGTTCACGCTCGGCGACGAGATTGACCGGGCCGATCCGCTCGCGGTCGACGGTCAGTCGGTCGCGTGTGGCGGACTCCTCCTGCGCGATGCGGATCGTCGCTTCATCGAACCCGGCGCGCTCGGGCAGCAGCGGCGGCGGGCATTCGAACTTCTCGCCCGCGATCCGCCCCATCTCGACGCGGCGCATCTCCTGATTCTCGTGCCGCGCGACCGCGCCCGCGCGCGTCTCGCGCGCCAGCGCCAGCGCCTCGCCCACCTCGGCGAGCCTTGCCTCGGTGCCGCGCAGCGCCTCTTCCGCCTCGCGCTCGGCGGTGGCAGCGGCTTCAGCGGCGGTGCTGGCTTCGCCCGCCTCGCCCTCGGCAGTAGAGACATCGCGCGCCAGCCGCTCGGGCGCGTCGGCGAGCGTTTCCGCTTCCGCTTCGGCTTCGGCGATGCGGCGGCCCATGTCGGCGTGGCGCTTGGCGGCGTCGGACACGCGCGCCTTCCAGTCGGTCAGTTCGCGCGTCGCCGCCTCGGCGCGCTGTTTGTCTGCGCTCACCGCCCGCGCATGGGTCGCGGCTTCGGCGCGGACTTCGGCCAAGGCAGCGCCCGCCGTCTCCGCCGCTTTGCGCAGCGCGGCGACTTCCTCTTCCGTGGCGGCCGAGTCCGGCAAGGACGACGCCGCTGCCTCCGCCTCGCCGAAGGCCTGCCGTGCGCTTTCCAAATCCGCGGCCGCCTGGTCGGCGCGTTCGGCAAGGCCAGTGCGGCGCATCTCGAGCCGCTCGATCGCGACATTGGCGGCATCCTCGGCGCGCCCCGCCTCGCGTATTGCCGCCGCCGCTTCGCCCTCGCTGCGCCGCGCCGCCTCGGTTCGCTCGCGCGCCGCATCGATCGCCGTGCGCGCATCCGCGACGCCGGTCTCCGCCTCGCTCACTTCCGCCGCCGCCTTCGGCAACGCGCTCTCGATCTCGGCGAGGCGGTTGACGCGGATCAGCCGCTCCGCCGCGGCGGCGCCAATGCCGGTCGCGACGAAGCCATCCCAGCGCCGCAGCCGACCGTCCCTCGTCACCAGCCGCTGACCAACCGCCAGGGCGAGCGCATCGTCGTCGCTCTCGACAACCGCAATCTGCGCCAGCCGCCGCGCCAGCGCCGGGGGCGCTTCGACATGATCGCTCAACGGATCGGAGCCCGCCGGCAGGGCGGGATCGCCCGCCGCCGGTGCCGCGCCCGCCCAGCGCCGCGGGCCGTCACCCTCCAGCGCGGCCTCGAGATCGTCACCCAGCGCAGCAGCAAGCGCGCGTTCATAACCCGGCGCCGCCTTGACCCGGTCGATCGCGCGGTCGCCGCCGCCCTGCCGCTCGACCGCACGGACCAGCGCCTTGGCTTCGGATTCGAGCGTCGCCAGCGCCGCGCGCGCGGCCGCGACATTGCTTTCCGCCGCATCGCGCCGCGCCGCCGCCGCCTGCCGCGCGGCCTCCGCATCCGCGATCGCCGTCGCCGCACCGGCCAGCGCCTGTTCCGCCGCTTCGCGCTTCGCCCGTGCTGCGCGCCGTTCCTCGACCAGCGGCGCGGCATCGCCGATCTCGCCCAATTGCTCGGCGATGCGCGCGGCTTCCGCCTCCGCCCGCGCGAGCTTGGCGCGCGCCGTTTCCAGCGCCGCGCCCGCGACCCGCGCCTCGGCCTGCTCGGCTGCCTGGCGCGCGCGAACGCGGGCGAGCGCGGCTTCGGCATCGCGCGCCGCATCCTCGCGCTCGACGGTACGGATATCGATCGTGCCGCGCGCGGCTTCCGCATCGGCGAGCCGCGCCGCGATCGCCGCCAGTTCCGCTTCCAGCCGAGCCAGCGCGGCGCGCGCGTCCTCGCCCAGCGCCGCCTCGCGAGTGCGATCGGCCGCAAGCACCTTCTGTCGGCCGGCAAGCTCGGCGATGCGCCGCTCGACGCCGCCCTGCTCGGCGCGCAGCGTCGCGAGGCGATGCGCGAGCGCGGTCGCCGCCTCGCGCGCGGCCTGCGAGTCCTTCCGCCGATCGGCCAGCGTGGTCGCGGCTTGCGTCTGCCACGCCGCCGCGGCGCGCTGCGCTTCGGCTGCTTTATCGACCGCTGCTACCGCCGCATCGGCATCGCGCTTCGCGGCATCCGCCGCCGCCGCCGCCTCGCGCCAGCGCGCGAAGATCACCCGCCCCTCGGCGACGCGGATCTCGTCGCTGAGCTTGCGATATCGCTCCGCCGCGCGCGCCTGCCGTTTGAGCGCCGAGGCGCGCTGCTCCATGTCGGCCAGCAGCTCGTCGATGCGCGTGAGGTTGGTCTCGGTGGCGCGCAGCTTCTGCTCCGCATCCTTGCGGCGGACGTGGAGCCCGGCGATACCCGCCGCTTCCTCCAGCATCTGCCGCCGCTCGGTCGGCTTGGCGGCGATCACCGCGCTGATCTTGCCCTGGCTGACGAGCGCCGGGCTGTGCGCGCCGGTCGCGGCGTCGGCGAAGAACAGCGCGACGTCCTTCGCGCGCACGTCCCGCCCGTTGACGCGATAGGCGGAGCCGGCGCCGCGCTCGATCCGCCGCGTCACCTCGATCTCGCCGTCCGCGGGGATGCCCGATTCCGCCACCCCCTCGCCCGCCGCACGCTCGGCAAGCAGCGACACTTCGGCAAAGTCGCGCGACGGCCGCGTCGCGGTGCCGGCGAAGATCACGTCCTCCATCCCCGCCCCGCGCAGCGACTTCGCGCTGCCCTCGCCCATCACCCAGCGGATCGCTTCCAGGAGGTTGGATTTGCCGCAGCCGTTGGGGCCGACGACGCCGGTCAGCCCCGGCTCGATCCTGAGTTCCGCCGGCTCGACGAAGCTCTTGAAGCCGGAAAGCTTGAGCCGCTTTATCCGCAAGGCAGCGCCCCCACGCTCGGCGGCCCCGCGATCAGCCGGCCGGCGTCTTGAGCAGCGGCTCCAGCCCCGCCCAGTCGTGGACAGCGAGCGGCTTGCCGTTGAGCAGGAAATGCGGCGTGCCCTGCAACTGGTCGCGCTCGGCGGCGATCTTGCGCATCTCGGCAAGCTTCTTGAACGCCGCCTCGTCGGTGACGCAGGCCTTCGCCTTGGCAGCCGGAACGCCGTGGCGCGCAGCGATCGCATAGAGCCCGCCGAACTCGGCGAGCTTGTCGATCTTCTGCCCCTGCGTCAGCGCGTTCATCTCCGCCGATTGCGCGGGCGTCATCGCCTGATAGCGCGCGATCCAGTCGCGCTGCGCATCGAACAAAGCGTCGGTCAGCGCGAAGAAATCGCCCGGCCCGGCGCAGCGCGCCAAGAGCGCCGCGGTCATATCGTAGGGATCGCGCACGAAATTGCGGAATTCGAAGCTCAATTGCCCGCTCTTCACCGGCCCGGCGAGGAGCTTGGGCATCCCGTCACGCGCGAAATGGGCGCAATGGTCGCAGGTCAGCGATCCGTATTCGACAAGCTTCATCGGCGCCGCCGGATTGCCGACACGAAAGCCGCCGTCCGGCGTCGCGCTGACCGCACGGGTCCAGTCGCGCGCCGCCGCCTTGCCCGCCGGCTGCGCGGGGAGCGACGCCGCCGCCCCCAGTGCGGCGACGGCAAGCGCGGCGGCGATCGCGCGGGTAATCATCACAGCTTCTCGCGGATCTGCGGCTCGAGCGCTTCCCACGTGCCGGTGTTGCGCGCCATCTCGCCGTTGATGAGGAAGGTGGGTGTGCCCGGGAAGTCCGGATGCTGCTGCATCGTCTTTTGGCCGAGCTCGACCAGCTTGTCGATCTCGCTCTGGTTGGCGAGGCACTGGCGCGCCTTCTCCTCCGGAATGCCGCGGACGCGGACGAAATCGATGAGCCCCGCGGCGTCGGCGATCGCGCCGGTCACCTGGTTGGGCGCCATGCCCTCGAACGCCTTCTGCTGATCGGGCGAGAGCGTCTGCAGCTTGCCGACCCACTGGTCCTGCGTCTGGTACATCTGCTCGGTGAGCTTGAAGAAGGGCGTCGCCCCGCCGCACCGCGCGAGCAGCGATGCCGACATGTCGATCGCGTTCAGCAGGAAGTTGCGGAATTCGTAGCTGACCTGGCCCGTCTTCACATATTTCTCTACGAGCTGCGGCGTGCCGGTCGCGGAGAAATCGCGGCAGTGCGGGCAGGTCATCGAGGCATATTCGACGACCTTCACCGGCGCATTCGGATTGCCCATGATGAAGCCGCCTTCGGGCGTCGCGGAGACGGTGGTCGTCCAGTCGCCGCCGTTGGGCGCCGGGATCGCCTCGCCGACCGGGGCAGTGGCCGCGGTGCTGCTGTTGCCGTCCGCCGTCTTGTTGTCGCCGCAGCCGGCCAGGAGCATCGCCAGCGACAGCGCGCCGGTCTGGATCAGAGCTTTCATTCCTTATCCCTTTAGCTTGCCGAGGACGGGTATGGAGGCCACGCCCGGAGAATGGCTTGGTGCATCGCCCGCCGCGAGCCCGCGCGCAAGCGATTCGAGGCAGGCGCGCAGCTCCGGATCGGCGACCTCGCGCAGGCTCTCGCCCAGTTCACGCGGCAGCGGCGCGGCCGGCGCCGGCATCCGCTTCGCCTGCTCGCGCGCCACCCGCACCAGCCCCTGGCGGAAGGCGACGCGCGCCACTGCCGGATAGCCGAAGAAGCGGTTGACCCGGTCGATGATCGCCGGGGCGACATGCTGCATCATCGGCGCGTGCGCGCCTTCCACTACCAGCGTCAGCACCCCGTCCGACTTCTTGCCATAGGGAAAGCGGATCGATTCGGGCGCCGAGACGGCGGCGTAACGCTCGCCGACGATCTCGCGCCAGCGGCTGACGATCGACGACTGGACGAAGCCGAAACGGCGGAAAGCGGCACGGCCAACGTCGGGCAGCATCTCCGACACCGCCCGCGGACGCATCGCCCGCGGAGCCTCTTCGGGCTTTTTCCTGCCCTTCGCGCCAAATGATTTCGCCATCCCGCCGAGCATGGCATAGGCGCCCCATGCCCGTCGATGCCTGGCCCGAACTTTTGCGCTGGTACGATGTGCATGCGCGCGATCTGCCGTGGCGCGCCAAGCCCGGCGAAACGCCCGATCCCTATCGCGTCTGGCTGTCCGAAGTGATGCTTCAGCAGACCACGGTCGCCGCGGTGCGCAGCTATTTCGCGCGCTTCACCGAGCGCTGGCCGACCGTCGACGCGCTCGCGGAAGCGGACGAGGGCGAAGTCATGGCCGCCTGGGCAGGGCTCGGTTATTATGCCCGCGCCCGCAACCTCGTCGCCTGCGCCCGCGCGGTGGCCGAGGAGCATGACGGCATCTTCCCCGACACTGAGGAGGGGCTGCGCGCACTTCCCGGCATCGGCGCCTATACCGCCGCCGCGATCGCCACGATCGCCTTCGGCCGTCGCGCCGTGGTGGTCGACGCCAATGTCGAGCGCGTCGTCACCCGGCTGTTCGCGATCGAAACGCCGCTCGCCGCCGCGCGGCCCGAGATCCGCGCGCGCACCGATACCATCACCCCCGACGACCGCGCCGGTGATTTCGCGCAGGCGATGATGGACCTGGGCGCGACGATCTGCACCCCGCGCAATCCCGCCTGCGCGATCTGCCCGCTGAGCGACATCTGCACCGCCCGGCGCCGCGGCGATCCCGAAGCCTTTCCGGTCAAGGCGCCGCGCGCGGCGCGCCCGCACCGCCACGGCGATGCTTATTGGGTCGAGTATCGCGGCCAGGTGCTGCTCGTCCGCAGGCCCGCCAAGGGCCTGCTCGGCGGGATGCTCGCGCTGCCGACCGGCCAATGGACCGAGGCGCCGCCGCCCTTGTCCGGCGCGCCGATCGATGCGCGCTGGGAAGAGGGCGGCGCGATCGAGCACGGCTTCACCCATTTCACGCTGGCGCTGACCCTGCGCTGCGCCGAGGTCCGCGATGCCCCTGTGGATGGCATCTGGTGGCCCGCCGATCGCATCGCCGAGGCGGGTCTCCCCACCCTCTTCGCCAAGCTCGCCGCGCGCGGCCTCGCCTGGCGCGAACAACGCTGGAAAGGCGCGGCATGATCGGCTTCACCGGCGCCGGCATCGACCGCGCCGACAATCTCCGCCACGATCCCGAGCGGATCGCCGCGCTCGCCGCCGATCCGGCTGCGCTCATCCTGCGGCTCGCCGGCGTCGATCCGGTGCTCGATCCGTCGGGGCGCCTCGAATGGGAGCCGCTCGGCGGCCACGATCAGCACATCTTCCTGGGGCTCAGCGACGGCACGCCGCTCTTCGCGCCGATGCCGCGGATCGAGCTCGGCCGCACCGCGTGGAGCGTTTTCGCCATTCTCGATGCGATGGCGGCGGACGAGGCGGCGCTGTGGGGCGGCGCGCGCAGCCTCATCGAATGGCACAACCGCCACGGCTATTGCGGCATCTGCGGCTCCGCGACGGCGCCGTTCCGCGCCGGCTGGGGCCGCCGCTGCGAAGGCTGCGGCGCCGAGCATTTCCCCCGCGTCGATCCCGTCGTCATCATGCTCGCCGAGCATGACGGCCGCGTGCTCGTCGGCCGCGGCCTTCATTATCCGCCGCGCCGATATTCGGCGCTCGCCGGCTTCGTCGAGCCCGGCGAATCGATCGAGGAGGCCGTCGCGCGCGAGCTTGCCGAAGAAGCGGGCATCGCCGTCGCCAACGTCCGCTACGTCGCGAGCCAGCCCTGGCCCTTCCCCGGATCGCTGATGATCGCCTGCATCGCCGATTCGCCGAGCGATGCGATCACGCTCGACGCCACCGAGCTTGCCGATGCGATGTGGGTGGACCGCGCCGAGGTCCGCGCGGCACTCGATCGCACGCCCGATGCCCGCTTTCAGGCGCCGCCGCCTTACGCCATCGCCCACACCTTGCTGCGTGCCTGGCTGGATAGTGGTCAACCGCAGCTTGCCCCGGCGGCTCCCGCCGCTTAAAGGGCGCCAGGGATCATTCGCGCGCCGCCCGCGCTCGGCGGACGCGCGTCTTCGAAAGGCTCGGAAAGCGACATGGACGATCGGTTCAACACGATTGCGGGGTGGGTGCTTGGCGCGGGGATCGTCGCGCTGGGTGCATCGATCGTAACCGGCGAAGTGTTTCGCGGCGAACGGCCCGAAAAGATGGGCTATCCCATCGAGGGCGTGGAGCGCGAAGGCGAAGCGGGCGCCGAGGCCGAAAAGCCGATCGCTTTCTATCTCGCCTCCGCCACTGCCGAGCAGGGTGCGCAGGTCTTCAAGAAGTGCGCCGCCTGCCACACCGACAGCCAGGGCGGCCCCAACGGCCTCGGCCCGAACCTCTGGGCCAACATGGGTCAGAAGATCGCCCACGTCCCCGGCTTCGCGTATTCGGATGCGCTGAAGTCGCATGGCGGCAATTGGGACTGGGACAATATGAACGCGTGGCTGAAGAGCCCGCGCACCTTCGCGCCCGGCACCAAGATGACCTTCGCTGGCCTCTCCAAGCCGGAGGATCGCGCCGCGGTGATGATGTTCCTCAACCAGCAGGGCGGCGGTCTCCCCGTCCCGCCGCCGCCTGCCGCCGACACGCCGGCCGAAGTCGCTGCCGAGAACGGCGACGCGAACGCCGCCGCCGGCAAGGCGCCCGATCAGCCGGAAGTGAACGAAGCGGCCGCAGCCGCGCAGCCCGAAGGCAATATCGGCGGCGACGGCGCCCCCGCCGTCACCGGCCGTGCCGCGCAGGAAAAGCAGCAGTAGGGGTTAGCCCAGACGTTCTTTAACCCCCTCCCCTTGATGGGAAGGGGTTTGGGGTGGGGTGGCGTCTCCGAGGGAGGCGCAAAGATCTCCACCCCCACCCCCACCCCATGACCGATGTCCTACATCGCCGCTTTCTGCGATGACCGGGCTGTTCGGCTCCTTCCCATCGTCTGCCCGTCCTCTGCCCGCGCGAACGGGTGTGGCCACCCTTATGGCCAGTGCGAACATTGGGAACATTCGCGCCCCGCGACGCCCGATCCGCGCTCCTAGAACCGCAGCGGCTTCACCCGCTTAACGCCCGGCAAGGCCTTGAGCGCCGCCACCGTCGCGCCATCGATGTGGCTGTCGACCGACACCAGCGCGACCGCCTCGCCGCCCGCGGTGTGCCGGCCGAGGTTGAACGTACCGATGTTGACCCCCGCCTCGCCGAGCGCCGTGCCCAGCCGGCCGATAAAGCCGGGCGCATCCTCGTTGACAATGTAGATCATCTCGCCGTCGAGCTCGGCCTCCACCTTGATGCCGAATATCTCGACGAGGCGCGGCGCGGTGTTGGCGAAGAGCGTGCCTGCCACCGACTTCTGCCCCTCCGGCGTCGTTACTGTTACGCGCAGCAAGGTGTGGTAATCGCCCTCGCGGTCGTGCCGCACTTCGCGCACGTCGAGCCCGCGCTCCTTCGCCAGGAACGGCGCGTTCACCATGTTCACCGTGTCCGAATAGACCTGCATCAGCCCGGCGAGGACCGCAGCGGTGATCGGCTTCTGGTTGAGGCTCGCCGCCGCGCCCTCCACCTCGATCGCCACCCCGGTCATCCGCTGGCCCTCGAGCTGGCCGACGAGCGATCCGAGCTTCTCGGCGAGCTGCATGTAGGGGCGGAGCTTCGGCGCCTCCTCGGCCGAAAGGCTCGGCACGTTGAGCGCGTTGGTGACCCCGCCCGTGGTCAGGAAATCGGCGATCTGCTCGGCGACCTGGATCGCGACATTGACCTGCGCCTCGGTGGTGGAGGCGCCGAGGTGCGGCGTCGCGACGAAGCCCGGCGTGCCGAACAAAGCGCTTTGCTTCGCCGGCTCCTCGACGAAAACGTCGAGCGCCGCTCCCGCGACATGGCCGCTGTCGAGCGCGGCCTTCAACGCCGCCTCGTCGATCAGCCCGCCGCGCGCGCAGTTGATGATGCGCACGCCCTTCTTGGTCTTGGCGAGATTTTCGGCGGAGAGGATGCCACGCGTCTGATCGGTCAGCGGCGTGTGCAGCGTGATGAAGTCGGCGCGGGCGAGGAGATCGTCGAGCTCGACCTTCTCGATGCCGAGCTGCAGCGCGCGCTCGGGCGTCAGGAAGGGGTCATAGGCGATCACCCGCATGCGGAGGCCCAGCGCACGGTCGGCGACGATCGATCCGATATTGCCCGCCCCGATCAGTCCCAGCGTCTTCGCGGTGAGCTCGACGCCCATGAAGCGGTTCTTCTCCCACTTGCCCGCCTGCGTCGAAACGTCGGCCTCGGGAAGCTGGCGGGCGAGCGCGAACATCAGCGCGATGGCATGTTCGGCGGTGGTGATCGAATTGCCGAACGGCGTGTTCATCACGACCACGCCCTTCGCCGAGGCGGCGGGAATATCGACATTGTCGACCCCGATCCCGGCGCGGCCGACGACCTTGAGGTTGGGCGCGGCCTCCAGCACGTCCGCGGTCACCTTGGTGGCGGAGCGGATGGCGAGCCCGTCATAGCCGCCGATGATCGCCTTCAGCTCGTCCTTCGAAAGGCCGGGCCGCTCGTCCACCTCCAGCCCCCGCTCCCGGAAGATCTCAGCGGCCTTGGGATCCATCTGGTCGGAAATCAGCACTTTGGGCATGGGAATGTCTTTCATCTTGTCATTCCCGCGAAAGCGGGAACCCAGTTTGGGAGAGGGGGCGGGTCGGGGAAGCGGACTGGGCTCCCGCGTTCGCGGGAGTGACAGTTCAAGCAGCCCGCGCGGTGGCGTAGGCCCAGTCGAGCCAGGGGCCGAGCGCCTCGATGTCGGCCGTCTCGACCGTCGCGCCGCACCAGATGCGCAGTCCCGGCGGCGCGTCCCGATAGCTGGCGATGTCGAAGGCGGCGCCTTCATTCTCCAGCAGCGACGCCATCGCCTTGACCAGCGCAGCGGCGGCCGCATCGTCCAGCCCTGCCGCGGCTGCGAAGGCGAGGCAGACGCTCGTCGTGCTGCGCGTCGCGGGATCGGCGGCGAGATGCGCGATCCACGGCGTGCGCTCCACCCAGGCGTCGAGCGCGCGGGCATTGGCCTCGCACCGACCGATCAGCGCCGGCAGCCCGCCCAAGCCCTGCGCCCATTCGAGCGCGAAGATATAATCCTCGACCGCCAGCATCGACGGCGTGTTGATCGTCTCGCCCTGGAAGATGCCCTCGTTGAGCTTGCCGCCTTTGGTGAGGCGGAAGAGCTTGGGCAGCGGCCAGGCGGGCGTGTAGGTCTCAAGCCGTTCCACCGCGCGCGGGCCGAGGATCAGGATGCCGTGCGCGCCCTCCCCGCCCATCACCTTCTGCCACGAGAAGGTGGTCACATCGAGCTTGTCCCACTGCAGCTCCATCGCGAACGCCGCCGAGGTCGCGTCGCAGATCGTGAGACCCTCCCGCGCATCGCCGATCCAGCCGCCGTCCGGCACGCGGACCCCCGAAGTGGTGCCGTTCCAGGTGAATACCACGTCGTGCCCGGGATCGACCGCGCCGAGATCGGGGAGCGCGCCGTAAGGCGCCGTCATCACCTTCGCGTCGAGGCGGAGCTGCTTCACCGCATCGGTGACCCAGCCTTCGCCGAAGCTCTCCCAGGCGAGCATCGTCACGGGCCGCGCGCCGAGCATGGTCCACATCGCCATCTCGACCGCGCCGGTGTCGGAGCCGGGGACGATGCCGATGCGGTGGGTATCGGGCACGCGAAGCAGCTTGCGCGTCAGATCGATCGCATGATGAAGCCGCGCCTTGCCGATCTTCGAGCGATGCGAGCGGCCGAGCGAACCGGTGGCGAGATGTTCGGGACCCCAGCCCGGCGGCTTGGCGCACGGGCCCGACGAGAAATGCGGGCGGCGGGGCTTGTCGGAAGGCTTGGCGGTAGGCCGGGCGGGCGCGTCGAGCACGCCGGCGCCGCCGGTAGAATCATTCGTCATCAATAACTCTCCTCACAGAGAGCACGCGCCGCGTTGGGACGGCGTGGCCCGCCGACGGGGTTAAGCCACGGCGCCCCCAAGTCAAGCGATCTGCGCCGGCCTACGATTCCCTCTTGCCAGCCCGCGCGCGCCGTCGCAGCTTCCGCCCCGTCTTCGGGGGGAGTCACCATGAAATCATCCATTCTCGTTATCGCGTGCACGCTCGCGTTCGCCACCGCCGCACCGGCCGCGGCGCAGCAGTTTCCGGTCAAAATGACCGGCCAGCATTCCGGGCTGGTCAAGGGCCGCGACAAGTTTGCCATCCCATCCTATTCGATCAACTATATCATCGGCCAGCGCGCTTCCGCGTCCGGCGGAGTCATGGCCAAGGCCAGCGCCACCACGATCCTTGCCGGCGTCGATGAAGCGATGATGCGCACGCTCGCCAACGAGGCGCACGCCGATCTGAAGGCGCAGATGGCGGCGGCAGGGCTGACGGTGTCCGACGATGCCGAAGCGCGCGGCGTGCTTGCCAGTGCGGGCGTCGAAATGGCGCCCGGCAACATGCACCAGGGCGGCGACGGCGGCATTGTTATCGGCAAGGGCGTCAAGAAAAAGTTCGTCAGCGTCGGCGCAGACGCCGCGCCGCTCACCGAATTGTTCGTGCCCGGCGGCAAGACGACCGGCATCGCAGGCATCGCCCGCATCGGCGCCACCGGCAAGCTCAACGGCGCTGGCGCAGCGATCGGGGCGGTGATGATCTTTCCATCGCTGACCGTCGATTTTGCCGAAAGCGAGGCCAAGGTCGGCCGCACGTTGACCGGCGACAAGCGGGCGACCGCCAGCAACGAGGTGCGCTTTGCAATCCGTGCCGAATCCCCCGTCAACTTCCAGAATCCCGTGCGCGCGGGGATCGGCACACCAGGCGTCGTCCGGCCCGCCAAGGACTATCCCACCGACGCCGCATTCGCGACGGTAGAGGGCGCGGGCGGCGCGACGTCGCGCCAGCGCTGGAATTCGCTGTTCGACGACGGGATGCTCCGCGCCAGCAACCAGGTGACCGTGGATCCGGCGAAATGGACCGCGCTCGTCCAGGACGCCTACCGGTCTTACAATGCAGCGATCGTGGCGGCGATCGTCGGAGTGCGCAAATAGCCCCGTCGCGCACGTGGCACGGCTCGACTCGCTGACGCTTCGCCGCGCTTGACGTCTGCTTGCTGCGGGTCGTTACTCGCAAGCATGAAGCGGGGGTTGGTGTTGGCGTGTTTGCTGGTCGCGGGGTGCATTCCGCGCGTCGACCGGCCCGAGCCACCGTCGCGCCCATCGCCGTCGCGCCCGCCCGTCGTCCGTCCCGCCGAGCCGAGCGCCGCCACGCTGCAATGCCATGCCGACATGCGGCGCGAAGAGTTCCGTTATCGGCCGCTGCCCGATCAATATTTCTCCGGCGGGTGCAGCGCGCTCGGCGCCGTCCAGCTCATCGATATCGGCACGCCGACCACCAATCTCGGCGCGATGACCTGCCCGCTGGCGCTGCGCTTCGGCCGCTGGGTGCGCGAGGCGGTGCAGCCCGCCGCCGGCCAGTGGCTCCGGAGCCGCGTCGTCAAGGTCGAGAGCATGGGTACCTACGCCTGCCGCCCGGTCAACAATGTGGCGGGCAACCGGATCAGCGAGCATGGCCTCGCCAACGCCGTCGACATCGGCGGCTTCGTGCTGGAAGACGGGCGGCGCATTACCGTGCTCGCCGGGTGGAACGGCGAGGACGAGGATGTCCGCCGCTTCCTCCGCGCCGTCCACCAGGCCGGCTGCCGCCGCTTCGGCATCACGCTGGGGCCGGACGCGAACGCGCTCCACCGCGACCATTTCCACTTCGACATGGGACGCGGCCCCTATTGCCGCTGAGGCCCTCGCGGCTTTCCCGCGTCACATTCTCGCTCTAGACAGCGCGACCATGACTGATCCCAAGCCCCCTGAACGCGTCTTCGCCCCCGCGCGCGAAGAAGCCGAAGTCGCCAATCAGCCGACCTCCAGCCCGCAGACCGAGCATCCCGCCTACCGCCTCGCCTTTCAAGACATGGACTTCCTGCTGCGCGAGGATTTGCGCCCCGTCCGCTTCCAGCTCGAGCTGCTGAAACCCGAGCTTGCGCTCGACGAAGCGAAGATCGCCTCCACCTTCGTTTTCTACGGGTCGGCACGCATTCCGGAACCCGACAAGGCCGATGCACTGATCCAGACCGCGGCCAACGATGCGCAGCGCCGCATCGCCGAAAGCCTCAAGGCGAAATCGCATTTCTACGACGAGGCGCGCAAGCTCGCCCGGCTCGCCAGCCGTGTCGGCGCCGACGAGGATGGCTTGCGCCAGTTCGTCGTCTGCTCGGGCGGCGGCCCGTCGATCATGGAAGCGGCCAACCGCGGCGCCGAGGACGAGGGCGAGGAATCGATCGGCCTCAACATCGTGCTGCCGCACGAGCAGCTCCCCAACCCTTACGTCACCCCGTCGCTGAGCTTCCAGTTCCACTATTTCGCATTGAGAAAGATGCATTTCCTGATCCGCGCGCGCGCCGTCGCGGTGTTCCCCGGCGGCTTCGGGACGATGGACGAGAGCTTCGAGCTTCTGACCCTCATCCAGACCGGCAAGGTGAAGCCCATGCCGATCCTGTTCTTCGGCCGCGATTTCTGGACTCGCGTGGTCAATTTCGACGCGCTGGTCGAGGAAGGCACGATCGCGCCTGACGATCTCAAGCTGTTTCGCTTCGTCGAGACCGCCGAGGAAGCCTGGGACTATGTCTGCGCGCATTATGCCGAAAACGGCGAGCCGCTGGAGTTCGCGAAATAGGCGCACCGCTGGACGCGCGGGCGCTGCCCGCCTAGAGGCTCCCGCGGCACAATTTCCAGGGAATCACTGTGGCGAACGTAACCGTCATCGGCGGACAATGGGGCGACGAGGGCAAGGGCAAGATCGTCGACTGGCTGGCGAGCCGCGCCGATTGCGTCGTCCGCTTCCAGGGCGGGCACAACGCCGGCCACACGCTGGTGGTGGGCGACAAGACCTACAAGCTCTCGCTGCTCCCCTCGGGCATCGTCCGCGGTACGCTGTCGGTGATCGGCAATGGTGTCGTGCTCGATCCCTGGCACCTCAAGGGTGAGATCGAGAAACTGGGTGGCCAGGGCGTCGCGATCACGCCCGACAATCTCCACATCGCCGAGACCTGCCCGCTGATCCTGCCGTTCCACCGCGATCTCGACGGGCTTCGCGAGGATGCGTCCGGCTCCGGCAAGATCGGCACCACGCGGCGCGGCATCGGCCCGGCCTATGAGGATAAGGTCGGTCGCCGCGCGATCCGCGTCTGCGATCTTGCCCATCTCGATTCGCTCGGCCCCCAGATCGAGCGGCTGTGTGCACACCATGACGCGCTGCGCGCCGGCTTCGGCGAGCCGCCGATCGACCGCGAGCGGCTGATGGCCGATCTCGCCGAGATCGCGCCGATCGTCCTGCCCTTCGCCAAGCCGGTGTGGAAGACCCTCAACGACGCGCGCGCCCGCGGCCGCCGCATCCTCTTCGAAGGCGCACAGGGCGTGCTGCTCGACGTCGATCACGGCACCTATCCCTTCGTCACCTCGTCGAACACCATCGCGGGGACGGCGGCAGGCGGCACCGGACTCGGCCCCTCGGCGGCGGGCTTCGTGCTCGGCATCGTCAAGGCCTACACCACCCGCGTCGGCTCCGGCCCCTTCCCGACCGAGCAGGACAATGACATCGGCCAGCGGCTCGGCGAGAAGGGCCATGAATTCGGCACCGTCACCGGGCGCAAGCGGCGCTGCGGCTGGTTCGATGCGGTGCTCGTCCGCCAGTCCTGCGCGGTATCGGGCGTCACCGGCATCGCCTTCACCAAGCTCGACGTGCTCGACGGCATGGACGAAGTGAAGATCTGCACCGGCTATCGCCTCGACGGCGAGACGCTCGATCATCTCCCCGCCCACGCCGCCGATCAGGCGCGCGTCGAGCCGATCTACGAGACGGTCGAGGGCTGGCAGCAATCGACCGCCGGCGCGCGGAGCTGGGCGCAGCTTCCGGCCCAGGCGATCAAATATATCCGGCGAGTGGAAGAGCTGATCCGCTGTCCCGTTGCGCTGGTTTCGACCAGCCCGGAACGCGAGGACACGATCCTCGTTCGAGACCCGTTCGCCGACTAGGACGGAAAAATATATGGTGGCTGGATGACATCGCGCGAGGCCACCGGGCTGCTGCCGCGCGCGTTGCACGGCTTTCGTCCCAGCCGCTCGCTGCGCGACTGGGCGAGCCTGCTCACCTTCGCGCCGATCACGGCGCCGTTCCTGCTCAAGAGCCTCTATGGCGGGACGGAGGACCAGCGCCATGCGCTGCTCGACCGGATCGGCCTGCCGCACGATGCGCTGCCGCATCTCGGCAGTTGGAAGGCCGATGTCGGGCTGCTCAACTTGCTGGTCGATCACATCCTGGCCGAGAAGCCGCAGGTGGTGGTCGAATTCGGCGCGGGGGCTTCGACCCTCGTTATCGCCAAGGCGATGCAGATGGCGGGCGGCGGCACGCATATCGCCTTCGATCAGCATGGCGATTTCGTCGAAGCGACCGGCCGGTGGCTCGCCGATCACGGCCTGGAAGCGGACCTCCGCGCCGTGCCGCTCGTCCCCGCACCGGGCGGCTGGCCGGGCCTCTGGTACGACCACGAGCCGCTGCCCGATGCGATCGATCTGCTGGTGGTCGACGGGCCGCCGTGGACGATCCACCCGCTCACCCGCGGCGCGGCCGGAACGTTGCTCGGCCGGCTCAACCCCGGCGGCGCGGTGATCCTCGACGATGCCGCGCGGCCCGGCGAGCGGGTCATCGCGCGGCGCTGGCGGCGGATGTGGCCCGACTTCGATTTCCGCTTCGACGGGCGCGGCAGCAAGGGCGCGCTGATCGGGCGGCGTGTGGCGTGACCCGCGTCCTTTTCGTCTGCCTCGGCAATATCTGCCGCTCGCCGCTCGCCGAAGCCGCGTTCCGGCGCGAGGCTGAGAGACGCGGGCTCGATGTCGAGATCGACAGCGCGGGCACCGGCGACTGGCATATCGGCCACCCGCCCGATCATCGCGCCGTTGGGGTCGCCAAGCGCAACGGCGTCGATATCGCGCATCTCCGCGCGCGGCAGGTGACGGCGGACGATTTTCGGCGGTTCGATCATATCGTCGCGCTGGATGCCGAGAATCTGCGCAATCTGACGCGTCTCCGCCCGGCCGACGCCACCGCGGAGCTGTCGCTGCTGCTGGATCATGCCGGCCGCGCGGGCGAGG
The DNA here is from genome assembly GCF_900177405.1 of Allosphingosinicella indica. NCBI lineage: Bacteria > Pseudomonadati > Pseudomonadota > Alphaproteobacteria > Sphingomonadales > Sphingomicrobiaceae > Allosphingosinicella > Allosphingosinicella indica. The sequence continues at coordinate 1,640,583 of NZ_LT840185.1, read as the reverse complement.
CGGTCGCCGATCCTTATTATGGCGACGAGGCCGGGTTCGACACGACCTGGGCCGACGTCACAACTGGCGCGGCCGGACTTGCCGAGAGGATCGCGGCTCAAAGGAATCCGACCGGCCGATGAGCGCCTTCGCGCGCACCGTCGCCGCACTCACCGCTACGCCGGAGGAGCATCTGCACCGGCTCGGCGGCGGCGATCTCTCCGAAATCCTTCTCGTCGATCGCGCCGATGGCCGCACCAGCGTCGCCAAGGGCGGCGCGGCGACCGGCACCGAGGCGGCGATGCTGCGCGCCATCGCCAATGCCGGCGTCCCCGCCCCCGCCATCGAAGGCGAGTTCGCGGGCGTGCTGCTGCTCGAGCATATCGCCAACGACGGCGTGATGAGCGCCCGCGCCTGGGCGTCGGTCGGCGCGGCGGTGGCGCGGCTCCATGCGGTCACCGCCGAGCGTTACGGCTGGCCGGTCGATTATGCGCTCGGCACGGTCGCGCTCGACAATCGCGAGCGCAGCGACTGGCCCGCCTTTTGGGGCGAACAACGTCTGGTCGCCACCGCGAGCGTCCTCGACAAGCCCTGGCGCGAGCGGGTCGAATGTCTCGCCGGACACCTGCCCGATCTGCTCCCCGCCGCGCCGCCGCCCGCGCTGCTCCACGGTGATCTGTGGGGCGGCAACATATTGGTGCGCGACGGCGCGCTCGCCGCGCTCATCGATCCGGCCTGCTATCACGGCCATGCCGAAGTCGATCTGGCTATGCTGGCGCTGTTCGACAGCCCGCCCGAAGCGTTCGACGAGGCTTATGGCGCGCTGGAGCCGGGCTGGCGGATGCGGCGCCCGCTCTACCAGCTCTTTCCCGCGCTGGTGCACCTGCGCCTGTTCGGCACCAGCTATGCGCCGATGGTGGACCGCCTGCTCACCGCGGCGGGCTGCTGACCCTTCTGCCCGTCATCCCGGCGAAGGCCGGGATCCAGTTTCTCTGCTCGGACTGGGCCCCGGCCTGCGCCGGGGTGACGACCAGCGCATGATCTCAATCCAATCGATACCGCTCGGCGATCGTGTAATGCGCACCCTCCGGCGTCATTGTGCTTTCGTAGAGCGCGAAATGATCGACCTCGAACGGCGCGCTCGCCAGCCCGCCGTTCTGCTCCGCGAAGCCGTCGATCGGCCCGCTCGCGCGGTTGAGCCGCGCCAGTGTGATGTGGGGCAGGAACGCGCGGCTGTCCGGCGCGATGCCGGCGCGCGACACGGCCTGATCGACCTTGTTGTGGAGCGTCTTGAGCGGCTCGTGCGGCGCCACCCCCGCCCACAGATTGTCGCGAATGCCGCGCTTGTCGAAGCTGCCGAGCCCGGCGAGCGCGATCGAGAAGCGCGGGTGGTGGATCGACCCCAAAGCGGCAGCGACATCGGCCGCGACGTGCCGGTCCACTTCACCCACGAAGCGGAGCGTCAGGTGGAGCTGATCGTCGCTCTGCCAGCGCGCGCCGGATACGCCGCCCATGATCGACAGGAGCTGCGCGCGAATGTCCCGCGGCGGGCGGATGGCGACGAACAGCCGGTGCATGGCCGCACCCTAACCCCCTGAAACCGGCGGTCCAGTGTGGTTAATCCCGCTTTTCCTTGAACCTTCGGCCGTTTCACACGATATTACCGAGAGGACGGCGGGTGTTCCGCCGCGAAAGGAGATGCAACGGAAATGGCGAATTGGTCTGACCCGCGAATGACCGCCGCGCAGGGTGCGCCGGCCACCGGCGTCGGCCGTGACGGCGCCGTGGTCGATGCCGGCCTGCGCTCGTACATGCTGTCGGTCTACAATTACATGACCTCGGGCGTGCTGCTGACGGGCATCGTCGCATTGCTGTTCGCGCAGAGCGGCATGGCAGCTCAGATTCTGATGGGCCCCGGCATCCTCAAATATCTCATCATGTTTGCGCCGCTGGCGTTCGTCATGGTGATGAGCTTTGGCATCAACCGCATCAGCTACGGCACGCTGCAGCTGCTCTTCTGGTCGTTCGCGACCGTGATGGGCCTGTCGATGGCGTCGATCTTCCTGGTCTTCACCGGAACCTCGATCGCGACCACCTTCTTCGCGGTGGCCGCGGCCTTCGCCGGCCTCAGCCTGTTCGGCTACACCACCAAGAAGGACCTGTCCGGCATGGGCACGTTCCTCATCATGGGCGTCGTTGGCCTGTTGGTGGCGATGCTGATCAACCTCTTCGTCCAGTCGAGCGTGATGCAACTGGCGATCAGCGCCATCGGCGTGCTGATCTTCGCCGGCCTCACCGCCTATGACACGCAGCGCATCAAGAGCCTGTACTTCCATGTCGCGGGCACTGACATGATGGGCAAGACCGTGATCATGGGCGCGCTGTCGCTCTATCTCGACTTCGTCAACATGTTCACCTTCCTGCTCCAGTTCATGGGCCAGCGCGACTAAGCGCGGAAGGCGATACGAAAGCGAAAGGCCCGGCGGAAACGCCGGGCCTTTTTCGTTGGGGCTGGCGTAGCGATCTAGGCGAGATGCTGGCGGAAGAAGGCGATGCTCGCCGCCCAGGCTTTGTCCGCCGCCGCCTTGTTGTAGCGCTCCGCCGAAGTGTCGTTGTTGAAGGCGTGATCGACGTCGGGATAGGTCACCGCCTGCACCTGTTTGCCAGCCGCCTTCAAGGCCGCAGCCCAAGGCTCCGCCGTCGCATTAACCCGCGCGTCGCGGCCGGCGAGTTGGATCAGCAGCGGGGCGCTCACCTTCGCTGCTTCCGATGTCGCTGGCGCGGGACCGTAATAGGAGACACCCGCGCTCAAGCGATCGCCCGCGGCGACGGCAAGCCGATTGACGAACGCGCCACCCCAGCAATAGCCGACGACGCCGACCTTGCCGTTGGTGCTGGCGAGCGCCTTCAGCGCGTCGATCTCCGCGATCGCGGCGGCGAGAGCGGCATCGTAATCGAGCTTGCCGATCGCGGCGCGGGCGGCATCCTCATCCGCGGGCGTGCCGCCGGCCGGCGTCAGGAAATCGGGCGCGACGGTGAAGAAGCCTTCGAGTGCGAAGCGGCGCGCAACGTCCTCGATATGCGCGTTGAGCCCGCGATTCTCGTGTACCACGATCAGCGCGGGGAGCTTCCCCTTGGCGTCCTTCGGCGCGGCGACATAGCCGTCGAGCGCGATGCCCTTGAGCCCGAGCGAGCCCTTCTTGATCACCAGCCGGGGATCGTCCGCCTTGGTGATCGCGGCCGCGGCGGGATCGGCGGCGATCGCCAGCAGCAGCGCATTGGCCGCCGCCGCGCCGCCCGCGATGCGCGTCAGCCGCTCCATGAACACGCGGCGGTCCATGCCTTCGTGGGTGAAGCGATCGTAGAGCGCTACGGCGGCGGCGCGGGTCTCGGGGTTCATGCGCTTGCTCCCTGTGTTTCGGCTTCCGCAACGGCGGCATCGTCCAGTTCGTTGGCGCGCTGGGCGGCCGGACGGGCGTGCAGCCGCGCGATATAGGCTTCGAACGCCGGCCGCTTCTCGATCGTGCCGAACATCAGCCCCCAGCCGATCTGCGATCCGACATAGACGTCGGCGGCGGAAAAGTGGTCACCCGCAATATATTCCCGGTCCTTCACCGCACCCTCCAGTGCGTAGATCACATCCTCATAGGTGCCGTAACCAGCCGCGGCGGATTTCTCCTTGGGGACGAGCAGGCCAAACGCCTTGGCGGTAACCGCCGCTTCCAACGGCCCGGCGGCGAAGAACAGCCAGCGATAATAATCGCCGCGCCGGTCCACCGGCGGCGCGAGCCCGGCATTGGGGAAAGCATCGGCCATATAGGCGCAGATCGCCGCCGCCTCGGTGACGATTGTCTCTCCATGTTTGATCGCGGGCACCTTGCCCATCGGATTCACCGCCAGATAGTCGGCGGACTTCATGCTGGTGCCGTAGCCGAGGATTACCGTCTCGTAAGGCTCGCCCGCCTCCTCCAGCATCCACCGAGCGATCCGCCCACGCGACTGGGGGTTTGTGTAGAGGGTCAGCTCGGCCATCGCTTGCTCTCCTTGGTGCGGGAGCAGCCTTTTGCGCCTGGGGCTCGGCAATGAAAAGCCCCTCCGCCGCGGGCTGCGGGGGAGGGGGCTTGTTCTTACGCCTGTTCGGTCGGCTTTTTCTCGGGCGGCGCCTTCTTGGCCTTCTTCCGCCCGGCCTTGGGCGGCGCGCCGGTGATCTCGAAGGCGGGGGCGTTGTCCTTGATGCGGACCTTGACCTCGCCGCCGTGGATGAGCTTGCCGAACAGCAACTCCTCGGCCAGCGGCTGCTTGATCTTCTCCTGCACCAGCCGGGCCATCGGCCGGGCGCCGTAGAGCCGGTCGTAGCCGCGTGCCGTGAGCCAGGCGCGCGCCTCGTCGTCCAGTTCGATGTGGACGTTGCGGTCGGCGAGCTGGAGCTCGAGCTGGAGGATGAACTTGTCGACCACCCGCGCCACGACCTCGGTCGGCAGGTAGCCGAACGGCACCACCGCATCCAGGCGGTTGCGGAACTCCGGCGTGAACATCCGCTTGATCGCTTCCTCGTCCTCGCCTTCGCGGGTCATGGCACCGAAGCCCACCGCCTCGCGCGCCATGTCGCTGGCGCCCGCATTGGTGGTCATGATGAGGATCACATTGCGGAAATCGACCGTCTTGCCGTGGTGATCGGTAAGCTTGCCGTTATCCATCACCTGCAGGAGGATGTTGAACAGATCGGGGTGCGCCTTCTCGATCTCGTCGAGCAGCAGCACGCTGTGCGGATGCTGATCGACCGCATCGGTCAAGAGACCGCCCTGATCGTAGCCGACATAGCCCGGCGGCGCGCCGATCAGCCGGCTGACCGAGTGGCGCTCCATATATTCCGACATGTCGAAGCGCTGCAGCGGAATGCCCATGATGCTGGCAAGCTGGCGCGCGACCTCTGTCTTGCCGACACCGGTCGGGCCGGAGAAGAGATAGTTGCCGATCGGCTTGTCGGGATCACGCAGGCCAGCACGGCTGAGCTTGATCGCCGACGAGAGCACCGAGATCGCCGCATCCTGGCCGAACACGACGCGCTTCAGATCGCGATCGAGATGCTCGAGCGTCTTCTTGTCGTCGGTCGAGACGCTCTTCGGCGGGATGCGCGCCATCGTCGCGATCACCGCCTCGATCTCCTTGGTGGTGATCGTCTTCTTGCGCTTCGACGGCGGCACCAGCATCTGCATTGCGCCGACCTCGTCGATCACGTCGATCGCCTTGTCGGGCAGCTTGCGGTCGTTGATGTAGCGCGCCGACAGCTCGACCGCCGACTTGATCGCGTCGGGGGTGTATTTGACGCTGTGGTGATCCTCGAACGCCGAGCGCAGGCCGGCGAGGATCTTGATCGTATCCTCGACGGTCGGCTCGTTGACGTCGATCTTCTGGAAGCGCCGGAGCAGCGCCCGGTCCTTCTCGAAATGGTTTCGGAATTCCTTGTAGGTAGTCGATCCGATGCAGCGGATCGTGCCGCCCGACAGCGCGGGCTTGAGCAGGTTCGACGCATCCATCGCGCCTCCCGAGGTGGCGCCCGCACCGATGACGGTGTGGATCTCGTCGATGAACAGCACCGCGTGCGGAAGCTTTTCGAGCTCGTTGACGACCGCCTTCAGCCGTTCCTCGAAATCGCCGCGGTAGCGGGTGCCCGCCAGCAGCGCGCCCATGTCGAGCGAATAGATGACGGCGGGCTTGAGCACATCGGGGACGTCGCCCTCAACGATCTTGCGCGCGAGGCCCTCGGCGATGGCGGTCTTGCCGACGCCGGGATCGCCGACGTAGAGCGGGTTGTTCTTCGAGCGGCGGCAGAGGATCTGCACCGTGCGATCGACCTCCGGCCCGCGGCCGATCAGCGGATCGACGCGGCCGTCCTGCGCCTTCTCGTTCAGGTTGATCGTGAACTGTTTGAGCGCGCTCTCGCTCTTCTTCTTGCCCTCGTCGGCCTTGGGCTCCTCGGCGCCCTTCACTTCGGGCGCGTCCGAAGAGACCTCGCCCTTGCCGACGCCGTGGCTGATGTAGCTCACCGCATCGAGGCGGCTCATATCCTGCTGCTGGAGGAAATAGACGGCATAGCTTTCGCGCTCGGAGAACAGCGCGACGAGCACGTTGGCGCCGGTCACCTCGTCGCGGCCCGAGGACTGGACGTGGAGGATCGCGCGCTGGACGACGCGCTGGAAGCCGCTGGTCGGCGAGGGATCGGTCCCGGCATCGACCTTCAGCGCCTCGAGCTCGGTATCGAGATAATTCTTCACTGCAGCCTTCAGCTCGCCGGTGTCGACGCCGCAAGCCTGCATCACCTTGGAGGCATGGGCATCGTCGATAAGGGCGATCAGCAGATGCTCGAGCGTCGCATATTCGTGGTGGCGGTTGCTCGCTTCGGCGAGCGCGCCGTGCAGCGTCTGTTCGAGTTCGCGGGCAAATGACGGCATTTCAAACTCCTGGTGGCCCGCGAGCGTCGCGCTACGGGCGGCTTGCCCTTAATGTCGTGCCTCGTCGCACGATCATCAAGCGGACGGCGGGAAAGGCGCTGAGCGGCACAGGCAAGTCCCGGCGTTCCATCACTTTCGGAATAGAGCGTCGGCGCTTGCGCGATGGTTAACGGCGGCGGTAATTTTCGCTTTGATGCGAGCGATTTCGGCCTCCAGCGCGGCGATGCGCGCGGTGAGCTCGTCGACGGACAGCGGATCGAGATCCTGGCGCTGGAGCAGCGTCAGCGGATCTTCCGGCTTGCCCGGAAAGAGATCGTCGAGATCCATGGGCGAAAGTTGACCCCCGGGCGCGGCCAAGTCAACAAGCGCGGCGGGCGGATGCGAAGCCGGCCGGGGAGCGTTGCGCGATGACCACTATCCCTCAGACGATGACCGCGATCGATTTCGAGGCGCCCGGGGGGCCGGAGGTGCTCAAGCCGTTCGAGCGGCCGGTGCCGAAGCCCGGCGCGGGCGAAGTGCTGATTCAGGTCGCTGCGGCGGGCGTCAACCGGCCCGACGTGATGCAGCGCAAGGGCCTCTACCCCTCCCCGCCCGGTGCGGCGGCGTGGCCCGGACTGGAGGTTGCGGGAACAGTCGTCACGCTCGGCGACGGCGCCGAGGAAGCGCTGCTGGGAACGCGTGTATGCGCGCTGGTCGCGGGCGGCGGCTATGCCGAATATTGCGCCGCGCCCGCTGGCCAGTGCCTGCCGGTCCCCGACGCGCTGACGATGGTCGAGGCCGCGGCGCTGCCGGAAACCCTCTTCACCGTCTGGGTCAATCTGTTCGAGCGCGGCTATGCGGCTCCCGGCGACACGGTGCTGGTTCACGGCGGCACCAGCGGGATCGGGACGATGGCGATCCAGCTCGGCACGCTGTTCGACCTCAAAGTGATCGTTACCGCCGGCTCCGCCGCAAAGTGCGCGCGGGCGCTGGAGATCGGCGCGGCGCATGCCATCGACTACAACACTCAGGATTTCGTCGCCGAGGTTGAGCGCATCACCGGCGGTGCGGGCGTCGCGGTTGTGCTCGACATGATCGGCGGCGATTATCTGCCGCGCAACCTCCAGTGCCTCGCCATCGAGGGACGCCACGTCTCGATCGCTATGCAGCGCGGCGCCAAGGCGGAGATCGCGATATTCGATCTGATGGTCCGCCGCCTGACCCTCACCGGATCGACGCTCCGCCCGCGATCGGTGGAGTTCAAGACGCTGGTGGCTGAGGAGCTCCACCGCACCGTCTGGCCGCATGTCGAGGCGGGCGAATTGAAGCCGGTGATCGATTCCACCTTCCCTCTCGCCGACGCCGCCAAAGCGCATGCGCGGATGGAAAGCAGCGAACATGTCGGCAAGATCGTGCTGACCATGGAATCTGCCGGCTGAGGAGTTGCATCCGCATTATGCGGGCGCGACGCAATGATGGCCGCGAAAGAGGTTGCCGGGGTCGTAGCGGCGCTTGACCGCTGCGAGTCGCGGATAATTGCTGCCCCAATAGGCCTGCTGCCAGTCGGGCTGAAAATAGTCCGCCTCCGACATATAGGCGCCGGCATTGGGGACAAGCGTCCGGAACGGCGCCATTGCGCTTGCAACCCGCTCCGCCTCCTTCCGTGCTAACGCGGTGTCGGGGGCATGGCCCTCTATGCCCGGCCAGACCGGGGGACCGTCCGCCGCGCAGATGAGCAATGCGAAGGCGTCGAGGACGGCAGGATTCGTCGCGGTTTCGCGTGTCGCGCCGAGTGCGTCCGCCGTTCCCCCAGCCAGACCCTTGTTCATGTGCAGTGTCACGCTCCATTCTCCGGCTCCCGCGATCAGCGCATCGACCAGCGCCCCGCGGCGCGCCGGGGCGAGCAGGTCTGCCGGGAGCCAGGCGGACTGATAGGCGTGGAGCGTCTGTCCAGCCTCGCCGAGATTGCCGGCCCAGAAGATATTCTCCTTCGGGGCGCCCGGCCGGTCGTCGCCCAGGACGATGCCGGGTACGCTCCGCAGAAATTCCGGGTCCCAGAAGCTGCGGCCTGGAATTTCGACGATCATGGGCTCCGCCTTGAGCGCATAGTCAGCGGGCCGGGACCGCAGGAACCCAAGGAACGGCTCCCACACTTGCCTGATCCTCGCTTCGTCCAAGCCGTGGCAGACCATCGACACGCTGAGGCGTCGCCCGCGGTTGAACCGAATCTGTTCGCCCCAATGGGAGTTGAACAGGTCTTCCGCGTAGAAATCCACGACGCGCCCTACCAGCGTGCGCCACGCGGCATCATCGGCAGCGGCGACGTCGAAGATCGCAGCGCCGAACCGCTCGGGAAGATCATGCGTCTTCATGGTCAGCCGCGTGGCGATGCCGAAGGTGCCGCCGCCACCGCCGCGCAACGCATAAAAGAGATCGGGATGCGAATGCGCGTTGACGACGAGGGGTGAGCCGTCCGCGGTGACGATCTCGGCCTCGATCAAATTCGCTGCCCCGGTGCCGAATTGTTTCGAGAAGGAGCCGAAGCCGCCGCCAAGGGTGAACCCGGTGACGCCGACCGTCAGGCAGCCGCCGCCCTGGACGTATCGGCCCTGCCGCGCGGCCGCGCGATAGACCTCTCCCCAGATGCAGCCCGCGCCGACCGAGATGGCCGGCACCGGCGGAGCGTCCGCAGGCCATGCCGCACCCTTGAACGCATCGTGCAACTGCACGTCGCGAAGCCGACGGGTCCAGACGAGCAGCGATCCCGCGCGATTGGAATTGCCGAAATAGCTGTGCCCGCCACCTTTGACGACCAACGGCACCTTGGAGTCCCGCGCAAAGCGCACGGCGGCGCTCACGTCCTCGACCGATCGGGCAGCAACGGCCTTCAGGCTCGGCTGGCTGGTCCACGCACCAGTCCAGCCGAGCGTCTGGGTAAGACCCGGCTCATCGCCCAGATAATAGGGGTTCTTGAGCTGCCGCATGAGCGCGCCGATATCCGTGTCCCCACGCGCCGCGGCGACAAGCGGCGATCGGACGTCTAGCAGGCGATCGCCCACCTGCCGCTGGAGTGGCGCCCAGAAGCCCGCTGCCTCCGGTGTGCCAGCCTGGTTAGCCCTGGCCGGGCCGGCAGCGACCGCCGCCAGCGAACCCGCAATAAATGTCCGGCGATCCATATCGGCCCCCAATTGCGTCGTATCGGCGCTTGGCCACATGCACCACGTGAGCAGAAGCACGTAACTATGCGGATGGTTAGCCGGCTCCGGAGACAAACGGGATTTCGGTTTTGAAAGCGGGCCATTTCCGCCAAAGGACCGAAAGCAGGAGACCGGACGTGGAAAAGCTTATTCTTCACGAATATGCGCCTTCGGGCAATTGCTACAAAATCCGGCTGACAGCCGCGCATCTCGGGCTGACGCTGGAGCGGCGGGGCTACGATATCCTGAGCGGGGCGACGCGGACGGCCGAGTTTCTGGCCAGCGTCAATGCCAACGGCCGCATCCCGGTGCTGCAGATCGGCGAACGCTTCCTGCCGGAGAGCGGTGCGGCCTGCTTCCACCTTGCTGAGGGCTCGACGCTGATCCCGACCGATCCGTTCGAGCGCGCCGACATGCTGCACTGGATGTTCTGGGAGCAATATAATCACGAGCCCAATATCGCGACTTTGCGCTTCTGGATTGCCTTCGTCGGCGAGGAAAATCTGAGCGCCGCGCAGAAGGCGCAGATCGACACCAAGCGGGCGGCGGGCGAGGCGGCGCTCGACCTGCTGGACAAGCATCTCGAAGATCGCACCTTCTTCGTGGGCGAAGCGCTGAGCCTCGCCGACATCGCGCTCTATGCCTACACTCATGTCGCGGACGAAGGCGGGTTCGATCTCGCGCGCTGGCCCAACGTTCGCTCCTGGCTGGACCGCGTCGCCGCGCAGCCGGGGCATATCCCGATCGACGCGTGACGCTGCCGATCCACGCCGTCCTGCCGGAGCTGCTCGCGGCGCTGCGCGGCGGGTCCAACGCCGTGCTGGTCGCGCCGCCCGGAGCGGGCAAGACGACGGCCGTGGCGCCCGCGCTGCTCGCCGAGCCGTGGTGCGGGGGCGAGATCCTGCTCCTCTCCCCGCGCCGCCTCGCGGCGCGCGCGGCGGCGGAGCGGATGGCGGAGCTGGCGGGCGAGAAGCCTGGCGGCACGATCGGCTATGCGACGCGGCTCGACAGCAAGCGATCCGCCTCGACGCGGATCACGGTGCTGACCGAAGGCATATTCCGCAACCGCATCCAGGCGGACCCCGAGCTGGCGGGCGTCTCCGCCGTGCTGTTCGACGAGGTGCACGAGCGCGGCCTCGACAGCGATTTCGGCCTTGCGCTGGCGCTCGACGCGCAGGTGGCGCTGCGGCCCGATCTGCGGCTGATCGCGATGTCGGCGACGCTCGACGGCGCGCGCTTCGCCGCGCTGATGGGCGGCTCGCCAGTGATAGAAAGCGCGGGCCGCAGCCATCCGATTACGCTGCATCATATCGGCCGACGCGCTGAGGCGCGGATCGAGGATGCGATGGCCGCCGCGATCCGCCGCGCGCTGGGCGAAACGGAAGGCAGCCTGCTCGCCTTCCTGCCCGGCGTCGCCGAGATCGAGCGCACCGCCGAGCGGTTGGAGCCGCTGCCGCCGGGCATCGCGCTCCACCGGCTGCACGGCAGCCTCGACCCCGCCGCGCAGCGCGCCGCGATCGCGCCGTCAGCCGGGCGAAAGGTCGTGCTCGCGACATCGATCGCGGAGACCAGCCTCACCATCGACGGAGTGCGGATCGTGGTGGATTCGGGCCTCGCGCGGCGCCCGCGATACGATCGTGCGGCGGGCGTCACCCGGCTCGTCACCGAGCGTGCGAGCCAGGCCGCCGTGACCCAGCGCGCGGGCCGCGCAGGGCGGCAGGGGCCGGGCATCGTCTATCGCCTGTGGGAGGAAGCGGCGACCGCTGGCCTGCCGCGCTTCGACTCGCCCGAGATATTGGAGGCCGACCTCTCCGCGCTGACGCTCGATGCTGCGATCTGGGGCGTCGCCGATCCGCGCGATCTGGCCTGGATCGATCCGCCGCCCGACGCCGCCGTCTCGGAAGCGCGGCGCCGGCTGACAGCGCTGGGCGCGATCGGCGAAGACGGACGCCCGACGCCGCATGGCCGCCGCATCGCGGCTCTGCCGCTGCCGCCGCGGCTCGCGCACATGCTGATCGAGGCCGAGACGCTCGGCCGCGCGCGCGAGGGGGCGGAGGTGGCGGTGCTGCTTTCCGAGCGCGGGCTCGGCGGCAGCGATGTCGATCTGGACTTGCGGCTCCGGCGCTGGCGGAGCGAGCGCGGGCGGCGGGCGGAAGCGGCGCGGGGTTTGGCGCGGCGCTGGGCAGCGCTGGCGTCCTCTCCCCAAGGCTCGCTTCGCTCGTCACCCACCCCCGGCCCCTCCCTTGGCAGGGAAGGGGGTGCCGGGGAGCTGGTCGCGCTCGCCTTTCCCGATCGCGTTGCCAAGCGGCGGGGCGGCGATGGGGCGGACTGGCTTTCGGCGGGCGGGCGCGGGTTCCGGCTCGATCCGCTGTCGCCGCTGGCGCGCGAGACTTGGCTGGCGGTGGCCGAGGTCAGCGGCACCGCGGCCGGGGCACGCATCCTCTCCGCCGCTGCGATCGACGAGGCCACGGTCGAAGCGCTGTTCGCCGATCGGATCGCGACCGGCGCGTCGGTCACATTCGATCCCGCCACCGGGGGCGTCACCGCGGCGCGCGGGCGTCGGCTGGGCGCGATCCTGCTGTTGGGCGGACAGGACAGCCGCCCCGATCCGGAAGCGGTGACCGCCGCGTTGGTCGAAGGCGTCCGCGCCCACGGCCTTGACCGCCTGCCGTGGAGTGCCAATGCACGCTCGCTCCGCACCCGCGGCGCCTTCGCCCGCTCTTACGATCCGGCGATCGCCGATCTGTCGGACGCGGCGCTGCTCGCAACGCTCGACGAATGGCTGCCGCTGCTCGCGGCGGGGCGTCGCAGGCTGAGCGAGATCGACCCCGGCGCGCTGTCGGGGACGCTGGATGCGCTGATAGGCTGGGAGGGGCGCAAGGCGATCGACCGGCTGGCGCCCGAGCAGTTCACCACACCCGCCGGAAGCGCGCACGCGATCGATTATGCGGCGGAGGGCGGCCCCGCCGTCACCGTTCGCGTGCAGGCGCTGTTCGGCCTCACCGATCATCCCGCGGTCGCGGGCGGCCGGGTGCCACTGCTCCTGCTCCTCACCTCGCCCGCGGGACGCCCGATCCAGACGACGCGCGACCTGCCCGGCTTCTGGGCGGGAAGCTGGACCGCGGTCGCCAAGGAGATGCGCGGCCGCTACCCCAAGCATCCCTGGCCCGACGATCCCGCCCGCGCCGATCCGACGTTGCGCACCAAGAAGGCTTCGTCGCGCTAGTTCACAGAGCCGGTTTTGGCGCTATAGGTTCTGCAGACCAATTTCAGGGGCAGGCGACATGGCGGCGCGCATCTACCAGCGCTCGAAGAATGCGATGCAATCGGGCCGCGCGCGGGCCGACGAATGGGTACTGGAGTTCGAATCGCACTCCGCCAAGCGTCCCGATCCGCTGACCGGCTGGGCCGGCGGCTCCGACACCCAGACGCAGGTGCGACTGCGCTTCCCGACGCTGGAAGCCGCGAAGGCCTATGCTGCGAAGAAGGGGGTGGAGGTGCATTTCGTGCCCCCGGCGCCCAAGAAGCTGCGCCTGCAGAGCTACGCGGACAATTTTCGGTAAGCGTGCCTGCCGTCACCCTGAACTTGTTTCAGGGTCCATCTTGGAGAGGGTCGCGATCGTCCCCGGCATGGATGCTGAAACAAGTTCAGCATGACAGGTTGAGCGGTGAGGTGGCGAGAACACTGCCCGCCATCAGCATCAGCAGCTTTGCATCCACGGCTGCGCCTTCCCGGCGCTTGGCATCGAGAAATGCCCCTACCTCCGTCAGCGGGACGCGGTGGACGATGATGCCTTCGCCGTTCACGCCGCCGCCCTCGCCCACTTTCTCCAGATCGTGCGCCGTGAGGAGGGTGAAGGTCTCCGAGACCATGCCGGGCGAGGAGGCGAATTCGCCGATCGTCTCGATCCGCCCGGCGCGATAGCCGGTTTCCTCCTCCAGCTCGCGGCGCGCGGCTTGCTCGGCCGGCTCGCCTTCGCGATCATCGCCGACGAGGCCGGCGGGAAGCTCGATACAGTTGCGGCCGAGCGGCACGCGATATTGCTCGACGAGCAGCACGTCGCCCGCATCCACCGCGACGATCACGGCGGCGCGGATGCCGCGGGTGCGGCCGACATATTCCCAGCGCCCGCGCCGCTTGGCGGCGATGAAGCGGCCCTCCCACATCAGCTCTTCGGGCCTGTCGGCGTCGGGCGTCACAATTCGATCAACCGATCGGGCAGTTCGTTGGTATCGCCCGCCTCGCGCGGCAGATGCGCGGCGAGCACGGCGCCGATCGCGGTGACCGCCGCGGCCATGCCCTCGCCCGGCCGACCCGCCTTCACCTCGGCGATGAGCGCCGCCATCGCATCGCCCCAGACGCCAGGCTCGACCTTCGAATGGATCGCCTCGTCGGCGACGATCTCGGCGCGATGCTCCAGCATCGACAGATAGACGAGGATGCCGGTGCGCCCGCGCGTGCGGCGCTCGGCGCTCGCCCGGAACAGCGCCAGCGCGCGGCGGCGGACGCGGCGCGTCTTGGTGCCGCCCGGGGTCAGCGCCATGCGCAGCGGCATGTAGGCGAGGATCACGCGCACGATCAGGAAGACGATGGCGAGCAGAGCGAACAGTGCCGCCATCGCCGCGCCATGCGCCACGCCCTCGTTCCAGCCCGCGAACGGCGCGAGCGCAGCGTCGATCGCTCCGCGCGGGAGCGCGGCGAGGACGGCTGGCACCAGCAGCATCGCCAGCACCGCATAATGGAGCGCGACGTCGTGATAGGAATCGGACGCCGGGGCCACGATCGTCACGATCTCGCCCGCCGTCTCGCGCTCGGCCGCGGCGATCGCCGCCGTCACCCTGCCATGATCGTCGGGCGTGACGCGCATCACCAGCTCCCCGAGGCGCCGCCGCCACCGAAGCCGCCGCCGCCGCCGCCGCTGAAGCCGCCGCCGCCCCAGCCTCCGCCACCGAAGCCGCCGCTGCTGCCGCCTCCGCCCCAGCCTCCGCCGCCGCGCCCGCTGGAGCGCGCCGCGTCGCTCATCGCATCGGCGATCGTCCAGAGCACGATCGGCCAACTGCTGTCGTGGCGGCGCCCGCCCCACGGCCCTTTCCGGGAGCGGCGGCGGAAGATCATCGGCACGAGGACGAACAGGATCACGATCCCCCAGAAGACGAGGCCGAACCAGGAACTGCCGCCCTCGCTCCGGCGGTGCGTCTTGTCATATTCCGCCGCAGCCGCTGCCGCGCGCGCCTGTGCCTCGGCATCGGGGAGCGACAATTGCTCGACCAGCGCATCGGTGCCGGCGACGATGCCGCCGGGCAGATCCCCTGCCTTGAAGCGCGGCAGTATCTGCTGGTTGATGACGATACTGCTGAACGCGTCGGTCAGCACCGGCTCGAGCCCATAACCGACCTCGACCCGCACCGCGCGATCGTTGGGCGCGATGATGAGGATGGCGCCGTTGTTCGCATCCTTCAGCCCCACGCCCCAGGCGCGGCCGAGTTGGTAGCCGTAATCGTCGATCGGTCGCCCTTCGAGATCGGGGATCGTCGCAACGACGAGTTGGTGATTGGTGGTGCGCTGGAGATCGTCGAGCTTCTGCGTCAGCGACGCCTCGACCTCCGGTGGCAGCACGTTGGCGGCATCGACGACGAAGCCGCTGAACGCGGGGAAGTTCTGCGCCGAAGCGGGGGCGGCGAAGAGAAAGGCGAAAGCGACCAGCAGCAGGCGCACCAGATCCTCCCCTGCTTTTCGCAGGGGAGGGGGACCATGCGAAGCATGGTGGAGGGGCCCATCCGACCCAGAATACCCCTCCGCCGCGCTGCGCGCGGTCCCCCTCCCCCAGCCTTCGGCGCGGGGAGGATTGGAAGGGGCCACCGCCGTCACTGGCCGTTGCCGAAATCCACCGTCGGCGCCTGTTCGGCGTTGGGGGCGGTCGCCTCGAACGGCACCTTGGGCTCGGCGCCGTAGATCACCTTCGCGCCGATCATGTCGGGGAAGGTGCGGATGCGCGTGTTATAGGCCTGCACCGCGGCGTTATAGTCCTGCCGCGCGATCGTGATGCGGTTCTCGGTCCCCTCGAGCTGCGATTGCAGCGTCAGGAAATTCTGGTTGGACTTGAGGTCCGGATAGGCCTCGACCGTCGCGAGCAGCCGGCCGAGCGACTGGCCGAGCTGCGCCTGCGCGGCGCCGAACTGCTGGAGCTTGGCGGGATCGCTGAGATCGTCGGCATTGACCTGGATCGAGCTCGCCTTGGCGCGCGCCTCGGTCACCTGCGTCAGCACCTGGCTTTCCTGCTGCGCATAGCCCTTCACCGTGTTGACCAGATTGGGGATGAGATCGGCGCGGCGCTGATACTGGTTTTGCACGTCGGCCCAGCGCGCCTTCACATTCTCGTCGGCGGTAGGGATCGAATTGATGCCGCAGCCGGAGAGCGTCATCAGCGCGACGGGGGCGATCAGGGCGAGGGTGAAGCGGCGATCCATCGTCATCTCCATGCCAGCGGCCCGTGGAAGGGGGTGGGCCGCAGCGTTAGGTAGGGCGGCAGTGTCCGCGGCGCAATCGTGACAAGCGCATCATCCTTCGCCATGCTGGCACGCGAACAGCGGGAGATGCTCCATGATCCAGGAGTTCAAGGCCTTCATCGCGCGCGGCAACGTGCTCGACCTCGCCGTCGCGGTCATTATCGGCGCGGCGTTCGGCAAGATCGTCACCAGCCTGACCGACGACATCATCATGCCGGTGATCGGGTGGCTGGCGGGCGATCTCGATTTCTCCGGTTATTTCGTCCGGCTGGGATCGATCCCCGAGGGCTATACCGGATCGACCACCAGCTACGCCGCGCTGAAGGCGGCGGGCGTACCGCTCCTGGGTTACGGCCAGTTCGTCACCGTCGCGGTCAATTTCCTGATCGTCGCCTTCATCATCTTCCTCCTCGTGCGCGTGGCCAACCGCATCGTCGCGAAGAAGGAGGAGGCCCCTGCGGCCGATCCGGCGGAGATCGTGCTGCTGCGCGAAATCCGCGACGAGCTGAAGGCGCGGCGCGAGGTCTGAGCCGAAGCGTGCAGACACTTCCTATTCAGGAACGGCGACTTATATAGGTCGGTGCCGGGTTCGCCCGGCTATGGCGATAAACTGCGGCGTATAATAGGCGCAGCGGACCCGGGGGCAGTACCCGGCGGCTCCACCAACTGAGCCGAACGGCAGCACGCTTGGACCGCGTGCCGCCGAGCGGCTCAGCTAGAGGGGCCGAACCAGGATCGACGTGTGTTGAAAAGCGCAGCTTTCGCCCGGAATGGGACCACCGCAACGGCCCATAACACAAGTGCCAACGATAACGAGGCGCTCGCGATTGCTGCGTAACGACGTCCTCACGGACTGACTTACAAAGACAAAAGCGCGGTTGGGCCGCACCGGGCAACAGAAGCGGATACCGGCGGTACGGGGAGCACCGAGCAACAGAAGCTCCCCACTTTTCTTCATCCGGAGTCGGGCACCGCATTCAGTCGCGGTTCAGCGCCGATGCGTCATTCGCGCTATCGAAGCATATTTTTTCGGCGGGTGCATATCAGCCGAAATGCAAGGCCGGCCAAGGCTTTAACGTCCGCCGTTCGTTACGGGCGCGATCGGGCGTGCTTCGTTTCGTCGAATTTTCTGGAACCAACTCCGGAAACGATGATTATTACGCTTCTCTAACCAGGGGAGCACCTAGATGAAATTCATGTCCAACGTGATCGCGCTGTCGGCTTTCGCCATGGTGGCGGCCTGCAACAGCCCGGCCGCCGAGAAGGTCGAGGACGCGGCCGAGAATCAGGCGGATGCGCTGGAGAACCAGGCCGACGTCCTCGATGAGCAGGCGGACAACGCCACCGGCGCGACCGAGAATGCTCTCGAGAACCAGGCCGATGCGCTCGAGAACCAGGCCGACGCCGTCCGCGAGGAAGGCGAGAACAAGGCCGACGCGATCAACGCGAACTCCAACTAAGCCTTTCCGCCTCGGCGGAAGGATCGAAGGCCGCCGGCAGCGATGCCGGCGGCCTTTTCTTTGGCCTAGGCGCGGCGGCCTACGCCCGGCCCGCGATCAGAACCTCCGCGACAGCGACAGCTCGAAGCTGCGCGGCGCGCCGACGAACACCAACCCGGAGGCATAACCGGACCAATCGGCGTAGAACGCGTCGGTGAGGTTGCGGCAGCGCAGGGTCAGCGTGCCGAAGGGCGCGCGCCAGGCAATGGCGGCATCCACCGTGGTGAAGCCGTTGATCCGCACGTTGTTGGCGTTCGACGTGTAGAAGCTGCCGCTGTGTCGCACGCTTCCCGTCAGGCTGATCGGCAGCGCCTGGGGCGCGTAGGTGACGACGAAATCGGCGAGCCGTTCGGGCACGTTGGGGGGCCGATTGCCCGATCGGTCCGCGCCGCCTGCCTCGACCAGCTCCAGATATTCGGCATCCAGCAAGGTTCCGCTCAGCGCGACATTGAGCTCCGGCGAGACGGGCAGGTTCAATGCCGCCTCCACCCCGCGCGAGCGGAGCGTCCCACCCTGGACGGTGATCGCGGGATTGATCGGATCGCGGGTCAGGATGTCGTCCTGACGAATGTCGAACAGCGAGGCGGTGAGTTCCACCCCGCTCCCGGCAAGCGAAGTTTTCACGCCGGCTTCGTAGGAGCGGCCCCTGGTCAGATCTAATTCCGCGTTGGACGCGCTCAGGAACAGCAAACCGCTGATCGGCGTGACGGCACGATTATATTGCGCGAAGAGCTGGGTGCGCGGGGTCAGGCTATAGACGGTGCCGACACGCCACGAGAGCGGATCATAATCCTGCCCATAGCGCTGCACCGCGCCGCTCGTCACGTCGGCCACCTTGCGATCGAGATCGATGGCGTCGTATCGCAGCCCGGCGACCACCAGCCAATCCGCGGTCACGTTGAGCGCATTTTCGGCAAAGATGGCGCGCTGTCCGACATCGGCGGTCACATCCTGCCGCGTCGCGAAATTGGCGGGCGTATCGGCAGGAAACAGGCCGCGGACGGGCGCAAACGGATCGGCCGCCGCCGCGGCCCCAAAGCGGCGTTCGGTGAAGAAATCGGTCTCGCCGATCTCGACTCCGATCGCGAAGCGGTTGCGCAGGCCCGCGACGTGGCCGTCGAAAGCCAGGTGGAGGCGCTGGCTCCAGAATTGATGATCATGGGTTATCAGCGTCGCGCCGCGCCCGATCAGCCCCGTCGCCGCGTTGAACGTATATTCGTCCGCGTCGCGATAATAGCGGTAGCTGTCGTAATAGCTGCTGTCGCTGACCAGCGTCAGCGTATCGCTCAGCGCATATTCGCCGCGCGCGCGCAGCCACAACGTGTCCGAATTGTCGTCCCCGTCGGCCACGTTGAAGTTCAGCCGACGCATCGCGCGATCGAGAACCAGCCCGGCGCTACCCGACACTGCGGAGGACGGGCGGCGCGCGACCGCGCGTGAGACGACCGGCGTGCCATAATATTGGGTGTCGAAATCATCCTCGAAATAGTCGGCCGAGAGGGAGAGCTTTAGCCGCGCGCTGGGCTGCCAAAGCAGTGATCCGGACGCCGCGGTCGTGCGGCTGTCGGTATCGTCGATCCAGCCGGAGGACCGGGAGAAGGCGATATCGCCGCGCGCCGCGACCGTCTCGCCAAGCGGGACGTTGAGATCGCCGGCCAGGCGTGCGGTGCCAAAGCTGCCGTAGCTCGCGAGCGCCTCGCCGCCGACCGCGCCGAGGATCGGCCGGCGCGGCACGAAATTGATAGCGCCAGCGAGCGCTCCTTCCCCCGAGGTGACCGACGCGGGGCCCTTGATCACCTCGATGCGCTCGAACATCCACGCATCCCAGTTGCGCAGCCCGACGTCCGAATTGGCCATCCGCACGCCGTCGTAGAGATAGTTCACCGCGCGGTGGAAGCCGCGCATCGAGACCGAGCCGATCGATCCCGGCAAATTGCCCGACGCGACACCCGGCGCGGCGTTCATCGCCTCGATGATGGTGCGGAGTCCCTGGTTCTGGAAATCGGCCTGCGTCACGACATCGACGATCGCCGGCGTCTCGCGATTGCTGAGGCCGAGCCGCCCGGCCACCTCCGGTTCGGCTTCGAGCTGGCGCTGGCCGGTGACGACGATGCGGCCGAGATCGGCGCCGTCATCGGCGGTTTCGGCAAATGCGGGCGTGGCGGCAAAGCAGGCCGCAACCGCGATGAGCGAGGTTTTCATGATAGTCTCCCTGTTGCATTGTCGGTGATGGTGGCTGGCCGGGCGCGGGCGGCGCGGCGGCGCCTCCAGTGCAAGAGGCCGGTGAGGAGGAGCGCTGCGGGCGCGAGCCCGGCGACGATTGCGAGGATGCGGCCCACGGTGCCGCCGGCCGATCCGTCGTGGAGGCCGCGCACCCACGCCGACACCATCGTCCCACCGCCGGCGGTCCGGATGTCGTGGATGGCGAGGACGCGCGCCGAATATTGGTCTACGAAGACGAAGCTGCCGGGGAAGCGGCGGTGCGGATCGCCCGGCACCTGCACGCGCATCCGGAACACGCCGTCCCCGGCGCCCAGAACATCGATGAAGGACAGGCGCGCTTCCGGAAGCGCGCGATGCGCGGCAGCGAGCGCCGCCGCCACCGGCACCTGCGTCCCCGATGCCCTGTGCGAGCGCGGATCAGGCACCGCGGCCGGCGCGAGAAGCACGGCGCGCACGCCCGGCATGGCCAGCAGTGCGCCGGTCATTGCGAGCAGCGCGAGCGGTATCGCGCTCGACAGGCCGGCGAGCTTGTGGACGTCGTGCAGGCGGCGGAGCGGCACCGCACGGCGCTTGAAGGCAAGCGCCTTGCGCCAGCCCCCGCGCGGCCACCAGGCGACGATGCCCGATGCCAAAAGCAGAATGACGGCAAAGCCCGACCAGCCAGCGATCTGCCGGCCCAGCGCGTCCGCCTTTAGGTTGGCGTGGAGTTCGTACAGCCAGCTCATGGCGTACTCGCCCCAGGGCTCGGCTCGAAGAACGCGGCCGCCATCGGCTGAGAACCAGACCGTCTCGCGCAAGTCATGGTGCGAGTGGCCGGCATGGTCCGCGGGCGGATAGTAGCGCGCCGGGATCGGCCCTCCCTGCCCGGTTGCTTCGAACGACCAGCTTCCATGGGGATCGGGCCAACGCGAACGCGCCGTCTTCAGGGCATGGTCCCAAACCGGCGACGACCAGCCCGGTCCCGCCCCCGGCACGGGCGCGCTCGCCGCGGGGTGAAGCGCGCCATCGATCTCGATGTAGAAGACGAGCGCAGCGCCGGTCAGCCCGAGCAGCGCGAACAGCGCGCCCACCACGAGGCCCAGCCAGAGATGCACGGCGCGCACGAAGCTCCGCGCGCGCCTCATGCCCGCGTTCCGTCGTTCGCGCGCCGCCACCGCGCGGCGACGCGCTTTTGGCTAGCCAGGCCGACGGCGTTGCGCCGCTGGACCGGAAGCCGGCCACCGTGCGCGCTAGTCAGCGCGCCGGCGGAAAATCCATCTTGCATGTCGAGCCCCTGTCTCGCCGCGCAGCGCGCAGGGCGAGGAGCGCGCGGCGGCGAGCCACGCGACGTTCAGCGGCGAGGAACTGCGATTGTCCGTCGCCGCGCGAGCGTCAGCGGCGGGCGGGTGGTCCGCGCAAGGGTGGCCGGAGGTGCGGCGCCGGCAGGATCGGCGGCAGCGGCGCGCGGATCAACGCAAGCGCGAGGATGAAGGCGATCGCCGCCGCAAGAAGCACCGGGTCCGCACTGCCCGTCAGCGCCTGCGCCAGATCCGCATAGGCGCATTTGCCTTCGGCGGCGCTCCCGGCCTTATGCTCCAAACCGGGGATCGTCATTTCCATCGTCTTGCGACCATCCGGCGAGCCGGTACATATCGTGACGATGATAGTGCCGCTCTTCACGGTGGGCATGTAACCGCCTGGAACGAGCACGCGCAGCGCCAGCGCCGCCGCCAGAATTAGGGCGACCAGCCATGGGCGGTTCCGGATCAAGGCGCGCGCCTGATGCACTGCGCCTCCTTAGAATCCGCCAGCGGTAATGTCATCCGCATAAACGAACAGTTGGGGAGCCGTTCGATGTGGTGACCCCTACGGGAATCGAACCCGTGTTTCAGCCGTGAAAGGGCCGCGTCCTAACCGCTAGACGAAGGGGCCACGTCGCCGTGGGCAGGCGCCGGTTAGGCGAGGCGGCGGCGCGGGTCAAGCATCGGCAAAGGCGGCGTCGTCGAGGTGGAGCTCGGCCTGCGGGCGGTCTCCCCAGTCGTCGCGCTTGACGCGCCCGGCGATCCACAGGCTGCGATAGGACGGCGCCGCGAGCAGCGCCTGGCCGAGCGGACCGTCGGCCATACGAAAGCCGATCGCCTTCAGCCGCCGCCCGTCGTCGCCCGCGACGATGAGGCGCAGGTGGCCGTTGCCGACGACATCGGCCTTGACGATCCGCACCGGCCCGGCAGCGACGCGCGGGCTCGGCCAGCCGGCGCCATACGGCCCGCCTGCTTCCAGCGCATCACAGAGGTCGGGCGTCACGCCCCCGGGCGCGAGCAGCGCGTCGATGGTAAGCGACCGTCCCTGGCGCGCGCGCGCCACATCGGCGGCGAGCCGCTCCTCCAGAAAATCGGCGAGCGCGTCGATACGGCCGGCGTCGACGGTCAGCCCCGCCGCCATTGCATGGCCGCCGCCCGCGACGAGCAGCCCGCTGTCCTTGGCAGCCAGCACAGCTGCGCCAAGATCGACACCGGTGATCGACCGGCCCGACCCCTTACCGGTGCCCCCGTCCAGCGCGACCACGATCGCGGGCCGCCCCAACTTCTCCTTGAGCCGCCCGGCGACGATGCCGATCACGCCGGGGTGCCAGCCCTCGCCCGACACGATCGCGACGGCGCGATTGTCCTGCGCGGCCGCGAGCGCATCGGCGGCCTCGGAGACCGCCGCCTCGATCGCGCGGCGCTCCTCATTGTGGCGATCGAGCTCCTCGGCAAGCGATCGCGCCTCGACAGGATCGTCGGTGGTGAGCAGGCGGACGCCGAGATCGGAGCGGCCGACGCGCCCGCCGGCATTGATCCGCGGGCCGAGCGCGAAGCCGAGATCGTGGCACGCGGGCGGCTTGGTCAGCCGTGCGACCTCGGCAAGCGCGGCGAGGCCGGTGTTGCGGCGCCCCGCCATCACCTTCAGCCCCTGCGCCACGAAGGCGCGGTTGAGGCCCTTCAACTGCGCGACATCGGCAACGGTGCCGAGCGCGACGAGATCGAGCAGCTCGATCAGCTTCGGCTCCTCGCACCCCGCGAAGAAGCCGCGGGCGCGGAGGGTGCGGATCAGCGCCGCGCCGAGGAGGAAGCAGACGCCCACCGCGGCGAGATGGCCGTGGGATGCCGCCTCGCTCGCCTCGTCCAATCGGTTGGGATTGACCAGCGCGCGCGCCACCGGGAGCGCGGCAGCGCATTTGTGATGATCGACGACGACGACGTCGACGCCGGCGCCTTTCGCCATCTCGAGCGCCTCGAACGCCTGCGCGCCGCAATCGACGGTGACGATGAGCTGGGCGCCCTCTTCCGCCAGCCGGACCAGAGCTTCGCCGGACGGGCCATAGCCCTCCATCAGCCGGTCCGGGATGTAGACCGAAGGGTCGGCGCCGAGCTGGCGGAGCAGGCGGACGAGCAGCGCCGCCGAGGTCGCGCCATCGACGTCGTAATCGCCGAAGATCGTGATCCGCTCGCCGGCCGCGAGGGCATCGGCGAGCCGCTCGGCGGCGGCATCCATGTCGCGGAACAGCGAGGGATCGGGCATGAAACCGCGGATCGTCGGCGCGCGGTGCTGTTCCAGATCGGCGCGGGCGACGCCACGGGCGAGGAGGAGCTGATCGGTGAGATCGTCGGGCCGGAAGCCCGCGTCGAGCCCCTCCCCGGCCAGTGCCCGCCAGCGCCATGGCTGGCCGAGGATCGACTGCGAGACGCCGCAGACGGGCGGGGGATCGGAGGGGGTGGTCACGAGAAGAAGGTTAGTCTCGGTCTGCTTGGTCCGGAAGCCCTCCCCCTTGATGGGGGAGATGATCAGGTCGCCATGTCCCCCGGACATGGCTTTGGATTGCGGGGCAATCCAAACCTGATCATGGGTGGGGGTGGCGGTGGAGATTAAAGCGCCATTTTCGGAGACGCCACCCACCACCCCTCCCCATCAAGGGGAGGGGAACAGGATCAATCGCACCCGCCCGGCGTCTTGCGGTGCTCGCCCTTGACCCAGCGGACGGTGCCGGTGCTGGCGCGCATCACGACGCTTTCGGTGGTGACGCAATGCTTGCGGCGCTTGACGCCCTCGAGCAGCGATCCGTCGGTGACGCCGGTTGCTGCGAAGATGACGTCGCCCTGCGCGAGATCCTCAAGGTGATAGATGCGGTCCAGATTCTCGACGCCCCATTTGGCGGCGCGGCTGCGCTCGTCGTCGTTGCGGAAGACGAGGCGGCCCTGGAACTGGCCGCCGACGCAGCGCAGCGCGGCCGCGGCGAGCACGCCCTCCGGCGCGCCGCCCTGCCCCATGTAGACGTCGATCGTCGTGTCGGGATCGGTCACCGCGATCACCCCCGCGACGTCGCCGTCGGGGATGAGGTGGATGCCGCAGCCGAGCGCGCGCAGCTCCGCAATGATCGACGCGTGGCGCGGCCGGTCGAGCACGCAGGCGATGATGTCGGAAGGCTCGACGCCCTTCGCCGCGGCGATCGCGCGGACATTCTCCGCCGGGCTCTTGGCGAGATCGATCGTGCCTTCGGGGTAGCCGGGGCCGATCGCAAGCTTGTCCATATAGACGTCAGGTGCGTTAAGGAGGCAGCCCTTCTCGGCGATCGCCAGCACCGCCAGCGCATTGGGGCCGGCCTTGGCAGTGATCGTGGTGCCTTCGAGCGGATCGAGCGCAATGTCGATCGCCGGCGCATTGCCCTGCGCGCTGCCGACCTTCTCGCCGATATAGAGCATCGGCGCCTCGTCGCGCTCGCCCTCGCCGATCACCACGGTGCCGTCCATCGCCAGCGTGTTGAGCGCGGCCCGCATCGCCTCGACCGCAGCCGCGTCCGCCGCTTTCTCGTCGCCGCGGCCGATCAGCCGCGACGCCGCGACCGCCGCCGCCTCGGTGACGCGCACCATTTCGAGCACCAGCACGCGATCGAGCACCTGGCTTGCCTTCACCATTTTTTCGTGATCCCTGTTCATTCCAAGACGCTTGCGAGGGCGATTACGCGAGGGGCATGGCATTGTCGAGAATGACGCTCGCCACCGCGCTGCTGATCCTCCCCGCCGCCGGATCGGCGCAGGAGAGCGCGGTCGAGGGTAAGTATCGCGCGCTCTTCCCGACGATCGCCGAGCTGGATTGCCCGCAAGGCAGCGGCGACGACATCGTCGTGTGCGCGCGCAAGGACGAGCGCCGGTCGCCCCGCCTGCCGCTGCCGGTCGAGCCGGTGGAGGGCGCACGCGTTGCGGGCATGAGCACCACTACCGACACGATGGGTCCGGTCGATCACAACCGCTGCACGCCGGTTGGGCCCAACAAGCAATGCGGCGGCGGATTGCCGATCCCGCAGGCGATCATGCTATTGGTCGAAGCGGCAAAGATCATAGCGGACCCCGATCGCTAGGGAGCCGAAAGCCGCATCGGGCCGTTCGAAGCCCGAGCCAAGAGAAGAGGATGCGATGGCGGACCAGGACGAGCGCAAAGCGGACGCGGGCATGACGGCCGCTTTTCCGACGCTGGAAGAAATGCAGCATTGGACATCGGTGATGGGCCGCGCCCAGCAGATGATGCTGGAGCATCTTTCCGCGCAAATGAGTGAGGCGGCTGCGGCGGCGCCCGCCGCCCCCGTAGCAATGCCTGCGATCCGCTGGCCGGGCATGGAGCAGTTCGTCGATCCCGCGAAGCTTGCGCAGGCGCAGGCGGACATGTGGTCGCAGGGCATGGCGGTGTGGCAGCAGATGCTGAGCGGTACACCGGCTGCAGCGCCCGCGCCGGACGCGTCCAAGGACAAGCGTTTCGCCGCGCCGGAATGGGCGGCGAACCCGATGTTCGACATGATCCGCCAGAGCTATCTGATGATCTCCGACCGACTGCTCGGCGGCGTAGAGGCGCTTGAGGGGATCGACGAGCCTGCCCGGCGCAAGCTGCGCTTCGCGACCAAGAGCTTCGTCGATGCGATGGCGCCCTCCAATTTCGCGCTCACCAATCCGCAGGTGATGCAGCGGGCGATGGAGACGCGTGGCGAGAGCCTGCTCAAGGGGCTGGAGAACATGCTCCGAGACATGGGCAAGGGGCAGCTCACCCACACCGATGCGGACGCCTTCGAGGTCGGCCGCAATATCGCGACCACGCCGGGCAAGGTCGTCAAGCAGACCAAGCTCTATCAGCTCATCCAGTACAGCCCGGCGACCGATCAGGTGCTGGAAGTGCCGCTCGTCATCTTCCCGCCGTGGATCAACCGCTTCTACATCCTCGATCTCAACCCCAAGAAGAGCTTCATCCGCTGGGCGGTCGAGCAGGGGCTGACGGTGTTCGTCGTCTCGTGGAAATCGGCGGACGAGAGCACCGTGGACGTCGACGTCGAAGATTATGTGCTGGCGCAGGTCGATGCGATCGACACGATCCGCAAATTGCTCGACGTAGAGAGCGTCCACACCATAGGCTATTGCGTGGCGGGGACGATGCTCGCGGCGACGCTGGCGCTGCTCGCGGCGCGGGGCGAGGCCGAAAAGGTCGCCTCCGCCACCTTCTTCACCGCGCAGGTCGATTTCGCGCAGGCTGGCGATCTCAACCTCTTCGTCGGCGACGAGCAGATGGAGCTCTTGAAGCAGATTTCGGCCGACAAGGGCTATCTCGATGGCCGCTACATGGCCGCGACCTTTAACCTGCTGCGCGGTCGCGACCTCATCTGGTCCTACGTCGTGAACAATTATCTGATGGGCGAGGAGTATCCGCCGTTCGATCTGCTCCACTGGAACGGCGACACCACCAACCTGCCCGCCAAGTGGCACCAGAATTACCTCACCCAATTCTATCGCGACAATCGGCTGGTGCAGGCGGGCAGCATCACCGTCGACGGCACGCCGATCAACCTCGCCAAGGTCAAGACGCCGACCTATGTGCAGGCCGGGCGTGAGGACCATATCGCGCCGCCCGAAAGCGTGTGGAAGATCACCCATCATTTCCAGGGGCCGCTGCGCTTCGTGCTCGCGGGCTCCGGCCATATCGCCGGCGTGGTGAACCCGCCCGAGGCCGGCAAATACCAATATTGGACCAACGAGGACCGGGTCGACACGCTCGACGATTTCATCGCCGGCGCGAGCGAGACCAAGGGAAGCTGGTGGCCGGATTGGAACCGCTGGATCCGGTCGCTGAACGACGACACCGCGCTGGCGATCGGTGCGCGCAAACCCGGTGAGGGGGATTTGAAGGCGCTGGAGGATGCGCCGGGGAGCTACGTGCGAACGCGATGATCCTGCACCGCTACGTCATGCTGAACTTGTTTCAGCATCCATGCCGGTGACGATCGCGTCAGTCTCCCAGATGGACCCTGAAACAAGTTCAGGGTGACGACCGAGGGAATCTACGCACGCTCATGTTGCACTGCACAAAAAGTTCTTGAAACCGTAACATCACCTCGCTATGTTGCACCGCAGCATGAGCAGGAAGAACAGCATGACCGCCCAGAAGAAGGGTGCCGCCAAGGCGAAGCGCGCGAGCGCCAAGCCCGTCGTCGCCCAGCGGCCGGCCGCGCCGGCTCCCGCCCTCAAGGCAGACATCCCCGCCGCGGCTTCGGCCCAGGCGATCGAAACCGCGAAAGGACATGACATGAACGAGCAGATCAAGAAGACCGTCGAGACCGGCCAGCAGACCGCGCAGCAGACCGCCGAGCGCGTCCAGGCCGCCTTCGGCGACATGAACGAGCGCGCCAAGAGCGCGATGGAGCGCAACTCCAAGCTGGTCGAGGAAATGACCGACCTCACCAAGGGCAACGTCGAGGCGTTCGTCGCTTCGAGCCGCGTCGCCGCGCAGGGCTTCCAGACCCTCGGCCAGGAAGCCGCCGATTTCTCGCGCCGCAGCTTCGAGGAGGCCTCGGCCACCCTCAAGAGCTTCGCCGAAGTGAAGTCGCCGACCGACTTCTTCCGCCTGCAGAGCGAATATGCGCGCAGCGCGTTCGACTCGATGGTGTCGGAGAGCTCGAAGATGAGCGAAGCCGTGATCAAGCTCGCCGGCGAAGTCGCCGAGCCGATCACCAACCGCGCGACGATCGCCGCGGACAAGGTCAAGGCGTTCGCCGCCTAAGCCCGATCGGCTTCTGAAAACGGAAAGGGCGGCGCCTCACCGGAGGCGCCGCCCTTTTCTTTTGCGTGCCGTCTCTCGACATACCGTCTCGACGGGCTCGACGGCCGCTCGAGATGAGCGGCGGGGAATGCGTGACATCGCTCATCTCGAGCCAGCGTCGAGCGAAGCGGAGACGCGCCGTCGAGAGACGCTTCACCCCACGCTAACCATTCCACCGTCTTGCCCCCCGGGCGGCGATTGCCATATTAGAAGGGCGCGATGGAACGACCGACCGATATCACTGCCGCGGGGGACCGCCGTGAGGACGACGAAGGCACGGGCCTTGGCGTCGCCACGCGAACGCGCACCCGCACCAAGACGCCCTCGCCCTACAAGGTGCTGATGCTCAACGACGACTACACGCCAATGGAGTTCGTCGTCCTCTGCCTCCAGCGCTTCTTCCGGATGGGGATCGAGGATGCGACGCGCGTGATGCTCCACGTCCACCAGCGCGGCGTCGGCGTCTGCGGCATCTTCAGCTACGAGGTCGCCGAGACCAAAGTCAGCCAAGTGATCGACTTCGCGCGCGAGAACCAGCACCCGCTGCAATGCACGCTGGAAAAGGCCTGAACCTGACCGCTCGGTGCGCCGCTTGCGCGCGTCTCGCAAGTCTCTAGAAGCCGCGCGATGGACAAGATCATCATTCGCGGCGGCAAGCGGCTGGAAGGCCGCATCCCCATCTCCGGCGCCAAGAATGCCGCGCTGACGCTCCTCCCCTGCGCGGTGCTGACCGACGAGCCGCTGACGCTCCGCAACCTGCCGCGCCTCGCCGATGTCGACAGCTTCGGCCATCTGCTCAACCAGTTCGGCGTTTCGACCACGATCGAAGGCGCGCGGCCCGGCGATTTCGGCAGGGTGATGACCGCGCGCGCTGCGAACATCACCTCGACGGTCGCGCCTTACGACATCGTCCGCAAGATGCGCGCGTCGATCCTCGTGCTCGGCCCGTTGCTCGCGCGCTGCGGCGAGGCGACGGTGTCGCTGCCCGGGGGCTGCGCGATCGGCAACCGGCCGATCGACCTCCACCTGAAGGCGCTCGAGGCGCTCGGCGCCGAGATCGAGCTCGCCGCGGGCTATGTGAAGGCGACCGCGCCGGGCGGGCGGCTGAAGGGCGGACGGATCAATTTCTCCAACGTCTCGGTCGGCGCCACCGAGAATGCGCTGATGGCCGCGGTGCTCGCCCAGGGCGAGAGCGTGATCGAGAATGCCGCGCGCGAGCCCGAGATCACCGATCTCGCTAAATGCCTGATCGCGATGGGCGCCAAGATCGACGGCCTGCGCACCGACACGCTCACCATCCAGGGCGTCGACGAGCTGCACGGCGCGACCTATGCGGTGATGCCCGACCGGATCGAGGCGGGAAGCTACGCCTGCGCCGCCGCGATCACCGGCGGATCGCTGATCCTTGCGGGCGCGCGGCGCGAGACGATGCCGTCGATCCTCTCCAGCCTGGAAGATGCCGGCGTGACGGTGGAGGACGTGAAGGACGGCCTCAAGGTCAGCGCCAACGGGCGGCTGAAGCCGCTGTCGCTCTCCACCGCGCCGTACCCCGCCTTCCCCACCGACATGCAGGCGCAGTTCATGGCGATGCTTGCGCTCGCGGACGGCACCAGCCTCCTTACCGAGACGATCTTCGAAAACCGCTACATGCACGTCCCCGAGCTCAACCGCATGGGCGCCGAGATCGAGGTGCGCGGCCGTTCGGCGATCGTGCGCGGGGTCGAGGGTCTGGTCGGCGCGCCGGTGATGGCGACCGATCTTCGCGCCTCAATGAGCCTGATTCTCGCCGGCCTCGCCGCCGAGGGGGAGACCGAAGTCAGCCGCATCTATCACCTCGACCGCGGCTACGAGCGGCTGGAAGAGAAGCTCCAGGCCGTCGGCGCCGACATCGAGCGCGTCAGCGACGGCTAGGGCGTCAGCGTCTTTCCGAAACGGTGGCTGGTGTGCTCATAGCCCAGCCGTTCGTAGAAACGATGCGCTTCGACGCGCCGCCGGTTGCTGGTCACCTCCACCAGTCCGCAACCTTCCGCAGCGAGCAATCGCTCGGCCTCCGCCACCAGTGCCGCGCCGATCCCCGATCCGCGGCGCTCGGGGCTAACGACCAGCATGGAGATGCGGCCGACCGGCTTCGGCCGATGGAGAACATGCATGACGCTGGTGGTGAGCACGCCGATCACCGCGCCGTCGGCCGCGACGAGCACGTGCTGGCGCGCCTCGCGCACGGCCAGCATGCGCGCCGTGACCACCTCGGCATCGGCGGCATAGCCTAGGCCGTCGATCAGCGCCGCGATGGCGGGAGCGTCGGCGCGCGTCGCCGCGCGGATGGCGAGCGCGGCGCCCTCGCCGCTCACCGGGGATCGCGCGCGTAGAGATTGACCGGATCGCCCTTGTGCTCTGCGGTGCGCAGGAGGCGATAGCCGAGCCTGGCGGCGATCTTCGCGGAGGCGGCGTTTTCCGTGGCGATCATGCATACCGTGCGGCATTTGCCGTGCGTTGCCTCGAACCAGTCGATCGCGGCCTGCATCGCCTCGCCCGCATAGCCGCGGCCCCAGCGGTCAGAGGCGACGATCCAGCCGGCCTCCGGATGGTCATCGAAACCTTCGCCGAGCCCGCGATTGAGGCGGAAGAGGCCGCAGGTGCCGACGAAGGCGCCGCCGTCGCGCTCGCGAATAGTGAAGCGGTCGAAGCCGAAGGTCGCCCAGCCGCCGATCGCCGCGAGCAGGCGGCGGTAATCATCCTCGATGCTCGCCGCGCCGCCGAGGTAGCGGTGCATTTCCTCACTCGCGGTCAGCGCGTGCAGCCGATCGAAATCGTCGATCTGCCACGGCCGGAGGCGCAGCCGATCGGTCTCGATCGTCACCACAGAACTTCGGCCGTGTGGATGGTGAGCCCGACGAGGCCGCCGACGAGCGTACCGTTGATGCGGATATATTGGAGATCGCGGCCCACGGCGCCCTCCAGCCGGTTGGTGACAGTCCGCGCATCCCAGCCGCGGACGGTCTCCGAAACCAGCGTCACGATCTGCGACCCGTAGGTTGCGACCGCGCCCACGACGGCGCGCCGCGCGAATTGGTTGATCGCCGCCTTGAGTCGCGCATCCTCTTGCAACGTAGCGCCGAGTTGCTGGAGCATCTCGCCCATTCGCCCCGCCATCGCCGCTTGCGGGTCGCGCGCGGCGGCGAGCAGGCCGGCGCGGGTCTTTTCCCAGAGGCCCTCGATCCAGTCGGTCACCGCCTTGTTGCCGATGAGATCGGCCTTCCATTCCTCGACCTTGGCGCGCGTCTCGGGATCGTTCTTGAGGCTGGCGGCAAGGCGGACGAGCCCTTCCTCCGCCTTCAGCCGCAGCGGGTGATCGAGATCGACCGCCATGTCGATGGTGAGGCGCCGCAGCCCGTCGATGATCCCCTCCGCGAGCTTGTCGTCGAGCCCGGCGAGCCGCATCACCCAGCCGGCGCGGTCGTGGACCATGTTGCGGATCACATCTTCGTTCGCGTCGAGCGTCCGGCCCGCCCAGGTGATGATCGCATCGAGCATCGGGATATGGCGTTCCTGATTGATCGCAGCGTCGAGCGACTTGCCGGCGAGCGGCGAGATTTCCATCGCCTTCAGCCGCCCGGCGACCGCGCTCTTCACCATGCCGCCTAGCCGCTCCTGATCGAGCGATTCGAGCACGTCGGCGAGGAGCCGCGACGCCCCTTCACGCAAACGCCCCTCGCGCGGCGGATGGGCGAGGAAGCGGCCGACCGCGCCCGCGACGTCGAACGTCCGCATCCGCCGCGCGATCACCGACGCGGTGAGGAAATTGTCCTTGAGGAAGGAGGCGAGCGCCCCTCCGATCCGGTCCTTGTTGCGCGGGATGATCGCGGTGTGCGGAATGGGGATGCCGAGCGGGTGGCGGAACAGCGCCGTCACCGCGAACCAGTCGGCGAGCCCGCCGACCATCGCCGCCTCGGCAAAGGATTTGACGAACCCCCAGGCAGGATGCGTCTCCGCCATGTAGCTCGCGAGGCCGAAGATGCCGGCCATCAGCACCAGCATGCCGGTGGCGACGGTGCGCATCCGCCCCGCGCCGCTCTGGACGGGCGACAGGCGCGCGGCCTCGGGCTGGGCGGACGGCGTCATTCCGCCCTCAATAGCCGAAACCGGCTAAAGGTTCACTCCGCGGGTTGCGGTGCCGGCCCGTGATCCTGCGGACCCTTGTAGGTAAGCATCCGCCCGAGCTTCGGCCCGAGCCATTTCTCGAAGCTGTCGGCAAGGCTGAACGAGGCTGGGACGATGACAAGGGTCAGCACCGTCGAGAGCAGCAGCCCGCCGATCACCGTGATGCCCATCGGCTGCCGCCACGCGCCGTCGCCCGAGAGCGACAGAGCGGTCGGCACCATGCCGGCGACCATCGCCACCGTCGTCATCACGATCGGCTGGGCGCGCTTGTGGCCGGCATCGATGATCGCCTCCAGCTTGGGCACCCCCTTGTCCATCTCCTCCAGCGCGAAGTCGATCAGCAGGATCGAGTTCTTGGCGACGATGCCGAGCAGCATGAGGAGGCCGATGAACACCGGCATCGAGACCGGCATGCCGGCGATGTGCAGCGCCAGCGCACCGCCGAGCGGGGCGAGCAGCAGCGAGCCCATGTTCACGAACGGCGGCATCACCCGCTTGTAGAGCAGCACCAGCACCGCGAAGACCAGCATCACGCCCGAGATCACCGCGACGACGAAATTCTGCAGCATCTCCATCTGGAACTTGCTGTCGCCGGCGTTGATCTTCTGGACGCCCTGCACATTGCCGTCGAGGATCGCCTTCATCGTCGGCAGCGCGTTCAATTTGGTCATCGCTTGGCTCGTGACGAGGCCGGGCGCGAGATCGGCACCGATCACGACGCGGCGGATCTGGTTGAAGCGGCGGATCTGCGTCGGGCCGGCGCCGAACTGCACGTCGGCCACCACCTTCAGCGGCACCGAGCCGCCGTCCGCGGTCGGCACCGGCAGATTCTCGAGCGTCGAAAGATTTCGGCGCGAATTCTCGTCGAGCGCGACGCGGATCGGAATCTGGCGGTCGCTCAGCGAGAATTTGGCGCTGTTCTGATCGATGTCGCCCAGCGTCGCGATGCGGATCGTCTGGCTGAGCGCCGACGTGGTGACGCCCATGTCGGCGGCAAGGTCGAGCCGCGGCTTGATGATCACCTCAGGCCGCTGCATGTCGCCCTGCACGCGCGGCTGGCGTAGCTCCGGCAGCGTCGCCATCTCGCCGACCAGCTTGTTCGCCGTCCGCTCGAGCAGCGCGGGATCGTCGCTGCCGAGCATGATGATGATGTCGCGGCCGAAACCGCCGCCTGATTGCGACTGGAAGTTCACCCGTGCGTCCGCGACCTTGGAGAACATTGGCGCCGTCTTGCGCTCCCACTCGACGCTGGAGATCGGCTTGTCGTCCCGCAGCGTCAGATAGATGGTCGCGGCGGTCGGGTTGATGTCCGAGAAGGCCGATTCGACCACCGCAGTGTCGGCGGAGAGCTTGGCGGCCACGTCCTGCGTTACGCGGCGCGTCTGCTCGAGCGTGCTGCCCGGCACCATCTCGATCTGGACCTGGCTGTAATCCTGGTCGACCGAAGGCTGGAAGGTCAGCGGCAGCGTCGCGAACGCCGCGATGGTGAGCGCGAACGCGCCGCCGCCGCCGATAAGCACCGTCTTCCAGCGGTTGCGCAGGCTCCAGCGCAGCACATCCATATAGCGGTCGATCAGCCAGCCTTCGCCATGCTTGGCCTCGCCGTGCGCTTCTAGAAAATAGGCCGCGATCATTGGCGTTATCAGGCGCGCCACGGCAAGGCTCATCAGCACCGCGACGACGACGGTCATGCCGAACTGGGTGAAGAACTGGCCGGTGAGGCCGGGCATCAGCCCGACGGGGAGGAACACCGCGACGATCGACATGGTGGTGGCGAGCACCGCGAGCCCGATCTCGTCGGCCGCCTCGATCGACGCCTGATACGCGGATTTGCCCATCCGCATATGGCGCACGATATTCTCGATCTCCACGATCGCATCGTCGACCAGCACGCCGGCGACGAGGCTGAGCGCGAGCAGCGACAGCGTGTTGAGCGTGAAGCCCATCATGTCCATGAACCAGAAGGCCGGGATCGCCGACAACGGGATGGCGAGCGCCGAGATGAGCGTGGCGCGCCAGTCGCGCAGGAACAGGAACACCACGATGACGGCGAGGACGGCGCCCTCGATCATCGCCAGCATCGCCGAGTGATATTGCATCTTGGTGTATTTGACGCTGCTGAAAAGCTGCTTGAACTTGACCTTGGGGTTCTCCTTTTCGAGCTTCTCGATCTGCTTCAGCGCCTCGTCATAGACGGTGACGTCCGAAGAGCCCTTGGCCTTCGACATCGAGAAGCTCGTCACCTGGCGGCCGCCGGCGACGGAGAAATTGCGCTGCTCAGCATACATGTCGCGCACGTCGGCGATGTCGGAGAGCCTGACGGTCCGCCCGCCGCCGACAGCGATCTGCGTTTCGCCCAGCGTGAAGGCGTTGGTAGCGTTGCCGAGCACGCGCACCGACTGTTCGGCGCCGGCGATCTCGGTCCGGCCGCCCGCGGCGTTGAGATTGACCTGGCGGAGCTGCTGGTTGACCTGAACCGCGGTCAGCCCCTGCGCCTGGAGCTTGGCGGGATCGAGGATGACGCGGATCTCGCGACTGACGCCGCCGCCGCGCTGTACCTGCGCCATGCCGGGCACGCCGAGCAGCCGCTTGGCGACCGTATTGTCCACGTACCAGCTCAGCTCCTCCAGCGTCATATCGGTCGCTTCGGCGCTGAAATAGGCCATCGGTCCGCCCTCGATGTCCATCCGCACCACCTGCGGCTCGAGGATGCCGTCGGGAAGCTGGCTGCGGACCTGATCGATCGCGTTGCGCACGTCGTTCATCGCGCGGTCGACGGGGGTGCCGATGTCGAACTGGACGATGGTGAAGCTCTCGCCCTCGCGCGCGATCGAGGTGATCTCGTCGACGCCGCTTATGCCGCGCACCGCCGCCTCGACGCGCTGGGTGACCTGCGTCTCGAGCTCCGCGGGCGCCGCGCCCGGCTGGTTGACGGTCACCGTCACGGCGGGGAAGCTGATGTCGGGCATCGCATT
Source organism: Allosphingosinicella indica (assembly GCF_900177405.1). Classification (NCBI taxonomy): domain Bacteria; kingdom Pseudomonadati; phylum Pseudomonadota; class Alphaproteobacteria; order Sphingomonadales; family Sphingomicrobiaceae; genus Allosphingosinicella; species Allosphingosinicella indica. Next base: position 1,605,520 of record NZ_LT840185.1, on the reverse strand, counting down.
GATGTCCATCCGCATGAAGCTGACCATGCCGGCCAGCGTCAGCGCGACGAACAGCACGATCGGGGTCACCGGGTTGCGGATCGACCAGGCCGAGATGTTGCGGAAGTTCATATGCCCAGCGTCCCTGCTGCCGTTCAGCGCGCCGCAGCGCGGACCGGATTGACCTTGTCGCCCGGATTGAGAAATGCGCCCGCCGACTGGACGACCGGCTCATTGCCCTGCAGTCCGCCGATAATGGTGACGCCCTTGTCCGTCACCTGACCGACCTGCACGTCGCGGCGCACGACCTTGTTCTCGCCCGAGACGATATAGACGTAGCTGCCCTTGGCATCGTTCTGCACCGCCGATTCGGGGAGCAGCGGCGCATCGACCTGTCCGGAAACGATTTGCGCGGTGGCGAAGCCGCCCGGCCGCAGCAGAGGATTATAGGCGAGCGTGATGCGCGCGATGCCCTGCCGCGTCTGCGGATCGATGACGGGGGAGACCTGCCACACCTGGCCCGTGAACGACTGGCTGGAGCCGACCGGGGTGACCGTCGCCGGGATGCCGGCGCTGACCCGCGCCAGATCCTCCTGCGACATGCGCGCGCGCAACTCCATCTGACCGCCCATGGCGATGCGGAACAAAGCGCCCGAGCCCGGACCGACCACCTGGCCCGGCTCGACCATGCGATCGAGCACCAGCCCCGCTGCCGGCGCGCGCACGTCGAGACGGCCGATCCGCGCGCGGGTTTCGGCGAGCTGCGCCTGGGCCACCTTCACGCGGGCGTTGGCCGCGTCGCGCGTCGCGATGCGCCGCTCGACGTCCGCCTTGGAAATGAAGCCGCGGCCGACGAGGCTCTGCGCACGCTCCAGCTCCTGCTGGGCAAGGCGCGCGTCGGCGCGGGCGACGTCGATCGAAGCAGCGAGCTGCTGCGCCTGCTGCGATTGCACCGAACGCTCGATCACCGCGAGCGTCTGGCCCGCGGATACCCAGGCGCCCGGCTCCACCATCACGCGGGTGACCTCGCCGCCTTCGCCCGACACGCCGACCGGCATGTCGCGGCGGGCGGCGAGCGATCCGGTCGCCGAGATGGCGCGCTCGACCTGCGTGCGGCCCGGCACGACCACCGTAACGGTCGGCATCGCCTGACCGCCCGGCTCGGCACCCGGCGCGGCGCCGCCGCCGCGGCCCATGATGAGATAGAAAGCCAGTGCCGCGGCGGCCAGCGCCACCACCACGCCGATGATGATCCGCCGCTTACGCCGTGCGATCATCGCCGCGCCGTCGACATCGTCATCCTGCAGCGGATCGCGCTTCCAGCTCGCCGTTTCGAAATTCATCGTCTTCATCATCCCCGCACCGCAACGCCAGCGGCCCCTGCAGCCGCACAACTGTATTACCCGAATATAGCACCAAGCTCAAGCGGCATTCGTGCATCGCGCCCAACCCCTCGCAAGACCCGCTCGCGCGCCCATACACCGGAATGTGCGAGCGCTCCATGAACGGCGGTCGAAAAATTGTGCACTTTGGTCGCAACCTTTGCGGGGTCGATCCGCTTTGGATACGGATGCGTTACGAACGCGCGAAAGGGAGCAACGCCATATGCTGGGCACGTACAGTTTTCTCGGTTGGATCGTCGTCGGAGCGGTCGCCGGCATTCTTGCCAAGGTCATCATGCCTGGGCGCGATCCGGGTGGCTGCATCGTCACCATATTGCTGGGCATCGGCGGTGCGCTGGTCGCGGGTTTCATCGGCAATGCGATGGGCTGGTACAGCCAGGGTCAGGCGGGCGGCTGGATCGCGGCTACGCTGGGCGCCATCCTCATACTCTGGATCTACCGAATGATCTCGGCGCGCCGCTGAACGGAAGCTGTCGTTCCGGTTCAGATTCGTTGCAGCCGGTCCGTGCTTTTGGCGGGCCGAGCCGTTGATGCGGCCGAATCCACAGGGAGTATCCACATGATCCGTTCGTTGACCGTTGCTTCGCTGATCGCGCTTTCGGCCGCAGCGGTGCCTGCCTCCGCGCAGGTTTCGCCGGGCGCAGCCGTGCCGGTGCAGACGATTTCCGGCACGCGCCTCGACATTGTCGCGACCGGCGAGATCAACCGCGTGCCCGATGTGGCGCGAATCAGCGCCGGCGTGGTGACGCAGGCACAATCGGCGAGCGAGGCGATCCGCGGCAATTCCGCGCAGATGGCCAAGGTGATGGCGGCGCTGAAGCGCGCCGGGATCGCCGAGCGCGACATCCAGACGAGTACGATCAGCCTCAACCCCGAATATCGCTACGCCGACAACCAGCCGCCGGTGCTGACCGGCTATCGCGCCTCCAACCAGGTTGACGTGCGCTTCCGCGACATCGCTCAGACCGGCAAGATCCTTGATGCGCTGGTCGCCGAGGGCGCCAACCAGATCAACGGCCCCAACCTGATGATCGACAAGCCCGAGGCGGCGATGGACGAGGCACGCCAGCAGGCGCTGAAGACTGCGCAGGCCCGCGCCGATCAATATGCCCGCGCGCTCGGCAAGCGGGTGGTGCGCATCCTCTCGATCAGCGAATCGGGGGCGCAGCCGCCCTATCCGATGCCGGTCGCGGTGCAGAGCTTCGCCCGCGATGGCGCGGCCGAGGCCAAGATCGCGCCGGGCGAGCAGACGATCAGCACCACGCTGCAGGTCAGCTTCGAAATCCAGTGACTGCGAAAGAGGCTCCGCGAGCGATCGCGGAGCCCCTCGCGAACCATGCCGGTCGACCCGGCGCGGTTTTAGAATTTGCGTTGGCGCTCGTAGAGCGACTTGTAATGCTGGATGCGGGTCACGCGCAGTCCCGGCATGCCCGAGCGGTCCACCGCGCGTTGCCACCCGGCGAATTCCTCGAGGCTGAGGCCGTAGCGCTCGCACACCTCGTCCACCGAAAGCAGCCCGCCGTTCACCGCCGACACCACTTCCGCCTTGCGGCGCACCACCCATCGCGTGGTGCCCTTGGGCGGAAGCGAATCCACCGTCAGCGGCTCTCCCAACGGACCGATCACCTGCGCGGGACGGATTTTCTGATTCTCGATCATTCCTACCTCAAAGCCTAACCGTCCTGCCGTCGCCTCACCTCTAGCCCTGCGTCCTTTGAGGAACGCTAAAGCGCGAAGGTAAATGCGCCGGTCATTTCGGTTGACGACGCCCGCAGAAGTGCCGCCACCCGTGGATTGAAGCTGCCCCGCTGCACCGCGACGGCCTCGCGCCGGCACGGTCCGCCCGCCAGAACGTCAACCAGCGCATGGCCGGTCACCGTCCGGGCGGACGCCGCGGCCGCCGCTGCCTTCGCCGCAACGCTTGCGCGCTGCGCCGCCGACAGGCCGGCCGTCAGCAGGCGGAAATCCGGCCGCGCCACGCTTTCGCCCGACAACGGAACCCGGAAGCCGCTCAAATCCATGTCCCCGGTCTTAGCGGGGAAGGCTGAAGACGAGGTAAAGGGCGGCTTACGGGTGGGCGCGGGGGCCGTCAGGCGCTATGGGGCGCGGCGATGAACGCGGATTTCCAGCTCGGCCGCTCCGCGAAGGGCGCGCGGATCGTCGTCGCCATGTCGGGCGGCGTCGACAGCTCGGTGGTGGCCGCGCTGGCCGTTCAAACCGGCGCCGAGGTGATCGGCGTGACGCTCCAGCTCTACGATCATGGCACCGTGCCGCAACGCGCCGGAAGCTGCTGCGCCGGGCAGGACATCTACGACGCACGCACCGTCGCCGACCGGCTCGGCATCGCGCACCACGTCTTCGACTATGAAAGCCGCTTCCGCGAGGGCGTGATCGACCGCTTCGCCGACGAATATGTGAGGGGGCGCACGCCGATCCCCTGCGTCTCGTGCAACCAGGGTGTGAAGTTCACCGATCTCCTGGGCTTCGCGCGCGAGATGGGGGCGGATTGCCTCGCGACCGGCCATTACGTCCGCCGGGTCGCCGGGCCGCACGGCGCCGAACTCCACCGCGCGGACGATCCCGCGCGCGACCAGAGCTATTTCCTGTTCGCGACGACCCGCGACCAGCTCGACTATCTCCGCTTTCCGCTCGGCGACATGCCCAAGCCCGCAGTGCGCGAGGCGGCGCGCGCGCTCGGCCTGCTCGTCGCCGACAAGCCCGACAGCCAGGACATCTGCTTCGTCCCCAACGGCGATTATGCGTCGATCGTGAAGAAGGTCCGCCCCGAAGCGGGCGAACCGGGCGCGATCGTCGATCTGGAAGGCCGCGAGATCGGCCGCCACCGCGGCCTCATCCATTTCACCGTCGGCCAGCGCCGCGGGCTGGAGATCGGCGGGCAGCCCGAGCCGCTCTACGTTGTGCGGATCGAACCCGAGACCCGCCGCGTTGTCGCCGGCCCCAAGGCCGCGCTCGCGGTGCGAGGCGCGCGCCTTTCCGGCATCAACTGGCTCGGCGAGGACCAATGCGACGATCTCACCGTCAAGGTCCGCTCGATGGCCAAGCCCGCGCCCGCGCGCTTCGCCGACGGTGCGGTCCATTTCGAAACACCCGAATATGGCGTTGCCCCCGGCCAGGCCGCCGTCCTCTACCAGGGCGACCGCGTCCTCGGCGGCGGCTGGATCGAGGAAACTTTCGCGGCGGAGCTAAGCCCGGCCTGACGCGCGCCTCGCGGCGAAATAGAGGATGATCCCGGCGGCGAGCAGCGCGGCAAGGGTGATCCATGCGGTCGCGTTGGATTGCGCCGCGCCCCACAGGCCGACTGCAATGCCCGCTGCGACAAGTGCGTAGACGCTCCAGCCTGCGCGGCCCACAGCGGCACGCTCGGCAGCGGGAAGCGCAGCGATGCTGAGGCCGTAGACGAACATCCGCGCCAGCGTGCTCACCACCGCCAGCCAGACGAAGCTGCCGGTTACTGCGAGCAACGCGCCGAGCGCGCCCATGAACAGGATCGAATTGGCCGGCGTCGCCCAGCGGCGGCTGACCCGGCCGAACCAGCCGGGCAGCACTCCCTCCTCGGCGAGCGCATAGGTGACGCGCGGCGTCGAGGTCATCGAGCCGGAGATATTGCCCGCGACCGACGCGAGCGCCGCCGCGGTGATGAGTGCAGCCCCCGCCGGGCCAGCCAGCGCAAAAGCGAAGGCGACGAGCGGCGCATCGGGGTGCGCGTCCGCCGGCATCACCGCCACATAGGCGAGCTGGACGAAGAAATAGAGCGCCGCCGTCGCGACGATGGTTGTGATGAGCGCGCGCGGGATGGTCTTGAGCGGACTGCGCGTCTCGCCCGCGGGCACCACCGAATTTTCGAAGCCGACAAAGGCGTAGAGAGTGAGCAGCGCCGCGGCCTCGATTCCCGACAGCGGCGGCGGCGGGCCGGGCGGCGGCACACCGTCGGCATAGAGCGCCAGCCCCCAGCCGGCGAGCGCGACCAGCGGCGCGGCCTTGAGCAGGGTCAGCGCATCGAGCGCGCGGATCGCGCGGCGTACCCCGACGAGGTTGACGTAGGTAACCGCCGCGGTGAGCGCGAGCAGCACCGCGATGCGGCCCGGGCCGGTGCCGAGCGGACTCCACAGCGCACCGGCATAGGTCGCGAAGACATTGGCGTTGGCGGCGAGCGCCGCGACGCGCGCGACATAATAGAGCCAGCCGGCCTGGAACGACACGAAGCGGCCGAAGGGCGCGGTGTAGGCGACCGGCCCGCCCGATGCCGGCACCCGCGCCGCCAGCCGCGCGAGCGGCAGCGCGATCAGCAGCACCAGCGCGCCGAACATCGGGAACAGCCAAGGGCTGAACGCGCCGAATTGTTCGTGCAGACTGCCGGGCAGCGCGAAGATGCCCGCGCCGACGATGCCGTTGAACGACAAGAAGGCCGATCCTGCGAAGGATATGTCGCGGCGGAGGCGGCCGTCCTCTTCGCTCAAGTCGGCGCCTCTCCGGCTCCGCAGCCATGATCGGGACAGCGGTTCGCCTCCACCGTCAGATGCGCGATGCGGCTCTGCCCGGCGAGCCGCGCCTTGTAATCGGTGGGCGGCAGCGGCCGCTCGGCGACCAGCGAGACGATCGCCGCATATTTGCCGGGGCCGACCTGCCAGAGGTGCATGTCGGCGATCCGCGCATCGCCGTCGCTTTCGATCGCCGCGGTGATCGTGTCGGCCAGCGCCGCGTCGGGAACGGTGTCGGTCAGCACCGAGGCGGTGTCCTTCGCCAGCCCCCACGACCAGCGCGCGATCACCACGGCTCCGATGATGCCGACCGCCGAATCGAGCCAGGTGATCCCGAACCAAAGCCCTGCGACCAGCGCCGCGATCGCGAGCACCGAGGTCAGCGCGTCGGCAAGGACGTGGAGGTAGGCCGATCGCAGATTGTTGTCGTGGCCGTGGCTGTGGCCGTGCCCATCATGGCCGTGATGGCCATGACCGTGATGATGCCCGCCGCCGGCGAGCAGCCAGGCGCTGACCAGGTTCACGAGCAGGCCGATGACGGCGACGACGATCGCCTCGCGGAAGGCGACGCGGCCGGGATCGATCAGCCGCTCGACCGATTCGATGCCGATGCCGATGGACACCGCGCCGAGCCCCAGCGCCGATGCGAAGCCGGCGAGATCGCCGACCTTGCCGGTGCCCCAGCCGAACCGCACGTCCCCGGCGCGGCGCCGCGCGAAGGCATAAGCGGCGGCGGTGACGCCCAGCGCGCCCGCGTGCGTCGCCATGTGCCAGCCGTCCGCCAGCAGCGCCATCGAGTTGAAGATGTAGCCGGCGGCGATCTCCGCCACCATCATCACCGCCGTCAGCGCGACCACCCACCAGGTCCGCCGCTCGTTCGACGCATGGGCATGGCCGAGAAAGGCGTGGTCGTGGGTGTGATCGGCGATGTCGTGGCGGTGCATGGTCAGATCAGCAGCAGCCCTTCGATGACGGTGACGCAGCGCCCGCCGAGGATGACGCGGTCCCTCGCCATGCGGCAATCGACGCGCCCACCGCGTGCGCTTGCCTGGAAGGCTGAGACGCTCTCACGCCCCAGCCGCTCCGCCCAGAAGGGCGCGAGCGCGGCATGGGCGGAGCCGGTGACTGGGTCCTCATCGACACCCCAGGCCGGCACAAAGACGCGGCTGACCACGTCCATTTCGCCATCGCCCGGCGCGGTAACGATCGCCATCAGCGATATCTCCCGAAGCGCCGCCATGTCGGGCGTGCAGGCGCGCACCGCGTCGGCATCGAGGAGCAGGACGATCGCTGTCTCCTCCGCGCCCTCATAGGAAAGGAAAACCTCCGCGCCCGGCGTGCCGAGCGCGGCGAGCAGCGCCGCATCCTCCGCCCGCCGCACGCGCGTCGCCGGCAGATCAAGCGTCAGCGCATCGCCGTCACGCGCGACGGTCAGCACACCGGCCTTGCGGGTGCGGAAGCGCACCGCATCGCCTTCGATCAGAACATGCCCGCTGGCCAGCGTCGCGTGGCCGCACAGCGCCACTTCGGTGGTCGGGGTGAACCAGCGCAGCTCGTAATCGGCGTCGCCATCGGCCAGCGGCACGGTGAAGGCGGTTTCGGAGAGATTATTCTCTAGCGCGATCGCCTGCATTATCGCGTCGGGAAGCCATGCCTCCAGCGGCACCACCGCGGCCGGGTTGCCGGTGAACGGTCGGTCGGCAAAGGCATCGACCTGGACGAACCGCAGGCTCATGCGCGCTTGCCGAACCAGTGGGGAACGACTTCTTCCTCGATAAGCGCATTGCCGGGATGATCGACATGCCCGTCGGGATCGACGTGGATCAGCACTTCGACATTGGGGAACTCGCGCCGCAGATTCTCTTCCACTTCCTCGACGATGTCATGCGCCTTCGCGACAGTGATGTCGGCAGGGACATGCATGTGGAATTGCGCGAAATCGTGCGATCCGCTGTGCCGGGTACGGAAATCGTGGATGCCGAGCAGTTGCGGATGCTGCGCAGCGACCGCGATGAAACGCTCGCGCATTTCCTCCGGCCATTCCCTGTCCATGAGCTGATCGATCGCGTGGCTCGACGCCTTGAACGCGCCCCACGCCAGCCACAGCGCGATCGCGATGCCGAAGATCGGATCGGCACTGGCAAAGCCCAGGAACTGGTCGAGCACCAGCGCCGCTATCACCGAGAGGTTGAGCAGCAGATCGCTCTGGTAGTGGACGTTGTCGGCGCGGATCGCGATCGATCCGGTCTTCTTGATGACGCTGCGCTGATAGGCGAGCAGCGCGAAGGTCGCGACGATAGCGACGATCGACACGCCGATGCCGAACTCGGCATCCGTCGTCGGCGCGTCGGCGCCCAGCCGCTCGATCGCGCGCCACGCGATCGCGCCAGCCGACGCGGTAATCAGGGCGACCTGGAACAGCGCCGCCAGCGCCTCCGCCTTGCCGTGGCCGAAGCGGTGGTCGTGGTCGGCCGGCTCCGCGGCGATGCGCACGCCGTAGAGTGTCACCAGCGAGGCGAGGAGATCGAGCCCGGTGTCGGCGAGCGAGCCGAGCATCGCCACCGACCCGGTGTGCCAGGCGGCGAATCCTTTGAGCGCGAGCAGGAAGGTCGCCGTCGCGACGCTCGCGATGGCGGCCGATATCGTGGCGCGGGCGGCTTCCTGGCGAGTCATGGGTAGAGCAAGCCTTCGGCCCATGCGCCGCCGTCGGCAAGCGTGAAGATGCGCCGCTCGTGCAGCCGATGCGCCCGGTCGCTCCAGAATTCGAACCGCTCCGGGGTCAGCCGGAAGCCCGACCAGCGCGGCGGGCGCGGCACATTGCTGCCAGCAAATCGATCGCTCATCGCCCCGAAGCGCACCTCGAAAGTCTCCCGGTCGGCGAGCGGCCGGGATTGATCGGACGCCCAGGCGCCAAGCTGCGAATCGCGGGATCGAGTGGCGAAATAAGCGTCCGCCTCCTCTGCGCTCACTGCCTCGAGCGCGCCCTCGATTCGAATCTGGCGGCGCAGCGATTTCCAGTGAAACAGCAGCGCCGCCTTGGGATTGGCCGCGATCTCGCCGCCCTTGCGGCTGTCGAGATTGGTGTAGAAGGCGAAGCCGCGCGCGTCGTGGCCCTTCAGCAGCACCATCCGCACCGAGGGGCGGCCGGCCGCATCGGCGGTGGCCAGCGCCATCGCGTTGGGATCGTTGGGCTCGGCCGCTTCGGCCTCCGCCATCCAGTGATCGAACAGCAGATGCGGGTCTTCGCTCATGCCCGCCTCTTGCCGCCGGACGCCGCTTGGCACAAGCATGGGTTGCGGCGCCGCCCCATCGGGGCCATTTCGGGATCGTCAGTGAGGACATGAGGGGCGAATGGCCGATCTCTACGCGACATTGGGGGTAGCGCGCAGCGCCGACGAGGCGGCGATCAAGAAGGCGTATCGCAAGCTCGCCAAGGAGCTGCACCCCGATCGCAACAAGGATAATCCCAAGGCGACCGAGCGCTTCGCCAAGGTGACGCAGGCCTATGACATCCTCACCGACAAGGACAAACGCGCGCAATACGACCGCGGCGAGATCGACGACGAGGGCAATCCGCGCGCACCATTCGGCTTCAGCCGCGGCGGCCAGCCTGGCGGCGGCTTCCGCTCCGGATCCGGCGGTTTCGAGGGGTTCGGCGGCGGCGGCGCGGAAGCGCCCGACCTCTCCGACCTGTTCGAGGGCCTGTTCGGCGGAGGCGGCGGCGCGCGGCGCGGCGGCGGCGGGTTCGGCGGCGGCTTCGGCCGGTCCGCGCCCCCGCAGAAGGGCGCTGACGTCGCCTATCGCCTGTCGGTGCCGTTCGAGGATGCCGCCGCGCTCAAGGAGCAAAGGGTGACGCTCTCCGGCGGCCGGACGCTCGACGTGAAGCTTCCCAAGGGCGTCGAGGACGGCACCCGCATCCGCCTTTCCGGCCAGGGCCAGGCCGGGCCGGGCGGCAACGGCGATGCGATCGTCACCATTGCCGTCACGCCCCACCGCTTCTTCACCCGCGACGGCAACGACGTGCGGCTCAATCTCCCGATTTCGCTCGCCGAGGCGGTGCAGGGCGGCAAGGTGAAGATCCCGACGGTGGAGGGCGCGGTGATGATGGCGATCCCCAAGGGATCCACCTCCGGCAAGGTGCTGCGCCTCAAGGGCCGCGGCTTCCACGGCAAGTCGGGCCGCGGCGATCAGCTCGTCACGCTGATGGTCGACGTGCCGACCGACGACGCCGATCTCGCGGCCTTCGTCGAAGGCTGGAAAGGCGGCGGAGGAAACCCGCGGGCCGGGTTGGGCGTCTAACGCTACGTGACTGGTATCTCGCCTGAATCGCCCGAAGCGCGGCGCAAGCGCTTCGCCAAGACCCGCGCCCGGCTCGACAAGCAGGTCGAGAAGATCAAACCCGGCACCTATCCCTTCGAGGTCGGCAAGCGCGTCGTGGTGGGCGTCTACAGCGACGGCTTCATCCACGCCGGCAATCTCGCCTATCTGGCGCTGCTGACGCTGTTCCCGTTCGTCATCGTCGCCGCCGCGGTCGCGCGGCTGTTCGGTGCCACCGAAGGCGGCCTCGATACGATCGTCGCCCTCCTCCAGACGATGCCGCCGACCGTAGCGGACGTGCTGCAGAAGCCGATCAACGACGTCCTCACCGCCCGCTCCGGCACATTGCTCTGGGTCGGTGCGCTGGTCGGCCTCTGGACCACCGGCAGCTTCATCGAGACCATCCGCGACATCATCCGCCGCGCTTACGGCATTTCCTACAGCCGCCCATTCTGGGAATATCGGCTGGGATCGATGGGGATCATCATCGGATCGGTGGTGCTGGCGCTGACCGCTTTGGCGCTCTCGGTCATGCTCGCCGGCGTTCAGCAATTCGTCGTCAGCTATCTGCCGGGCGCGAGCACGGTCTTCCTCAACCTCTTCCGCCTGCTCCCCGCCGTCGTCCTGTTCGGCTCGCTCTACTTGCTCTTCTACACGCTAACGCCGAAGCGTTATCGAAAATGGACCGTCTGGCCCGGCCCCGCGCTCGTCAGCATCTGGTGGGTCGGCACCACCGCGCTCCTGCCCCGCGTCATCTCTACGCTCGGCAGCTACGACCTCACTTACGGCAGCCTTGCCGGTGTGATGATTGCGCTCATCTTTTTCTTCATCATAGGCTTGGGCGTGGTTATTGGGGCCGAACTCAATGCCGCGCTCGCGGAATCGCCGAGCGATGCGCATGACAATATCGGCCAGGCCGACAACCGGGCGCGAGAGGAGCGGGAATGACGGGATTGATGGCGGGGAAGCGCGGCCTCATCATGGGCCTGGCCAACGATCGATCGCTCGCCTGGGGAATTGCCAGGGCGCTCAGCGAACAGGGCGCCGAACTCGCCTTCAGCTATCAAGGGGAAGCGCTGGCGAGGCGCGTCGCGCCGCTGGCGGAACAGCTCGGCTCCGATCTGCTGATCGACTGCGACGTCGCCGATATGGACGCGCTCGACCGCGCGTTCGCCGCGCTGGCGGAACGCTGGCCGACGATCGATTTCGTCGTCCACGCCATCGGCTTTTCGGACAAGAATGAGCTACGCGGGAAGTATGTCGACACCAGCCTCGACAATTTCCTGATGACGATGAACATCTCCGCCTACAGCTTCGTCGCGGTCGCCCGGCGGGCGCGCGCGATGATGCCGGATGGCGGCAGCCTGCTCACCCTCTCTTATTACGGCGCCGAGAAGGTCATCCCGCACTATAACGTCATGGGCGTCGCCAAGGCCGCGCTCGAAACCTCGGTCAAATATCTGGCGATGGATCTCGGGCCGGAGAACATCCGCGTCAACGCCATCTCCGCCGGGCCGATCAAGACGCTCGCCGCCAGCGGCATCGGCGATTTCCGCTACATCATGAAGTGGAACGAATATAACGCGCCGCTCCGCCGCAACGTCACGATCGAGGACGTCGGCGGCGCCGGCCTTTATCTCCTCTCCGATCTCGCATCCGGCGTTACCGGCGAAACGCACCATGTCGACGCCGGCTACAATGTCGTCGGGATGAAGGCCGAAGACGCTCCCGACATTGCCACCACGTAACGGGAGCGAAACGCACGATCGCTCGTTGAACGCGACGTGACAGGGGGCATCCAGGCATTCATCGATACGCATTCGGCGGTGATCGGTCTCGCGATCCTCGCCGTGATGTTCGTCGAATTCATCCGCGAGCGTTACGCAGTTTCGGTCATCTCGCTGCTTGGTGCATGCGCGTTTCTTGCGCTCGGCCTCCTCGACGCTGACGGCTTCTTCTCGGTCTTCTCCAACACTGCGCCGATCACCGTGGCGGCGATGTTCATCCTCTCGGGCGCGCTGGTCCGCACGGGCGTGATCGATGCGGTAGCTTCTTTCTTCGTCGCCCGCGCCAAGCGGCATCCACGGCTCGCCGTGTTGGAAGTTTTCGGCGGCGCGCTCGCGGTCGCGCCCTTTATGAACAACACGCCGGTGGTTGCGATCCTTATTCCAATCGTCTTCCGCCTCGCCACCGCAACCGGGTTCGGCGTCAAGAAGCTGATGATGCCGGTATCGATCATCGCGGTGCTCGGGGGCTGCCTGACACTCGTCGGCACCTCGACCAACCTCGTCGTCGACGGCCTCGCGCGCGACGCCGGCATGCTGCCGTTCGGCATCTTCGAGATCACGCCTTACGGGGCCGCGGCAGTGGTCGCGGGCTGTATCGGGCTGCTTATTCTCGGCCCCTGGCTGCTTCCCAACGATCCGCCCTCGGGCATGATGGGTGACACCGAGGACGGTGATTATCTTACCGAACTGACTGTGCGGGAGGACAGCGCGCTCATCGGGAAGCTTGCCGGCGAAATTGGACCGATCAAGCGGCGCATGAAGCAGGTGCGCGCGATTATTCAGGGTTCGCGGACTTCCTGGTCGGATCTTGAAACCGTGGCTTTGGGTGCCGGCGACCGGATCGTACTGCGCGCGCAAGCCGCGGATCTGCTAACGCTTCGGCAAAACAAGGACTTCTTGGTCGGCATCACCCGAGGCGTCCTGCCGGTCGATGATGAGCAGGAAATCGTCGAGACGATGATCGCGCCGACCCATCCCTCGATCGGCGGGCGGCTGGCCGACGTTCCCTTCTTCAACAAATTGCGCGTCCGCGTACTGGGCATCATGCGCTACCGTCACCTTCCCGGCCCGGATCTCGCCAATGCCCGGTTGCGCGCAGCGGATCGCCTGTTGATCGCTGCAGGTCCGGATTCGGTCCAGGCGCTGCGCGACAATCAGCACCTGCTCGGCGCCAACCCAATTGCCAATCGCGCATTTCGTCCCGATCTCGCGCCCATCGCGATCCTCGCGCTCGCCGCCGCGATTACGGTTTCGGCCCTCGGCCTGATGCCGATAGCAGTGTCGGCGGTGCTCGCGACGGCGGCGATCCTGCTCCTCCGTTGCATCGATCCAGCGGAAGCCTGGGCATCGATCGACGGCGACGTCCTCATCCTCATCTTCGCGATGCTCGCCGTCGGGCTCGGACTTGAGCAAGCGGGCAGCGTGCGATTGATGGTGGATTGGATCACGCCGATGCTGCGCGACGCATCCCCCGCGATGCTCGTCTTTCTCATATACTTCATGACGATGCTGCTCTCCGAACTGCTCAGCAACAACGCCGTCGCGGCGATCGTCACGCCGGTTGTCATCTATCTCGCGCGCGATCTCGGCGTGGATCCGCGCCCGCTGGTGATCGCGGTCATGATCGCCGCCTCGGCCTGCTTCGCGACTCCGATCGGCTATCAGACCAACGTCATGGTCTATGTCGCCGGCGATTACCGCTTCATGGATTTCGTCAAGATCGGCGTCCCGCTCAACATCATCGTCGGCGTCGCTGCCTGCTTGGCGATCATCCTGATATAGCCGGCGGCGATGGAGATTGCCCGCCATTTGACGATCCGCGGCCGCGTCCAGGGAGTCTGGTATCGTGCGTGGATGGCGGAGCAGGCGGAAGCGCTCGGCGTGCGCGGCTGGGTTCGCAACCGGAGCGACAGCACCGTAGAAGCGCTGGTGGTGGGGAGTGCCGACGCGCTGGAGGGCCTGATCACGCGCTGCCGTCAGGGTCCGCCCGCCGCGCGCGTCGATTCGATCGACAGCGAAAAGGCCGATCCCGCAGACGCGGGACCGGCCTTCGAAAAGAGAACGACTCTAGCTTAACCGAACACGCCGCATGCGATCCGCGCGCCGCTGTTGCCGGTCGGGTCGGTGCGATAATCGTCCGCCGTCGCATGGATGACGATCGCCGCGCCGTCGGCATCCAGCATCGGTGCTGCGCCACCACGCACCATCGCGCCCTTTATGGTGAACTCGACAGTGCCGCGCCCGTCCGATCCGATCACGATGTTGGGGAGATCGCCCATATGCGGGCCGGAGGCATTGTCCTTGCCGTGCTGCATCTTGCCCGGGTTCCAGTGCCCGCCCGCGCTGTCGAAGCTCGGCGGCGTGCACTGGCCGACGGTATGGACGTGAAGACCGTGCGAACCGGGCGGGAAGCCCATTGCATTCACCCGCACGCGGATATCGTTGCCGGCCTGCGAAGCGGTCGCGTTGCCGCGGCTCTGGCCATCGGCATCGAGCAGCCCGGCATTCGCGCTGACGACTTCGGCGCTGCCGCCATCTCCTGCCGTGGTGCATGCCGCCGTCGCCAGAATCGCGGCCGCACCCAGGATCGTCACCATCGCCTTCATAAACTCGTCCTCCTGTTGTCGCGGAATGAACGAGCCGTCGTCCGATGGGTTGCGCGCGTCAAGCGCGGCCGATGCCGGAATATTGGAAGCCTGCAGCAGCGGCATCCTGCGGACTGTAGACGTTGCGGAGATCGACGAGGATCGGCTGCGCCATTTTCGCCGCCAGCCGCCGGAGATCCAACGCGCGCAGAACGTCCCATTCGGTGACAAGCACCGCGGCGTCTGCGCCGTTCGCCGCGTCATAGGGCGTGGCGCAGAAGGTGACGCTCTTCATCAGCGGCTTGGCTTGCTCGACCCCTTCCGGATCGAACGCGCGGACGACAGCGCCGGCATCTTCCAGCGCCTGCACGATCGCGATCGACGGCGCATCGCGCATGTCGTCGGTGTTGGGCTTGAAGGTGAGGCCGAGCAGCGCGACCGTCTTCCCGCGCGCGTCGCCGCCCAGCGCCTGGATGACGCGGCGTCCCATTGCACGCTTGCGCTGGTCGTTCACCGACGCGACGGCCTCGACAATGCGCAGCGGCGATTCGTAATCCTCCGCCGTCTTGAGCAGCGCCAGCGTATCCTTCGGGAAGCAGGAGCCGCCATAGCCTGGGCCTGCATGCAGAAACTTGCCGCCGATCCGGTTGTCCAGCCCGATGCCCTGCGCCACGTCCTGCACGTCGCCGCCGACCTTCTCACACAGATCCGCCATCTCGTTGATGAAAGTGATCTTGGTCGCGAGGAAGGCGTTGGCCGCATATTTGATGAGCTCGGCCGAACGGCGGCTGGTGAACAGCAGCGGCGCCTTGTTGAGATAGAGCGGCCTGTAAACCTCGCGCATGATCGCGCGCCCGCGCTCGTCGTCGGCGCCGATCACGATCCGATCCGGCCGTTTGAAATCCTCGATCGCCGCGCCTTCGCGCAAGAACTCGGGGTTGGACACCACCCAGGCCTCGGCGTCGGGCGAAGTCTCGCGGATGATCCGCTCCACCTCGTCCCCCGTGCCCACCGGCACCGTCGATTTCGTGACGACGACGGTCGAGCCTGTCAGGGAAGCTGCAATCTCCTCCGCGGCTGCGAAGACGTAGCTGAGATCGGCATGGCCGTCGCCGCGGCGGGATGGTGTGCCCACCGCGATGAACACGGCATCGGCGCCCGCAACGGCCGTCGCAGTGTCGGTGGTGAATGACAGCCGCCCGCCCCGCACGTTGCTCGCGACCAGCCGGTCCAGGCCGGGCTCATATATCGGCATCACGCCGCGCTCGAGTGCGGCGATCTTTTCGGCATCCTTGTCGACGCAGATCACGTCGTGGCCGAAATCCGAGAAACAGGCGCCGGATACGAGACCCACATAGCCCGTACCGATCATCGCAATCCGCATCACATCGCCCCGAATGGAAGTTCGGCGCCCGCCTAGCAAAGCGAGCGGCTCGGGGCCAGCGCTCGCGGTCGCTCCCCCTCAGCGGCCAACGCAAAAGAAAAGGAGCCGGCCCTTGCGGACCAGCTCCCTTCTTTCACCAGTCCGGTGACTGCCGCCGGAGCGGCAGTCCTCGGTCTTACATGCCCGAACCCGGACCGAAGGTGATTTCCACGCGCCGGTTCTGCGGCTCGCGGACACCGTCGGCGGTTTCGACCAGCGGACGGCTTTCGCCGAACGCTTCGGTGGACATGGCACCATCCGGAACACCACGGCCAGCCATGTACGAGCGGACCGAGTCAGCACGACGCTGAGACAGACCGACGTTGTAGCTTGCCGAACCCGAACGATCCGCGTGACCAGCGAGCACGACCTGCGCCTGACCGGTCTGCTGATAAGCAGCGGCGGCGTTGTCGAGGATCGCTGCGGCCTGCGGCGTGATGTCCGACTTATCCCAGTCGAAGAACACGATGAACGGCCCAACCGGCGGCGGCGGAGGCGGCGGCGGCGGGGGCGGAGGAGGCGGCGGAGGCGGAGGCGGAGGCGGCGGAGGCGGCGGGGGCGGAGCCGCGCCGAAGTTGAAGATCAGACCACCGAGCAGCGAGTGCGAGCGGTAGCGGAACTCCGTCTCCTGACCGTTGAACGCGACCATGCGAACGTCCGGCACGTTGAAGAAGCGATACTTCAGGCTGACGTCGATGTTGTCGGTGACCGCAGTGCGGACGCCGGCGAACACCTGCCAAGCAAGACGCGTGTCGCTGTCGTCGAGGAACGGCGCGACATTGGCATAGACGCGCTGGTTGTCCGACTCGACGCGGGCGACACCGACACCGCCGCCGACGAAGCCGTTCAGGCCGTCGTCGTCGCCGAAGTCGAGCATACCGTTCGCCATGAAGCTCAGGACGTTGACGTTACCGCCACCGAACGGAAAACTCGGCGGAGCGGTCGTGATCGACGGACCCGTGCCCGGAAGCAGGATGCGACGCGCGGTCTCGATGCTCTCGAGATCGGCGCGCTTGTAAGCGACTTCGGCCTCGATGCGGAACGACCCGAGGTCGTAGCCGACGAAGGCGCCGCCATCGAACCCGTAATCATAGTTCAGGATGGCAGCGTTGTTGGTTGCGCCAACGTCGAGTTTGATATCCTCGACGAGCATGCCACCAAACTCGCCGCCGACATACCAGGCGCCATCACGCGCGAGGGCCGGGGTGGCGAGCACGGTGGATGAAAGCGCCACAGCTATGGCGAGCTTCCGCATAGAATCTTCCCCTTTCTTGTGCGTTCCAACGGGAACGGCCTTGGACTCATTACGGTAAGGTGAGTTTCCGCGCAAGCACGCTTATCCCCACAATTGTTGCCGAAATGCCGCAGTTTATCCCTAAGGAATGCCTGCCGCGGTTCGACAATCACACCGCAAACGGCAGTTCAGCCCTTCCGGTTTCATTTTCCAGAGCCCTGAGAGTCAATCAATCAGGCCGTGTGACTTTAACGCAACAATAATCTCCTCCACTGCTGACCGTGCCTCGGCATCGATTATCGTTCCACCTGAAGGAGTTGCTATCTCCGCAAGTCGCGATCCTACCACCTGTACCCCACCGACGAAAATCGCGTCGGCGCAAATGGAACTTTCCCACGTCGCGCCAGTCCATCGCAGGAGCCGGCCCTCGCCATCCTCCCAGATCTGCATGCCCGGCCTCGGCGCCACGAAACGCCATCCGCCTTCGGTCCAGGCGGCGAGGGCATGCGCCTGCCCGCTCCATGCCCCGCTCGGCGTGCTTCCGACGATCCAGCAGTCGCCCGCCGCTGGTGCCGCGGGCGGCGCATTGCGCGGCGGCTCGATCACCGACGCATGCAAAGCGGCATCGATCCGCGCGAGCGCCTCGTTGTGGAAAAGCTCCTTCTGCGCTTGCCCGGGAAGAATGTGAGGCAGCGCGAAGCGCGGCGTAGTGGCCATGCGCGTCTCCTATGATGAAAGGGTGAGCGTCGTCGCGCGCGATGGCGCGAACATGCCTGTCTGCCGGACGGCGACGATGAAGGGCGCCCCGCCGTCCGCAGCCTGTGCAGCGGCACTATATAGATAGCCGGGCGTATCGAGCGGGACCGCCCGTCCGTTGATCGTCAGCAGATAGCGCTCCGCATCTTCGCCCAGCGGCACATCGCCGCCGTCGCGCCAGTCCCATCCGTCGCGGCTGCGTCGCACCCAGGCCAATCGGATATCGCCGCCGGCCAGATGCTCGGCCGTGAGATGCACCGGCGACGGCGGACGCAACATCGCGCCCTCGATCGTCACGGAAGCGACGACCGGCGCACCCGCGTCGCCCAGCCCTTCCGCCATTACGGAAAGCGATCCGCCGATGCGCGATGCTGGAAGATCGATCGTGGCCAGCGTCGGCGCTTCCAGAAGAATGAAACGGGCTCCAACGGCATGGTCTCCGGCCGCCCATTCGGTGCCGCGCCGCCCGCGCAGCAGGCGGGAGAGCCGGAACACGCGCGCCCACCCGCTCGGGGCGCAGCGCGAACAGCTCCGCCGGCATCGCCGCCGCGTCGCAGACGATCTGCAGGAAGGCGTTGCCGTGGAGCAGCAGATGCGCCGCCGCCGCCTCCATCAGCCCCGGCGCGCGGACCAGAGCGGCCGCCTTCGCCTCGCCCGCCAGCGCATAGAGCGGCACGCCGGCAAGCCCTTCCGCCACCAGCCGCACCGCGCGCTGCGCCACCGGATTGCCGAGATAGGCGGCGCGCACCTGCGCCTCGTAGGATCGCGGCCACGGCTCCGCCGCCGCCCCGCCCCACCGCTCCACAAGAAAAGGCCGCGGCACCGCCGCGGCCTTCCGCCCGAACCATTTCATGGCCTTGCTCTCCAGAATAACGGACACCCTTGCGCCGCTCTCCCTCTCCCGCTTGCGGGAGAGGGTTGGGGTGAGGGTGCGAGCGCAGCGAGCATAAAGCGCCTCCGCACCACCCTCACCGCTGCGACTAGTGCGCTCCCGTCAGGACCGCCCAAGTCTCGCTCCTCTCCCGCAAGCGGGAGAGGGAATTACGCCACCCACACCCGCGGCTCCGCCTTCCTCCCCAGCATCAGATCGGTCAGCGCCCATACCATCGCGTCCGCCCGGTCCGGCGATCGGCCCGGGCCTTCATAATCCCCGCCGAAGGTCATCCCCGCCATCTCGTCCTCCAGCGCGGGGAAGGCGCCGGCGAGCTTCGCCAGTCCGCGCTCGAACAGCGCCGCCACCGGCTCGGCGCGGACGCTCTTGCCGCGCCGCGCGTGGACCGCGCGCACCGGCAGCGTCACCCCGGCGCTGCGCAGCACGCTCTCCACCATGTCGCCGCCCATGTTCGCCTCGGCGATCACTCGCGATGCGCCCCACGCCTCCGCCGCCGCCTCCACCGCGCGCGCCCAGCCGTCGGGGCGGAGGCCACCAACGCTCGCATCGGCGAGCACATAGCCGGTGCCGCTGCGCGCCAGCCCCGCGACGACGATGCCGCACGCATCGCCCCGCGCGCTCGCCGGCGGATCGACCGCCACCACCACGCGGGCCAGCGCCGCCGGCGCCGGCGCACGGCTGCGCTCGATCAGGTCGCGCGGCCACAGGCTCCCCTCCGCCTCGCTCAATATCTCGCCGTCCAGCTCCTGCCGGCCGAGCCGCGTGCCGCCATAGGTGGCGCGCATCATCGCGACGAAATCCTCGTCCAGGCTGACATTCTCGTCGGTGCTGCCGCGCGTCTTCACGCTGCGCGGCGCCGCTGCGATCGCATCGAGCAGCTTCAGCGGCCGCGGTGTCGTCGTCACCATCGCGCGCGGCCGGTGCCCGGCGCGCAGCCCCATCTGCAGATTGTGCCACGTCTCTTCGGCCCGCGCCCATTTCGCCAGCTCGTCGCACCAGGCGAAGTGATGCTCCGGCCCGCGCAGCCCGTCCGGATGCTCGCCCGAATAGACATAAGCCACGCTGCCGTTGGGCCAGGAGAGCTTGCCCAGGCTCGGCTCCCAGCGCGGCACCCGCGCGCCGCGCCAGCGCGCGACGTTGAGCAGCCCCGCCGGCCCCTCGATCATCACGCTGCGCACTTCCGCGGCGCTCGCGCCAATCAGCGCAATCCGGCAACCGGTACGCGCCGTCGCCATGCCGTGCACCCATTCCGCGCCGGCCCGCGTCTTGCCGAAGCCGCGCCCCGCGATCATCAGCCAGGTGCGCCAGCCCTCCGCGTCCCGGGGGAGCTGGCGGCGGTCGGCCCATAGCTCGAACCAGGCGTCCATCCTGAGCAGGTCGCTCGCCGTCATCCCGCCCAGGAAATCGCGCCACCCGCCTTCGTCGAGCGCGCCGAGCAAAGCCCGCACCCGCCCCACGTCCAACCCGTGCATCACTCTCTCCGATGTCCGATCGCCCGCAGCCCAGCCGCCACCCTCTCCCGCTCGCCCCCGGCAACCCTCTCCCGCCCGCGGGAGAGGAGCGAGACTTGGCAGTCCCGAAGGGAATGCCTAGTCGCAGCGGTGAGGGTCGGACGCCTCAGCAACCCCCGCCGCCCCCGCCGCCAGTTTCGCCTTCAGCCGCTTCAGCTTGCCCTCGATCTTCGCCCGCAGCTCCGCCAGCTCCGCGCCCTCCGGCTCGCTGTCCGCGGCATGCGCCGCGTCGCGGTGCATGCGGAGCAGCGCCAGCGCCGTCTGGTTCGAATATTCGCGCACCACGTCGGTGCTGCCGTCGGGCCGAGTGATCTCCTTCACCACGCCCTGCATCGCGCGTTCCAGCAGCACCAGCTCCAGCCGCGCATAGCCTTCGCTCAGCGCCGCCGCCCAGCGCGCGCGGAACGCCGCCCGCGTCCGCCGCCGGCGATAGGCCGCACTGTCGCTCACCCCCGCCGCCGCCGCCGCACGGCTGACGTTGCACCCCTCCGCCAGCGCCATGAAGAAGGCGTCCTCGGTCGCCTTGTCCCACCGCTCGCGCGCCACCGCCACGATCCGGGGCCGAGCCCCGCCGCGCAGCACCGCGCCCCGCACCGCCCTCCGCTTCGCCACCATCGCCCACCCCACCAAACGCCGGGCGCAACGAAAAAAGGCCCCCGGTCACCCGAGAGCCCTGCCCGACTCGCAATTCTTCAGCGTGGATACCTAGTGGCGTATCTGTCTTTTACAAACCCACAGAGGGGAGGTGGGGAATGGGCCTTTGGGCGTGCCTCACCAAGTGGGCTAAAGGGATAGCGCTCGACGAAAGCGCAGAACAATCCTACATTGCAAAGGTGCAATACACACCGCTAGCCTTGGCCAACACGTTTGTGGAGCGATATGGATCAAGCAATACGCTTGACCATATGAAGCTCCAGAAGCTGGCGTTTTATGCCTACGGCTGGTGGCTCGCCTACAATCCGCAGCCTGTGCTAAATGAACCGCCGCAGGTTTGGAGGCATGGCCCTGTATTTTCTTCGCTCTACGGCGCTCTCCGGCCGTTCGGTAGCGCGCCCATTACTAAACCCGTGGGAGGCCCTAACCGCACGCCCCCCACGATACCTGCGACCGATGACGTGGCGCGCAGTTGGGTCGATTGGGTGTGGAACCGTTACGGGCACCTCAATGCCCTCCAGCTTTCGGATATGACGCATGAGGTGGGGACCCCTTGGCAGATTGAGGCGGCGGCGCGAGAATATCGAGTCCCACAGCACCATCCCATCCCCGACGCCACAACCCGAGCCTACTTTAAGCGTCTTGCCGCCAACCTTACCTGACGTAAGTAACGAGGAGACTTTTGAGGTCGCTCGCGAGCCGTCGAGTTCAGCCGAGAAGAGACAGCTCGAAGACCTTCGCGAGAAGCGGATTAAAAACGATTCCGAAGAGCAAGACGTAGGCGAGCGCATGCGTTACGCCGACCACGCCTACGGCATTACCCAAGCCTGGGTCGGCTTCCTGATCGTTCTAACGATCGCGCAATTCTCCTTGAAGCCGCTCGGCTTAGGGCTGTCCGATGGAGCTTTTGTGGCTGTCTTCACAACCACGACGGCGGCCGTGTTCGGCTTTTGGCTGTTAGTCGGGAAATATCTGTTTCGAAGCCGGTAAAAGGTTCCTAGCGACCGAGCTTTTCGACAGCCTTTTCCATCGCCTCGATATTCTCCCGAAGCGCGTCGTTCAAATGGGCGGTCGACCCTACCAGTTCGCCGAGCAATTTCGGACCCATTAAGGGCGCTTGCCCAAGCGCCTCGTCGGCTCGACGTAGTAGCCGCTGGGTATCGGCGACGAGAGCCATGCCATCTCCAACAGTCTCTGGGTTACTCATCGCCATTCTCCACCGGCTTCTGCTTCACCAGCTTCCCTACGCGCTCCCGAAAGCGCTCCGGGTCATCGTCCGTCTCTAGGTCGCGAGCGGCCTGCTTGAACTTGTCGAGTTGCCCCGGCGCAGGGTCAGGTGAAATCGTCATAACAATGGGTCCTTTCAACTTCTTGACAGTGACGGAAACGGGAGTTTTCCGGCACTTTCAGCACGGTTGACACCTCTTGCGGAATCTCCGGAGGCAATTTACCATACGCCCGTGCCCGTATGGCGGAATGGTAGACGCAGTGGTCTTTAAAACCAAAGTCCTCTCCGGGGCGTGCCGGTTCGAGTCCGGCTGCGGGCACCATTGTCACTTTCAAAGGATATAATCGTGAACGCGAAAGAGCAAATGCAGATGATAGACGCAGAGCTGGCCCGTATCAGGTCCGAGATCGAACGGCTTCGCGCCCAAGAAGAGGTGCTCCTTAAGCTCCGATCCAGCTTCAGCGGGGAGCCCGCCGCCGTCGCGCGCAAGCGATCCTCCCCAGTGAAGCCGCTTGTAATCGACATTATGCGTAGCGTGGGATTTGCTGGCGCCACCTCGGCGGAGGTGGACGACATGGTGCGCGAGAAGGTGCCCACGGTTGCGAAGGACAGCGTGGGCTCGATCCTGTCTCGGCTGAAATCTGCTGGCGCGCTCGTTTACAGCGGTGAGCGCTACTATGAGAAGCAGTTCGCCCCGAAGGCAGAATCCCCTTTTGAACAGGGGTTACGGGCGGTAGGATAAAGGTGAAGCCCCCGACCAGTGGTAGCTGGCCGGGGGCTTAGAGAATATGGACGCGTGGCAGAGCGGTTTAATGCTCCGGACTCAAAATCCGGCGGGGTAGCCCATCACAGCATCGCCCCCGTGGGTTCGAATCCCACCGCGTCCGTAACCTCTGGAATTGGCGAAGCCTCTCCGGGGCGTTTCGTCACTTCCAAACCGGAAGCTAACGAAAACCCCTTAAAAAAGCCCGTTCAAGCTGTTTGACTCGGATAGCTTTGACAAACCTATCAAGTCGAATGCTTCCCTGATTAAGAAGCGTATGTCAGCCGCTTGCCGACGATGCCCCGCACCGCTTCGTGCGAACGCGCGCGATCATCGACGCCATTCGCGATGCGGTTGTTATAGCGGAACTCGAACTCCGCCAGATAGCGGTGTAGGTGCTGCTCGCCGCAGTGCTGATAGACGCCGCGCATGCCGCGCTTAAAGATCGAGAAGGCGCCTTCCACGGTATTCGTGTGAATGGTGCGGTCCTCCGGGTGGACATACTGGTGACCGCCGTGAAGCGTGGTGCCGTGCTCGGCGAACTGCTTGCCGATCTTGGAATACATGCGGGCTTCGTCCGTCATTAGGCGGGCTTCGCGGCTGATGTTGGCGAGGACGATCGGGTGGACCTGCTCGGCGCGGAACTTGTCGAACGTGAAAGAGCGCATGGTGCCGGTAGCGCGGTCCACCAGCGACAGGACGCCCAGCTTGTGAGCGTGACCGCCACGGCCCTTCTGAACGCCCTTGCGGTTGCCGAAATAGGTTTCGTCCACCTCGACAGCGCCGCCGCCCGAACCGAACGGAGCGAGATCGCCAGAGCGCATCGCTTCACGGATGCGGTGAGCGAGAAACCAAGCGCTCTTATACTGGACTTCCAAAACGCGAGCGAGCTGGTGGGCGCTGATGCCCTTCTTGCTCGACACCATGAGGTGAACGGCCTGTAGCATCTTGTGAAGCGGCATGCGGGCGTGCTCGAAAACAGTGCCGACCTTGACGGTGAACTGCTTGCGGCACTCGCCACACTTCTTGAGGCCGTGGCGGACAACGCCCTCCGGGCTCTTCTTGCTCGGCTTGGAACGGACGCCCGCCAGATCATAGACGCGACCGGCGACAACGCCGCAGTGCGGACAGGTCACTCCGTCAGCCCAGACGATGCTTTCCAGATACTCGAAAGCCTTGGCTTCGTCGTGGAAGTGAGGGGAAGAAAGAACCGACATGGTGAACCGCTCCGTTGATGCTTCCTTATGGCATCAATCGGTGGGTTTGTAAACTACATAATCGCCTACCTAGTGCCAGATCAGCGTCACGATGTCAACTATATTATCCTGTTTGGTTCAGAATTATGACAAGCATTGCGATAGCAAAAATAGCGGGCACGACTACGCGAAGCCATCGGTAGGCGAACACGGTTGTGCACCGGTCGCACGTTGGAAACATCTCCGGGCCGTGCATAAGTCTGCCGCAGTGCTCGCAAGGCTCCTTCATATCTTCGGGTCCACACGGTCTGGCTGAGTTTCATCGGCGCGCCTTGCGCGATAATCAGCCGAACTGCGCAACATTTCTTCTATCTTGCCAAGCTGACGCCCAATCTCGCCCAAGTTCCCAAAGAGACGGTCGTATAGCTCAATCTGCATGCGTCTAACGCTGCGCGCGGAATCGGCGACCTGCCAGATCAGCGCCACCACCAGCAGTGCGATTATCGCCAACAGCCAGATCATATCGCTCGACACCTGCACGCCAATCTCCCGCTCGCCCGGTAGGGTTCACTTGGGTTCGTCATCCGCCTTTAGGGGCTTTGCGCACCAACGCCATTCCGCGGCAGCACAAATGACAAGCAAGATATACATGAACACGAAGCCAATTGCCGCGCGCCGCCCGGCTTCAGCGAACGTCGCGGCATTCGAACTTCCGCTGATCCAGACCGATGTCGTGATGACGACGACAGTCACCGTGGCGAGAATCAAAGGCCTGAGCCAGATATATTTCCAGACGGGCATTCTACGCTCAACGCTGTTTTGCGCGCAGCTTAGCCAAGACAGCCCAAACAAAAAAGGACCGCTCTCCCTCCCCCGGCAGAGCGGTCACTCCAGGTATCGGCGGCCGGTCGCGGTCGGCCTTTGGGGCTAAGGTGGTCCGGCCGCTTCCTTGAGGCGTCGACCGTGGCCTGTCCTTGCGAAAAGCATCCTGCCCCGCCCCCGCGACGCCGCGCGCGATCATCGACCGGCGCGCGCGCCGCCACGACGGAGCCGTTCCGCACGCGACGAAAGTGACGGAAACCGCGACGAAATCGACAGCCATGCCCTCCGCCGCAGGAACGCGCCCGCGCCGCGCGGCGTTTTCCGCTTCGGCCGCGCCCTCGCTGCCGCCTGTTGGAGTATGCCCCTTGAAGATCGCGCAGATCGCCCCGCTCGCCGAGGCTGTTCCCCCCAAGCTCTACGGCGGCACCGAGCGGGTGATCTGGTGGCTGACGGAGGCGCTGGTCGATCTCGGCCATGATGTCACGCTCTATGCCTCAGGCGATTCCGTCACCTCCGCGCGGCTGGTGCCGTGCAGCGAAGCGGGCCTCCGCCTCGCCGGGATCAACGACCACGCCGCTGCCACGCTGGCGATGCTTGATCGCGTGCTGCGCGAGGCGGACCGCTACGACATCCTCCATTTCCACGTCGATCTGCTGCAATATCCGATGTTCCGCCACCTCGCGGGCAAGTGCCTCACCACGCTCCACGGCCGCCAGGATCTTCCCGATTTCTGGCCGATCCACGATGCGTTTCCAGAGAAGAACCTGGTCTCCATCTCGGACAATCAGCGCGCGCCCATCCCGCAGGCCAATTTCATCGGCACCGTCTATCACGGCATGCCCGATGCGCTGATCCCCTTCGCGCCCGCGGGCGGCGATTATCTCGCCTTCATCGGCCGCATCTCGCCCGAGAAGCGCCCCGATCGCGCGATCGAAATCGCTCGGCGCGCCGGCATGAAGCTGCGCATCGCCGCCAAGATCGACAATGCCGACAAGGCCTATTTCGAGGAGCGGATCGCGCCGTTGCTGGAGGGCGCCGACGTCGAGTTCATCGGCGAGATCGGCGATGCCGAGAAGCCCGAATTTCTCGGCAATGCCGCCGCGCTGCTCTTCCCGATCGACTGGCCCGAGCCGTTCGGGCTGGTGATGATCGAGGCGATGGCGGCGGGCACGCCGGTCATCGCCTTCGCCAACGGCTCGGTGCCCGAAGTGATTGAGCCCGGCGTCACCGGCGCCATCGTCTCCTCGGTCGAGGAAGCGGTGGACGCCGTCCCCTTCGTCCGCGCCATCCCGCGCGAGACGGTGCGCCGCGCGTTCGAGGCACGCTTCACCGCGCACCGCATGGCGCGCGATTATGTCGCGCTCTACGAGAGCCTCGCCGGGCTCGGCACGCTGCCGCCGCCCGCATTCGCGGGTGATGCATTCGCCGCGAGCCGGGGCTTGGATATGGCGGGAGCGGGCACTTATGGCTGATGCCGATACGGATTCCGGCTGGAAGACGATCGCGCCGCAATCGGCCCCCGACGATTATCATATCGAGGTCGAGAAATCGCTGGTCGATCAGCCGCTTCGCACGCTGAAGCGGGACGATCTGTTTGGCGTGTTTGACAATTACGGCGATTTCCGGGGCGAGGAGCATGGCGCCCACGGCCTTTATTTCCACGACACCCGCTTCCTCTCGCGGCTCGAATTCCGGCTCGGCGGCAAGCCGCCGCTGCTGCTCGATTCCGTGGTGCTCGACGACAACAGCGCGCTCATCGTCGATACCTCCAATGCCGATCTCCACGTCAGCGCCGCGCCCGCCGGCGCCGCGCCGGTGGGGATGGAGCTGCCGCGCGAGACCTTGTTCGCCAGCCGCCTCAAATTCCTCTGGGAGGATGCCGCCTACGAGCGCATCCTCATCCGCCGCTTCGGCGGACCCGGCCTCACCATCCCTGCGGATCTCCGCTTCGACGCCGATTTCGCCGATCTGTTCGAGGTGCGCGGCGACATAAGGCTTAAGCGCGGCACGCTGAGCGCCACGGTGGTCGATCCCGCCACCGTCCGCTTCTCCTACGTCGGGCTCGACGAGATCGCGCGCACCACCACCATCCAGTTCGAGCCCGCGCCGGACGAGCTCCGCCCCCTCGGCGCGCGCTGGCTGGTCGATCTCACCGAGCGCGACCGCGCCACGATCCTCACCCGCGTCCATTGCGCGATCGGCGATGCCCCCGCCGCCGATCCGCCCAGCCCCATCGCCGCCTATCGCGGCCTCCGCCGATCGGGCCGCAAGCGCACCGCCGCGCTCCGCCAGGTGGAGACGTCGAACGAGATGTTCGACAGCGTGCTCGGCCGCTCCGCCGCCGATCTCGAGATGCTCATCACCAAGACGCCGCACGGGCTTTATCCTTACGCCGGCGTCCCCTGGTATTCCACGATCTTCGGCCGCGACGGCCTCATCACCGCGATCGAGCTGCTGTGGATCGCCCCCGCGATCGCGCGCGACGTGCTCCTCGTGCTCGCCCGCACACAGGCGACCGAGGTGGACGAAGCGGCGGACGCGCAGCCCGGCAAGATCCTCCACGAGATGCGCGGCGGCGAAATGGCCATTCTCGGCGAAGTGCCGTTCCGCCGCTATTACGGCACCGTCGATGCGACGCCGCTCTTCGTCATGCTCGCCGGCCTCTATTTCCGCCGCACCGGCGATCTCGAGACGATCCGCAGCATCTGGCCCAACATCCGGGCTGCGATGGGCTGGATCACCGATTGGGGCGATCCCGACGGCGACGGCTTCGTCGAATATCACCGGATGACCGACCGCGGCCTCGCCAACCAGGGGTGGAAGGACAGCCACGATTCGATCTTCCACGCCGACGGCCGTGGCGCCGAAGGCCCGATCGCGCTGTGCGAAGTCCAGGCCTATGTCTTCGCCGCGCACGAGGCCGCTGCGCTCCTCGCCGACGCCTTGGGCGAGCCCGGCGCCGAGGCCCATGCCGCCAAGGCGGAAGCGATCCGCACCGCGTTCGAGGACCGTTTCTGGATCGAGGAGATGGGCTGCTACGCGCTCGCGCTTGACGGGCGGAAGGAGCCGTGCCGCGTCCTCTCCTCCAACGCCGGCCATGCCCTTTTCGCCCGCATCGCCGCGCCCGATCGCGCCGCGCGTGTCGCGAAACTGCTCACCGGATCGCGCTTCTTCACCGGCTGGGGGATCCGCACCATCGCGGCGGGCGAGGCGCGCTACAATCCGATGTCCTATCACAACGGATCGGTGTGGCCGCACGACAATGCGCTGATCGCGATGGGCCTCGCCCGCTACGGCCACAAGGCGGAAGCCGCGCGTGTCCTCCACGGCCTGTTCGAGGCCGCGACCTATGACGAGCTCCACCGCCTGCCCGAGCTTTTCTGCGGCTTCCCGCGCCGCCGCAAGCGTGGCCCTACCGGCTATCCGGTCGCCTGCTCGCCGCAAGCCTGGGCGGCGGCGGCGCCCTTCGCGCTGCTCGGCGCGGCGATCGGCGTCGATCTCGATCATGCCGCGGGTGCGCTCGCCATCGACCGGCCGTTCTTCCCCGATTTCCTCGATAGCGTGCGCCTGCCCGAGCTGCGGCTCGGCAGCTCGGCGATGACGCTCGCCTTCCACCGCGCGGGGCAGGACATTGCGGCGCAGGTGGTGGCGCGCTCCGGCCCGGCGCGGCTCGTCGTCTCCAAATGACCGCCGTTCATCGACCGATCATGCGGCCTGTGGTAGTGAAATACCCCATGCGCTTTCTCCTCGCCTTTGCCGGAGTCGCCGCCGCCGCGCTCGCGATGCCCGCCGCCGCCCAGCAATCCGACGGGCGGCTCGGCGACATTCTCGAATCGCTGCCCCCTGAGGATGGTGCCGTCCCGCTGCCCGAGGCCGACGCGCCGTTCGCGCCGCGCGTAACTCCGCCGCCGCCTTCGGCAATGCCGCCCGGCCCGGTCCAGCCCGTCGTTACCTCGCGCACGTCGAGCGGCATCGGCATCGCCGATCTGCCACCCAGCCAGGTCGTCTCCGGCCCCTATGGCGGCGGCGAGCGGCCCGCCGACATGCCGTTCGGCCCGCCGACCGACGATCCCGCCAACGCCCCGCGCCTCGGCGGCGATCTCGCCGAGACGGAGGACGATCCCGCCGCCGAGCCGGTCGCCGTCGCCGATGCCGAGGGCGTCAATCCTTACACAGACGATGCCGCCGAACCGGCCGAGCCCGTGATCCTCACCGCCGAGCAGCAGCAGGCGATCTGGGAAGAGAATGAACGCGCCCGGCTGGCCGAGGCGGACCGCCGCATGGCCGCCCGTGCCGAGGAGATCCTCCGCGCCCGCGAAGCGCGCGCCGCCGAATATGAGGCGCAGATCGCCGCGCGCCAGGCCGAGATGGAGGCGCAGGACGCCGATTATCGGCGCACGCTCGACGAGGCGCGCCAGAACATGGAGCGCGACCGCGCCGCCTGGGAAGCCCGCGTCCGCGCCTGCCGCGCCGGCGACCAGAGCGCCTGCGCCACGAGGGAAGAACGGCGGCGCTACTGAGCGACTGACCTCCTCCCCAATATGCGGCTTGCCGCCCGCCGCGCTTCGCGCGACATTGGCGGCGATGGGGGAACAATCAGCCGCACCCGCGCGGGACCGGATCGAGGCGCTCGATTTCGTGCGTGGCGCCGCGTTGCTCGGCATCCTCCTCCTCAACATCACCGGCTTCGGGCTGCCCGATTCTTACGTCAATCCCGCCAATGCGGGCGGCAGCAGCGGCCCGGACCTGTGGAGCTGGATCGTCATCCAGGTCGGCTTCGAGGGCACCCAGCGCGCGCTGTTCGCGATCCTGTTCGGTGCCGGCGCGATCCTCTTCACGCGCAATCTGGAGGCCAAGGGCGGCGACAGCGCGCCGCTCTGGTTCCGCCGCAATTTCTGGCTGATCGTCTTCGGGATGGTGAACGGCTATCTGCTGCTCTGGTTCGGCGACATATTGTTCAGCTACGGCGTCATCGCCTTCGGCCTCTACGCCTTCCGCCACATGGCCCCCAAACGCCTCCTCGCGCTCGGGCTGGCGATGCTGGTGGCGAGCGCGGCGTGGAACCTGTGGGATGCGACATTGATGCTCAACGCCGAGCGCGCCGCCCGGCCCGCGATCGAGGCGCAGGCCGCTGGCGAAGAGCTCAGTCCCGCGCAGACCGCCGCGCTCGAACGCTGGGACGCCGAGCGGGTGGAATATGAATCCTCCGCGGATTCGATGCAGGCCGACATCAAGGCGCGCACTCAGGGCTATGCCGCCGCCTTCCCCTATCTCGCCCGCATCACTTATTATTTTCAGACCTGGGGGCTGATCCGCTACTTCTTCGACGCCTTCGGGATGATGCTGATCGGCATGGGCCTGTTCGGCCTCGGCGTGCTGACGCTGGAGCGGCCGGGCAGCGTCTATCTGGCGATGGTGGCGATCGGCTACGGCATCGGCATTCCCGTCAACATCATCGAGACCAAGCACGTCATCGACGGCGCCTTCGCGGCCTCCGCCTTTGCCGAGGCCAATATCAGCTACGATCTCGGCCGCCTGCCGCTTACCATGGGGCATCTCGGGCTGCTGCTGCTCTTCGTCCGCTTGGGCGCGATCCCGGCGCTGCGCCGCGCGCTCGCCGCGGTCGGGCGGATGGCGCTCACCTCCTACATGATGCAGTCGGCGATCTGCGGTATCCTCTTCCTCGGCCTCGGCTGGTACGGCCAGCTCCAGCGGCACGAGCTTTACTATATCGTCGCCGCGATCTGGGCATTCCAGATCGCCTTCGCGGTCCTCTGGCTCGCCCGCTTCCGCTTCGGCCCGATGGAATATGTCTGGCGCTGGCTCACCTACGGCGCCCGCCCGCCGATGAAGCGTTAGGCGCGCCACCTTCTTGACCGTCATCCCGGCGAAGGCCGGGATCCAGCCCTTCAAACGAATCCTTGTCAGCGGACTGAATACCGGCCTTCGCCGGAATAACGAGAAGAGGATGGCGCCGCGCTCTTCCCAACCCCATCACGCCGCGCTAGGTTGCAAAACGCAATCCATTTCCGGGAGTACGCTCGATGATCCTCTACGGTTCTTCGCTGTCGCCGTTCGTGCGCAAGGTGCTGGTCTTCGCCGCGGAGAAAGGCATCGCGCTCGAACTGAAGCCCACCGGCCTCAACGCGCAGGATCCGGAGTTTCTGGAGGCCAGCCCCTTCCGCAAAATCCCCGCCTTCCGCGACGGCGATTTCACCCTCGCCGATTCCAGCGCGATCATCACCTATCTCGATGCGCTGAACCCCGATACCAACCTCATTCCCACCGAAGCCAAGGCACACGCGAAGGCCATCTGGTTCGAGGAATTCGCCGACACCTTGCTGATGAGCTGCGGCGGCAAGATGTTCTTCAATCGCATCGTCAGCCCGCTGTTCCTGAAGCGGCCGGGCAATGCGGCGATGGCCGACGAGGCCGAAGCGACCGAATTCCCGCCGCTGCTCGATTATCTGGAGGGCGTCATCCCCGAGAGCGGCTTCCTGGTCGAGGACCGGCTGACTCTCGCCGACATCGCGGTCGCGGCGCCTTTCGTGAACTTCGCCCACCTCGCGCTCGATTGGCGCAGCGCTCGGCCCAAGCTCGCCGCATACATCGACGCCATCCTCGCCCGCCCAAGCTTCACGCAATGGGCGGAGCGCGAGACGGCGTTCCTCGAGAAAGCGCGCGCCGCCTAGACGGTGAGCAACTTGCCGGTCGCCACCACCGGCCCCGTCGGCGCGCCGGTCGGCGATCCGCCTGCGGGCTCCAGCGAGATGGCGAGCGTCGCGCCCTCGCTCAGATAGGCGCGCATCGGCGCCGCGACCGCCATCCGGCCCGGCGCATCGCCCGCGATCAGGCCGAGCGAGCGCGGCGTGCCGTCGGCGGGGATCACCCACAATTCGCGCGCGCGATCATCGTCCGCCATCCGCACCGGCGTGATCAGCAGTTCGGCGCCCGCCTTCTCGATGCCGATCGCGACTGCCATCGGCATTTCGTCGCCCTCGAGCGCGGCGACCATGCGCGCCGCCTGCGTCTCGACGGGCTGCGGTGGAACAACCGGCGGCGTCCGCCCCGGCTGCAGGATGAGCACCAGCGCCAGCACCGCCGCAACGGCGCTCGCCACAAACGAGAAGGCGCGCCAGCGGCGTAGCGCGGCGGCATTGCCGGGCGCATCGGACACGTCGTTGGCCGCAAGCGTCGGCGCGATCCGCTCCCACAGCTCCGCCGGCGGCGTGGCCTCGGTGCCGAGCATCGGCAGCAGCCGCGCGTGCCAGCGATCGACTGCCGCCGCGAAATCCGGATCGGCGCGCACGCGCGCCTCCGCTTCGGCACGATCGGCGCCTTCCAGCACGCCCAGCGCGAGCTCAGCGGCGAAGATGTCGTCGTCGCGTTCGCGGGTCATGGTGTCAGGCACCCCCGGAGCTTGGCGAGCGCGCGGCGGACGCGGCTCTTGACGGTGCCGAGCGGGATGCCGCCGCGCTCCGCCAGTTCGGAATAGGTCGATCCCTGCAGGAAAGCGGCGCGGATCAGCGCCTCGTCTTTCTCCTCCAATTGCTTCAGACAAGCGATGAGTTCGGCGACCTCCTGATCGCGCTCGATGACGGCATCGGCGGGCGCGTCCGTCGCGGCGATCTCGCTTGCCGCGTCGATCGGCCGCGTGTTGACCGGCCGGCGCGCGCGGAAGCGGTCTACCGCGCGGTTGCGCGTTACCGTCGCCAGCCAGGTGATCGGGCTCGCGCGCTTCGGATCGAAGCTGCCGGCGTTGCGCCAGATCTTGAGGAATGCGTCTTGCAGGGCCTCCTCCGCGTCGCCCCTGTCGGTCAAGATACGCAGGCAAATGCCGTAGAGTTTCGGAGCGGTGCGGTCGTAGACCAGCTTCAGAGCGCTACGGTCTCCGTCGGCGACGCGGCGGAGCGCCTCGGCGAGCGCGGCGCGTGCCGCATCGGCATCCTCTCCGGCGGGGCGCGGCCCGTCTGCGGACGGAGTATCGGGAGGGGATTCGCCGCTCATTCGGGCCGACGCTACGAAACAAATGTTTCGGATCAAACGAAATTCTTTCGCCCGAAATGCGTCCGAGCGCGCCGCATCCTCGTAACTCCTTGCGCGCGCTCGCGAAGAGATGACGCCAACAGGAGGTATGCGATGACCAAGACCAACGACGATCTGCTGATCGAGGCGTTCGACGCGCGCGTGAAGCGCCGCGAGGACCGGCGCGATTTCTTCCGCGCCGCCGGCGGTCTTGCCGTCGCGATGGGCGGTGTCGGTCTCCTTGCCGCCTGTGACGGGGACGACAATTCTCCGACCCCCACACCCAGCCCGACACCCACGCCCGCACCGACGCCGACGCCCAGCCCGACGCCCGCTTTCACCGATGCGGACATCCTCAACTTCGCGCTCAACCTCGAATATCTCGAGGCGCAATTCTATTATTTCGCGTCTTACGGCACGGGCCTGCCCGCCAGCATCCTGACCGGCACCGGCACGCAGGGCGCCGTCACCGGCGGCGCGCAGGTCAATTTCACCGATCCAGTCGTCCGCCAATATGCCCGCGAGATCGCCAATGACGAGCGCGCGCACGTCGAGTTTCTGCGTGCCGCGCTCGGTGCGTCCGCCGTTTCGCAGCCGGCGCTCGATATCAGTTCCGACCCCAACGGCGCCTTCTCCAGCGCGGCGCGCGCGGCGGGGCTGATCGGCGCGGGCGCGT
Source organism: Allosphingosinicella indica (assembly GCF_900177405.1). Lineage (NCBI taxonomy): Bacteria > Pseudomonadati > Pseudomonadota > Alphaproteobacteria > Sphingomonadales > Sphingomicrobiaceae > Allosphingosinicella > Allosphingosinicella indica. The sequence continues at coordinate 1,571,770 of NZ_LT840185.1, read as the reverse complement.
CGTTCGATCCGTACGCCAATGACGAGAACTTCCTGCTCGGCGCCTATATCTTCGAGGATGTCGGCGTCACCGCGTACAAGGGCGCCTCGCCGCTCATCACCAGCAAGACCTTCCTCGAAGCGGCGGCGGGCATCCTCGCGGCCGAGGCCTATCACGCCGGTCTGGTGCGTACCGCGCTTTATGCCAAGGGCGTCGCGATACCGGAGCTGCGCACTTCGGCGGACGCGATTTCCGACGCGCGCGATAGTCTCGACGGGCCGACCGATCTCGATCAGGGCATCACCGGCACCGCCGATGAATCCAACATCGTGCCGCTCGACGCCAACGGCATCGCCTTCAGCCGCACCGTCGGCCAGGTGCTCAACATCGTCTATCTCAACAAGGAAGCGGTGACGATGGGCGGGTTCTTCCCGGCCGGCGTCAACGGCACAAACATCGCGTTCCGGACCAGCGCCGACAACTGACCCAGGCGCCTCCTCGCCTGTACTCGAAGGGCGCGTCGTGATCGGCGCGCCCTTTCTTTTTGGGCGCATGCCGGACCGGGCGAGTCCCGCGTCGCGGCCCGCGAGTCGTTCGCATTCCGTCCGTTTCGCACCCTGGAAATCGTCCCATCGCGGGACGAACGGATTGGGTAAATTCCCAGAAAAGCGAGATTGTTAACTTCTGGTTGACAGTCGCGCCGCGGCGGCGATGATGCCGGCGGTGGGGAAAGGCTGCGCGGCAGCTTCATCCCAATCCGGACGGGCGGCCTGCAGGCGGCCCGGTTGCACGGGAGCGACGAAGCTGACGGTTCAAGGCGTGAGCATCGGTTTTAGCGGCGGGACGTCCTTTACGGGCGGCATCGCGGCGACCGGCTATGCCTATTATCGCCGCAGCGCTCTTAAGGTTCAGCAAGCCTCGCCGGGAACGGCGGGGCTTTTTTGATGGCCGGAAGGGGGCGCGGCACATCGCATCCCCGGCGGCGACAGGATCTGAAGCAAGATCGATAATGGGAGGTTGATGATGGTTGGTACGTTGAAAGACATCGAGTTCGAGGGCGATCGCAGCACGCGCGACCTCAACAACGAATATTCGGACGCCTATGTCGCCGCGGTGCGCGCCTCACAGGCCAATGTCGACGGCCAGGGCGGCACGATCCGCGGCAAGCCGGTCTTCACCAAAGAAGAGGTCGCTTACTACCTCAACCGCGGCGACGGGATTATCGGCGGCTTCGAGTCGGGCGCCAACTGGGACGGCGCGCAGGGCTATGCCAACAACCAATATTATTGGCTGCCCGTCACCAAGGCGATGGGCGGCGAAGCCGGCCTGCCGTCGGAAGGCGGCCCCGGCGCGACCGGCCCGCTGACCACGCTGACCTTCGGCTTCTACGAGACGCTGGCCAGCCTGCCCGAGCCTTATGTCTATCGCACGCCGGCCGGCAATCTCGCGCTTGGCCTCAGCGTCGCGCAGGGCTTCTCGCCCTTCACCGCGGCGCAGCGCACCGCCACGCGCGAAGCGATTGGCCTCTGGGACGACATCATCAAGGTCAATTTCCAGGAAACGTCGTTCCAGCAGGGCGACCTCAACTTCATGAACACCACGACGGGCCCGGCGCAGGCCGCGGCCTATCTGCCCTATGATTACGGGTCGGAAGAAGGGTTCAAGAACTTCGAAGGCGACGACGTCAGCTACTACGAGATCGCCGGCGACGTGTTCGTGAACCCGAACCAGGCGTCGAACTTCCAGTTCCTGCCGGGTCAATACGGCCTCAACACGCTGGTTCACGAAATCGGCCACGCGATCGGCCTCGAGCACCCGGGTGCCTATAACTTTGGCCCCGGCTTCGACGTGACCTATGACAATGGCGCGGAATATTATCAGGATTCGCGCATGTACTCGATCATGTCCTACTGGGACGCGGAAGAGACCGGCGCGGCGCACGTCAACTGGGAAAACCTGACGTACAGCTACAATTCGACGCCGATGATCCACGACATCCTGGCGGCGCAGCGTATCTATGGCGTCGAGGAGAATACCCGCACCGGCAACACGACTTACGGCTTCAACAGCAATGCCGGTAAGGACATGTACGATTTCACCAAGAATCCGAACCCGGTGATTTCGATCTACGATGCCGGCGGCAACGACACCCTCGATCTGTCGGGCTACAACACCCGCTCGTTCATCGATTTGAACCCGGGTGCATTCAGCAGCGCCGGTGGCTTCTATTCGGAAGACATCCCGACGCTCGACGAGATCAACGCCCGCCGTGCGGCCGCCGGCCTCGCGCCGCGTACGCAGGCAACCTATGATCTCTATATCGAGCTGTTCGGTGCCACCTACACCGACGGTCTGATGCGCGATAACATCTCGATTGCGTACAATTCGATCATCGAGAATGCGGTCGGCGGCGGCGGGGACGACACGATCGTCGCCAACGGCGCGGCCAACCGCATCGACGGCGGCGCCGGCAACGACATCGTCAGCTATCAGACCTCGGGCACCGCAGTCAGCGTCAACCTCGCCAACGGCCTCGTGTCGGGCGGTGCGGCTGGCGACGTCCTGATCTCGATCGAAGGCGTCACCGGCAGCCGGCACAACGACGTGCTGACCGGCAGCGACGGCAACAACGTCCTGAACGGCGGCGCCGGCAACGACATCATCTACGGTCGCAACGGTGACGACACGATCGATGGTGGCGACGGCGTCGATCAGCTGTTCGGCGATGGCGGCAACGACACGATCCGTGGTGGTGACGGCAACGACACCATCATGGGCGGCGCCGGCGACGACATCCTGTTCGGCGATGCCGGCAACGACACGCTCTACGGTGATGCCGGCAATGACGTCCTCGATGGCGGTGCGGGCGACGACAAGCTGTACGGCGGTGCGGGTGCGGATACGTTCCGCTTCTCGGATCTCGGCGGCTACGACACGATCGTCGACTTCCGCCGCGGCCAGGGCGACAAGATCGACCTGACCGGCATCGACCCGAACATCAACGTCGATGCGGTGAACGAGCAGTTCAACTTCATCGGCAACGCGGCTTTCTCCGGCACCGCCGGCGAGCTCCGCACGTTCGTGGATCGCGGTTCGACGATCATCGCCGGTGACGTCAACGGCGATGGCGTCGCCGACTTCCAGATCAACGTCGGCGCCACGGCCATCCGTGCCGACGACCTGATCCTGACGGTCAACGTCGCCGCCTGATCGGGCACGACGGAAACAAGAAGGGCGCCGGGGACAACCCCGGCGCCCTTTCTTTTTGCGCGACGAACGGGCGTCAGCCGATCCGCCGTGCAGCCCCGGACCGCACCGCCTCTTCGATCAGCGCACGAAGTTCGCGGTCGGTTTGGGCGGCGATGCGGGTTTGTTCGCGGGAGAGCGCGTCCTGTTCGCGGCTCAGCATGTCCTGCTGGCGGCCGAGCGCTTCCTGCTTCTGCTCCAGCGCGCGCTGTTCGCGCTCATTGACATCCGGGCGGGCGGCTCCGGTGCTGGCCAGCGACACGGCAGCGCGGGCCTGGCGCATGCCGATTTCCGCCTGGCGCATGCTGAGCTCGGCTTGTTGCGCACCGAGCGCGCCCTGCCGTTTGCCGAGCGCACCCTGGCGCGCGCCGAGATCGCGTTGCGGCGCGAAAATACGCTCCGCCGCGCGCAGCGTCGCCGCCTCGCGGATGACGTAATGGCTGCCGCCCGAACGGACGTAGAGCAGCGCCTCGGTCCCCGCGCGCTGGGCCCGCGCGCGCCGGAGATCGTCCGTGTCACCGCTCATCATGCTGCCGCGTTCGCCGGCGTGGAACAGCACATAGGCCACCCGCTCGCGTGTACGCTCAGCAGCGACGGCGGTAGTGGTCGGCAGAAGCGCAGGCAACGTCACGGCGGCGGCAAGCAGGCCAAGGGCGAGGCCGCGCAGCATGCGCGGTGCGGAGGTGGGCGATAAGGTCACGGCGTTTCTCCCGGGTTCGATATATCCCGGCGCTGCAACTTCCGCGCCAGCGCGGGCCCCGAGAGAAACCCGTCGCTCCGCCGCCGCATCCGTCCGGATGCGAACAGCCGCCAGTTCGGTTCCGGACAGTAGAAGGGGCCCGCGGCCGGACGACAGACCGCGGGCCCCGTCGCGTCAGGCGAGTTCGGCCTGACGGTTGACCTTGGTTTCGGCCATCTTGCTGAGCTTGATGTCGGTCGCCTTTTCTTCTTCCAGCGTCTCGGCGAGCACGGCGGCGCAATCGTCGCGGCCGAGCTGCTTGGCCCAAGCGATCAGCGTGCCGTAGCGCGTGATCTCATAATGTTCGACCGCCTGCGCCGAAGCGACCAGCGCCGCATCGAGCACGTCCTTGTCGGCGATGTCACCGGCGACCTCATTGGCCTCCTTGATGATGCCGTCGATCGCCGGGCATTGCACCGCCTTGGGCTTCTGGCCGTGCATCTCGAACACGCGCTCGAGCCGCGCGATCTGGCCTTCGGTCTCCTTGAGATGCATCTCGAAGCCCTGCTTGAGCTCGGGGCTCGTCGCCTTGCCGATCATCTTTGGCAGCGCCTTGGTGATCTGATTCTCGGCATAATAGATGTCCTGCAAGGTGTGGACGAAGAGGTCGTCAAGCGTTGTGATGTCCTTGGAGAACAGTCCCATGATGGTTTCCTTCTGATTGGTCTCGGTGCCCACCCGTGGGCCGCCAACGGGGCGCATCGGCCGCCCGTTCCCCAAAGCAATGCAGGTTAGTACGAATCTTATGCTGCGCTGCGGAACTCGCGGATCGGCGGTCGCGTTTGGTCGCCGGGTTCCATTTCCAAGGGCTTCAACATGCAGGACTATGTCGTGGTGCGTCAGCCGCTTGATGGATCTCGCGCATGCGAGACGTGCCGCTTCGAGGACGACGATGCAGCGGTTTCCTACATTCTGCCGCTGGCGCGCGGATTGCTGCTCGAAGTCTGGCAGGGCGATCGCCTCGTCGCGACGGTCGACGAACGCCCCTGCCTCGCCGCCTGAGGCTTGCGGCGGGCCGCTCCCTAAGAGGGGTAGGGCGCCCGGAAGACTAACCCGCATCGGGGACTTGCCGCCGCCAAGCCGCTATATTCGGGAAAGCGCGGAGGGGCCTCGCTCGAAAAGGAGCAGACACATGCGCATTTTCCTCGGCCTTTACGCCGCAATCCTCATGGCATCGCCCGCACTGGCGCAGGCCGGGCAGGCACCGATGCAGGACCAGACGCCGCCGCCGGTCGATCGCACCATGCCGGCGCCCGAGGGCACCACGCCGCCGCCCGGACCGGTGGCCGACAGCGGCGACAGGCCAGACGGCTTTACCGGCACCGACGCCGAATGGGCGGATCATGTGCGGAGCTGCCAGGACCGCTATCAGGGCTATGACCCCGCGACGAACAAATATCGCGCGCCCAACGGCGACATGAAAAGCTGCCCGCACTCGGCGATGAAGAAACGCTGATCCTCTATCGCCCCGGCCCATCGCGGCCGGGGCTTTTCATGTCCTTCGAAGAAATCCCGGAAAATCGCCCCCGCGGCGTTGCCTAATCGCGGCTGATCGGCATTATCGGGGCGCGCCGTCCGGGGAGCGCGGCTCTTGCCGCTCCGCTCGCCGGCCGCGCGCTCCGCAACCCGCATCGCTCTTTTCACGCCGGAGGACGATCATCTTCGACGATTTGCCCCGGCCACTGTCCGCCGTTCCGCGGGGCGCTTTTCCGACATGCTGATCCTGCTGCTCATCGCGCTGCTGGGAAGCTGCCTGTTCCCGCTGGCCGCCCGGATCATCGGACGCGGCGCGGGCTTCGTCGTCGCGCTGCTGCCGTTCGGGCTGCTCGCCGGCCTCGTCGCGCTCGCGCCGATTGTCGAGCGCGGCTGGGTGCGCGGCGAGGGCTGGCAATGGGCGCCGTCGCTGGGGCTGGACCTGACGCTCCGCCTCGACGGTTTCTCCTTCCTCTTCTGCCTGCTGATCACCGGGATCGGCGGGCTCGTCACCATCTATGCGGGCGGCTATCTCACCAACAAGTCGCGCCGCGACCGCGCGCGGTTCTTCACGCTGATCCTGCTGTTCATGACGGCCATGCTCGGCACCGTCCTCGCCGACAATCTGCTGCTGATGATCCTCTTCTGGGAAGCGACCAGCATCCTCTCGTTCCTGCTGATCGGTTTCGATCACAAGAGCTCGCGCTCGCGCCGCGCCGCGATCCTCTCGCTCCAGGTAACGGCGATCGGCGGGCTTGGCCTCGTCGTCGCGGCGGTGATGATCGGCCATGTCACCGGCACCTATTCGATGGCGGAGGCGGTGCGCCGCGGCGACGAGATCGTGGCGCATCCGCTGGGCGTTCCGATCCTGCTGGGCATCATGCTCGCGGCCTTCACCAAGTCCGCGCAATTCCCGTTCCACTTCTGGCTGCCCAACGCGATGCAGGCGCCGACGCCGGCCTCCGCCTATCTCCACTCGGCGACGATGGTGAAGCTCGGCATCTACCTCCTCGCCCGCTTCGAGCCGGTGATCGCGATGACCGAATGGGGCCGCGGCACCTTGGTTGCGGTCGCCTGCCTGACCATGATCGTCGCCGCGGTTCAGGCGCTGCGGGCGGAAAGCTTCAAGGCCGCGCTCGCTTATTCGACGATCGCCTCGCTCGGCATCCTCGTGCTGCTCGTCGGGCTCGACGGGCCGCGCGCGTCGGTGGCGATGATCGGCTTCCTGTTCGCGCATGCGCTCTACAAGGCGGCGCTGTTCTTCTGCGCGGGATCGGTGCTGCACGCGACCGGCAAGGGGGTGCTGCGCTCGCTCGGGGGCCTCAGAAAGCCGCTGCCGCTCACTGCCGCGGCCTGCGTCGGCGCGAGCCTCTCGATGGCCGGCATCCCGCCGTTCCTGGGCTTCATCTCCAAGGAGTTCCTGTTCGAGGCGCAGCTCGCGAGCAGTTGGGAGCTGGTGCCGCTCGCCATCGCCGTGCTGGTCAATGCGGTGATGGTCGGCGTCGCCGGCGTCATCACGCTCCGCCCCTTCTTCATGAAGCCCGCGCAGCCGGTCGAGATGCTCCATGGCGAGAGCTTCTCGCTGGTGCTGCCGCCGCTGCTGCTCGCGACGATGGGCCTCACCATCAGCCTCGATCCCGAATGGATCACCCGCGTCGCTATCCGACCCGCGGTGATCGAGGTCTATGGCCAGACGGTCGCCGTGGACCTTTCGGTCTGGCACGGGCTGACGCCAATGCTGGCGCTGAGCGCGGTGGTGGTGTCGATCGGCATCCTTATCATCCGCTTCTGGCGGCGTATCCATTTGCTGCTCCGCTCGCGCGAGCGGATCGAACGCTATTCGGTCGAGAGCCTGTGGGAGAAGAGCCTGTTCCGGCTGGTGCAGGGCGGCGCGCGGTTGACCCGGTGGATCGAGCATGGCGATCTGCGCGGCTATGTCGCCACCGCGATTGTGGCGTTCACCTTCTTCCTCGTCTGGGCGTTCGTCGCATCGGGCGCGGAGATCCGCGTGCCCGCGATCGAGGGGCCGGTGCGCTATGCCGAGATACTGGTCGGGCTGATGGCGGTCGCCGGCGCGATCGTCGCCGCCGCGAGCCGCAACCTGCTCGCCGCGCTGGTCGGCGTCGGCATCACCGGCTTCGCCATCGCGATCACCTTCCTGTTCAACGGCGCGCCCGATCTCGCGCTCACCCAGTTCACCGTCGAGGCGCTGCTGGTGGTGCTGCTGACCGCGCTGCTGCTCGCGCTGCCGCTGGCCGGCGCGGCGACGCGCAGCCGTAGCGAGCATGGCCGCGACCTGCTGATCGCCGGCGCATTCGGCATCGTGCTGTTCGCGGCGCTGATCGACATGGGCGCGGGCCGCACCGCCTCCGAGGCCTCCGACTGGTTCGGCCGGATGAGCTATATCGCCGGCCACGGCGCCAACGTCGTCAACGTAATCCTCGTCGATTTCCGCGCCTTCGACACGATGGGCGAAACGGCGGTGATCGCGATCGCGGCGGTGCTCGCCGGATCGCTGCTCGCCCGCCGCCGCGGCGCGGCGCGTGATGCCGAGGAAGCACGCACCGTCCATTTCGCTTTCTCGGCGGCGAGCAGACCCTTGTTCTGGATGCTGATCGCCGCCTCGGTGATCATCCTCTTCCGCGGCCATAACCAGCCGGGCGGCGGCTTCGTCGGCGGGCTCGCCGCCGCGCTCGCCTTCGCCGTCCTCTCGCTCGCCCACGGTGCGGCGCGGGCGGAGAAGGCGCTGCGGCTCCAGCCGCTCACCCTCGTCGGCATCGGCCTCGCGCTCGGCGTCGCCAGCGGATTGCCCGGCATGTTCGTCCCCGGCGGCGCGCCGTTCCTGACACATCTGTGGTGGGAGCCGGGCGGTATGCTACCCAAGCTCGGCACGACGATGATCTTCGACATCGGCGTCTATCTGGTGGTGCTCGGCGCCGTCCTCTCCTTCCTATTCGGGCTGCAGAAGGAGGGCGCGCGATGACGATCTTCTACGCCTTCTGCGCCGCCGCGATCATGGCCTGCGCGCTGCACATGACGCTCTCGCGCAATCTCGTGCGGACGTTGCTCGGGCTCGCGCTGCTCTCCACCGGGGTCAATCTCGCGCTGTTCGGCGCCGGCGGCTTCTCGACCGATCAGCCGCCGATCGTGGCCGAGGGCGCAAAGCGGCTGGGCGAATCCGCCGATCCGCTTCTTCAGGCGCTTATCCTCACCGCGATCGTCATCGGTTTCGCGCTGACCCTGGTGCTCGCCGCGATCGTGCTGCGCGCGTGGCGCGGCACCAAGTCGCTCGATGCGCGCGACCTGGAGACGCTCGACCAGCCCGACGATTGGGAGGCGCCGCCGCATGGCTGACGCCTGGCTGCTCGTCGCACCGGTGGTGGTGCCTTTGCTCGCCGCGGCGGCCGCGATCCTGCTGCGCCATCGCCCGCGCGCCAGCGAGGCGCTGACCCTCGCCACGCTTGCCGCGAGCTTCGCGCTTTCGATCGCGCTGCTCCAGCGCGCGATGGACGGCGGCACGCTCGCCGCCACCGTCTTCGGCGGCTGGCCCCAGGGGTTCGGCGTCTCCTTCGCGGCGCGGATGCCGGGCGCGGTGCTGGTGGCGACCACGCTGCTCATCGCGCTCGCCGTCGCCATCTACAGCCATGCGGCGATCGGCGGGCGGCGGCGCCACGGCGGGCATGACGCTTTGCTGCTCGCGATGGTCGGCGCGGTGAACGGCGCGTTCCTCACCGGCGATCTCTTCAACCTCTACGTCTGGTTCGAGCTGGCGCTGCTCGCCGCGATCGGCCTCATCAGCCTCGACAGGCGGCAGATGCAGATCGGCGCGGCGATGCGCTACGCGACCTTCGGCATCGTCGGCGCGACCGCGATCCTGGCGGGCATCGGCATCCTCTACGGCGCGACGGGGACGCTCGATCTCGCGACGCTCGCCGCCCGGCTCGCCCCCGCGCCGCCGACCATCGCCACCGCCGCGGCGGCCGCGCTGCTGCTCGGCGGGCTGGCGCTCAAGTCCGGGCTGGCGCCGGTCCACGTCTGGCTGCCGTCGTCTTACGGGCCCGCACCCATCTCCGCCTCCGGCCTGTTCGCCGGGCTACTCACCAAGATGGGCTTCTACGCGCTGCTGCTGATCTTCGCTGGCGTGTTCGCCGTCGGCGCGGGCGGCATCGGCGCGCGCCATATCGCGCCTCTGTTCGGCTGGATCGCGGGGGCGACGATGCTGCTGTGTTCGATCGCCGCGCTGGCGCAGAACGACATGCGGCGGCTGCTCGCCTACCATATCGTCGCGCAGGTCGGTTACATGATGGCGGGCCTTGCCACCGGCACGCGCGAGGGCGTCGAGGCGGCGGTCTTCGCGATGGTCCATTCGATGATCGTCCAGACCAACCTCTTCCTCGGCGCGGGCGCGATCCACCGCGCGACGGGATCGTGGCTGCTCTCGACCACCGGCGGAATGCTGCGCGCCAATCCCTTGTTCGGCTTCGTCTTCGCGGTGCCGATGCTGTCGCTGGCGGGCATCCCGCCCTTCTCGGGCTTCTGGGCCAAGATGCTGGTGTTCCGCGCGGCGATCGACGCGGGCGATTACGCGCTGCTCGCCGCCGCGATCCTCGCCGCGGTGCTGACCATCTTCTCGGTCGCGATCTTCTGGTCCGCCGCCTGCTGGAAGGAGCTGCCCGACCGCCCCGCCAAGCGCCTGCCGCCCTCGATGCTCGCCGGCATGGCGCTGCTCTCGCTCGCGACGCTCGCCATCGGCCTTTACCCCGGCTGGCTGCACGAGGCCGCGCAACTCTCCGCCGGCGCGCTTGCGCGGATGGGGGTCTTCGCATGAGGCTGTTCGCCAAAGCCCGCGCGCTGCTGATGCTGCTGCTGAGCTTCGTCTGGGATCTGTTCGCCTCGACCGGGACGGTGGCGCGGATCGTCCTCTCGCCCCGGATCGGCGTCAGACCCGCGATCCTCGTCATGCCCACGAAACTGCAAAAACCCTGGGCGGTGGCGATGCTCGCTTACTTCACCTCGCTGACGCCGGGATCGACCTGCCTGCACGTCTCGGAGGACCGCCAGACGCTGCATCTCCACATCCTTGATCTGCATGATGCCGACGCGACGATCGCCAAGTTCCGGCGGCTCTACGAACGCCGCATTGCGGAGCTCGAGGCATGATCGCGCTCGGCCCTCTCGCCGACATTCTCGCGGTGGTGCTGTGTGGCGCGCTGGCGCTGATCTGCTGGCGGCTGGTCAAGGGGCCGAGCTTCGCCGACCGCTTCGTCGCCTTCGACATGCTGACCGCAATCGGCATCGCCTTCGCCGGGCTCACCGCAGTCTCCACCGGCCGCGGCACCTTCCTCGACATCGCTCTCGGCCTCTCGCTCATCAACTTCGTCGGCACCGCCGCCTTCGCGATCTTCCTCGAACGCAAGGCGCGCGACCGGTGAATATCCTCGCCGCCATCCTGCTCGTCGCAGGCGTGCTGCTGATGCTGATCGCCGCCATCGGCGTCGTCCGCCTCGCCGATCCGCTGCAACGCATGCACAGCGCCACGAAGGCGGGAACGCTCGGCACCGTGCTCGTCATGGCGGGCGTGCTTGCGGGGTCGGACGCACAGGTTTCGACCGGCGTGCTGACTGTGCTGTTCCTGCTCTTCACCCTGCCAATCACTGCCCAGCTCCTCGGCCGCGCCACCTACCTCTCGGGCACCCCGCTGCAAGGCCTAGACGACACCGAGATCGAAGGCATGCCCGAGCGCGCAAAGCCCGAGGACGGAGAGGAGGGCCGCCCATGAATTTCGACGATCAGTTCCGCGAATATTTTGGCTCTGCGGATCTCGCCCGGGTGACGCCGCCGGCGCTGGCGGCAGGAATCGAGCGGATGCGGGTCGATCTCGGGCTGGAGCGTGATCGCGGCCGCCGCTTCGCGCTTTGGGCTGTGCTCTTCATGCTCGGCGAGGCGCCCGATCTCGACGTCGCCTTCGCCGACCCTGCCGATCGCGACGCCGCGCGCAACTTCATGGACTTCGCCGCCCGCGCGGAGGATTGAGGGCGGCTGCGGCTTCTCCGCCGGCGGGGCCAGGCCGATCTGGTCGATCCAGTTCTCGCCGCGCGCGCGGCGGGCGCCGAACCAGCGTTCGTGGAATTCGAACATGCCGGGCTGCATGTCGCGGCCCGGCTCGGGCTGGTCGGCGAAGCGCATATAGCCCTCGCCCTCCGCATAGGCGGGCCAGCGGGGAAGTCCGCCGCTGTTGGGGTTGCCGGTGCGCGCGAACTGCACCCAATAGTCGATCATCGCATCGGACAGTGCCGCGTCGACCGACCCGCCGAGCCGCGGCCAGGTGTCGGGGAGCGGCGCGTCCGGGCCGGTCTGGCCGAAGACATAGGGCAATTCGCTCGCATGGAAGGCGCAGAGATCGCGCGCCTCGGATGCCGGATCACAGCGGTCGAACCGGTAGAGATAGGCCGGCACGCCCGCCGCCGCGTAATCGCGGACCAGCCGTTCGCTCGACCAGCCGAACACGCCATCGCGCAGCGTCGCCAGCATGCTCTCGCGCAGGTCCGACGCGGGGTAGAGCGCGAGGAAGGCGGGTGCCTGTTTGCCGTAGCGCGCGGTAGCCGCTGCCTCATAGGCTGCCGCATCGGCCGGGATCGGTGGCAGCGTGATCAGCCCGGCGCGCATCTCACCGCCGGTGAAGCCGGTTAGCAGCGGCACCCTGGCCTGCTCGCCCGCATCGAACACGTCGAGCAACTGGCGCGGCAGCACCCAGCCGTCGAGCACGGTGCGTGCATCGAAGCGGGCGCGGAGCGCAGCGGCGGCAAGCGCCTCGGCGTCCATCGCGCGCAGCGCCGCGAGGTTCGGCGCGCCGACCTCCTTTGCCAGCGCAGCGCCGGTCGCTTCGGCAGGCGGCAGCCCGTAGGCGGCGCGCTTCAGTTCGGGCATGGCGCGCAGGTTGGTGCTCTGCGCGATCGCCTTGTGGAACAGCCCCTCGGCGAGCGAGCTGACGAGCAGGTGGGTTACGCTGAGCGCGCCCGCCGATTCGCCCATGATCGTGACATTGCCTGGATCGCCCCCGAAAGCGGCGGCATTGGCCTGCACCCAGCGCAGAGCGGCGATCTGATCGAGCAGCCCGTAATTGCCCGACGCATTGTGCGGCGATTCCGCGCTGAGCCCGGGATGCGTGAGCCAGCCAAGCACGCCGAGCCGGTAGTTGATCGACACGAAGACGATCCCCCGGCGCGCGAACGCGGCGCCGTCGTAAAGCGGCTCGGCGCTGCCGCCGATGCGCAGCGATCCGCCGTGGATCCACACGATCACCGGCGCACGCTCGGCTTTGTCGGGCACCCAGACGTTGAGCGTCAGGCAATCCTCGCTCATCGCCGCGATCGGGCTGTAATAGAGGCTCGTCTTCGGCAGTGGCGGCTGGACGCAGCGCGGTCCGAAATCGGTCGCAGCGCGGATGCCGGTCCAGGCTTGCGGCGGCTCCGGCGCGCGCCAGCGCATTTCGCCGACGGGAGGGCGGGCATAAGGGATGTTCTTGAAGACGCGGAGCGCACCGTCGCGGATGCCGGCGAGACGGCCGTCCGCCACCGTCACGACCGGCGGTTCGGTGGCCGGCGCTGCGGTGCCGAGGCCGACGAGCAGCAGCCAGGCCAGGAGGCGCGCCCATCGTCCGGTCATCCGCATGCTCGTCTCTCCCGTTTGCCCCCCGGCACCGCGTCAGCGCGCGGCGATCAGCGTCTCCGCAAAGCCCGCCTTGGCGAGCTCGCGCTCGGCCTGGGTGAAGCCGTAATCGGGGACGATCTCGCCGCGCCGATCGCCGACCGCGTCCCATGCCTCGATCACTCGCTCCGCCGCATCCGTGCCGCCGCCGATCTGGACACCCTCCGTGAGCGTGACGAAGGCGCGCGCGAAATGGCCGGCGCCCGCGCACAGGATCGCGCGGGTGGGCGCATTCTCGGCGACGAGCGCCAGCAGACCCGGGCTGACCAGATCGGGAGCCAGTTTCGCCAGCGCCTCGGGCGCCATCAGGCCGCCGGTCATCTGCGTCGCCGCGGTGGGAGCGAGGCAGTTGACGCGGATGCCGTATTTCTCGCCCTCCAGCGCCAGCGTCTGCATCAGGCCGACGAGCGCCATCTTGGCGGCGCCGTAATTGGCCTGGCCGAAATTGCCGTAGAGTCCCGACGAGGAGGTCGTCATCACGATGCGGCCGAACTGCTGCGCGCGCATGATCTCCCACACCGCCTTGGTGCAGATCGCGGCGCCCATCAGATGCACGTCGACGACCGCGCGGAAATCGTCGAGCGTCATCTTGGCGAAGCTCTTGTCGCGCAGGATGCCGGCATTGTTGACGAGGATGTCGATCCGCCCCCAATCGTCGATCGCGCGATCCGCCATCGCGGCCACCGCATCGACGTCAGTGACCGACGCGGCGATGCCGATCGCTGTGCCGCCGGCCGCAGCGATCTCATCGGCGACGCCTTCGGCGAGCGCGGCGCTGACATCATTGACCACCACCTTGGCGCCGTGGCGGGCGAGCATCAGCGCGTGACACCGGCCCAGCCCTCCGCCCGCACCGGTCACGATGGCGACACGTCCATTCAATCGCATTGCTTCGCTCACTTATTACTCGCTCTCTCGTCAGTTAGTGTTGTGCGCATGCAGGGTGCGATTTGCGGGCGCCCTGTTCAGGCGGGCTTGCAAATCTCCAGGAAGCCCGCTGCCATGAAGCGCGCCATCCGCGCCTTCACCGCCGCATAATCGTCGGAATCACAGAGGCCGTTCGAAAGCCGGTCGATGCGGCCGGTGCGCGCCAGCGTCAGCATCAGCGCGCCGGTGACGAAATGATAGCCCCAGAACAGGTCGCGGTCGGGGCAGCCGGGCAAGGCCTTCCGGAGCAGCTCGATCAGCCGCAGCACGACCGGATCGAAATGCTCATTCATCAACTGCGCGCCCCATTCGGGCGAGTTCGACATCAAGGCGCCGAGCGCGGCATAATTGCGCCAGCCCTCGCCGCCCTCGATGTAGAGATCGAGATCGGTGTCGAGAAAGGCGTGGAGCGCGCCTTCCACCGTGGGCTTGCCGCCGGTCGCCGCGTCATATTCGTCGAGCGCCTGCATCCGCCGCTCCACCGTCACCACCGCGCGCCGGGCGGAGACGGCGTGGAACAGCTTGGTCTTGTCCTCGAAATAATAATTGAGCAGCGTGTGGTGGACGCCGACCTGCTTGGCGACATCCTTCAGCGTAACGCCGTAGAAGCCGCGCTTGGAGAACAGAGCTTCCGCGGCGTCCAAGATCTGCTCGGTCGTCTCGGCGCGCTGTTCGGCCTTGGTGGTCCGCTTGCGCCGCGGTTGACTGACTGCTGACAAAACTCGCCCCTTCCTCATCGCTGGCGCGACCACTGCCCGGGATGTGCCCGCCTGGCTCATACCCGCCCATATTCCGATCTGAGGCGTATTTTGTCGATCTTTCCGGTGGATGCCAGCGGCATGTTGCCGAGATGGATCACCGCATCGGGTATCCACCAGGGCGCCACTCGCCCGCGCAAGGGGGCGAGCAGATCGTCGTCCGCGAGCGGCGCGCCGTCGCGCGTCTCGACCAGCAGGATCGGACGCTCGCCCCATTTGGGGTCGGGCCGGCCGATCACCGCGGCCAGCGCGACCTGGGGCAGCGCGCCGACGATCGCCTCGATCTCGCTGGGGTTGATCCATTCCCCGCCCGACTTGATGAGATCCTTCGCGCGGCCGGTGATGGTGAGGTTTCCGGCAGCGTCGATCCGCGCGAGATCGCCGGTGTCGAACCAGCCGTCGCGCGTCGCCGGCTCGTCATGGCCGAAATAGCGTTCGACGACCGAGGGGCCGCGGACGTGCAGGCGCCCTTCCCCGTCGCGCTGATCGGGCAGCGGGTTGCCCTCGCTGTCGGCAAGCATGAGATCGACCCCGACCGCGGGGCGGCCGGAGCGGCCGGCGTCGCGATCGGCCGAGGCGGCAGGCGCCGCTGTGCCGAGCGGCGAAAGCTCGGTCATCCCCCAGGTGGTCTGCACCGCGATACCGCGATCCTCGATCCGCTGCATGAGCGCGGGCGGCATCGGCGCGCCGCCGACCATGATCCGCTCGAGCGACGGCAGCGAGCGGCCGGTCTCGTCGAGCAGGTCCATGAGCCCGAGCCAGACGGTGGGAACGCCGACGCCGATCGTCACGCCCTCTTCCGCGATCAGGTCGACCAGACTGGCGCCGTCGGCATGGCGGCCGGGAAGGATCAGCGATCCCCCCGCGGCGGGGACCGAGAAGGGCAGGCCCCAGCCGTTGGCGTGAAACATCGGCACCGCGACCAGCACGACATCGCGCGCGGTGATGCCCGAGACGTCCGCCTGCAACTGGCGCATTGTGTGGAGATAATTGCCGCGGTGCGTGTAGCTGACGCCCTTCGGCGCGCCGGTGGTGCCAGAGGTGAAGCAGAGACCGCAGGGTGCACTCTCGTCGAAGCCGCCCCAAGCGATTGGATCGACGTCCGCAGCGGCGATATCGTCCAGGGTCGCAACCGGGCGGCCCGCCGCGGCCTCCGCCATCGCCTCGGCCGGGCCGTCGATCACGATGACCTCGGCGATCGCCGGCGCGGCGGCGAGGATGTCGCGGACCAGCGGCGCGAGATCGGCGCTAGCGATCAACACCCGGGCTGCCGATTGCGCGAGCATCGCGGCGCTCTGCGCGGCGAACAGGCGGGGGTTGAGCGTGTGGCAGACCGCGCCCATCCCCATGATCGCGTACCATGCCTCAAGATGCGCCTGCGTGTTCCAGGCGAGCGTGGCGACGCGCGTGCCCTGCGTCACGCCCCGCGCGGCCAGTGCCGCTGAGACGCGGCGCGCGCGATCGAGCAGCGCGGGGTAGGCGATCCGGTCCACCGCCCCCTCGCCCCGCGCGGTGACGACCTGGCCGCTCGGATGCCATTTGGCGGCATGGAGAAGGAACTTGTCTACCGTCAGCGCGTAGCGCTGGGTCGTGCCGTCGGTCATCGGCACCCCGGCGCCTGCGGCGGCATGTCCGGCGCGATCACTCCGACGTTCCACGTCCAGCCGATCCCCGCGGCGCGGCGGCGGCAGACGACTTCCTCGTGCAGCTCGAAATGGCCGGGCAGCGGATCGGCGGCGGTGCGCGGCGCGCCGGCGAAATGCATGTAGGCCTGATCCTCGCCATAGGGCTTCCACGCGGGCTGACCTTTGGCCTGCGGACGGCCGCTCTTCGCGAAGGAAGCCCAATATTCCACCATCGCCTGCGACAAAGCGGTCTCCGCCGCCGTGTCGGGGATCGCCGGCCAGTCGGGCGCGGTCTGGCGGATCGTGCCGAACATGTAGGGCAGCTCCATCGCATGGAAGGCGTGGAGGTTCGCGGCCTCGGTCGCCGGCGTGCCGTGATCGAAATAATAGAGGAAGGAGGGCTGGCCCATCGCCGACTGCTTCGCGGCGAGCCGCTCCGACGTCCAGCCGTACATCGCGTCACGCGTCGTCGCGAGCATGCTCTCCTCGATGTTCGCCGACGGATAGAGGCGGAGCGCGGCATCGGCGAGATCGCCATAGCCCTTGCGGATCGCCGCCTCATAAGCCGCTGCATCGGCGGGCTTGGGCGGCAGCAGGATGCGAAGCGAGCGTATTTCGCCTTCATTGAACCCGGCGAGGACCGGCACCGGCGCCTGCTCGCCGCGATCGAAGATATCGACGAGCTGGGCCGGCAGAATTTTCCCGTCGATCGTCCCCCACGGGATGTATCCCGCGGTCACCGCCGCCTCGGTCAGCGCCTGCGCGTCCATGGCGCGGAGATCGGCGAGGCTGCCGGCCTTGAGTTGGCCCTGCAGCCAGGCGCCAACCGCTTCCGCCGGCGGCGCACCGAAGCGCTCGGCTCGAAGCTCGGGCGTCGAGAGCATGTAGGCGCTCTGCGCGATCGCGCGGTGGAAGAGGCCGCGCGCGGAAGGCGAGGCCATCAGATACATGACGCTGAGCGCCCCCGCCGACTCCCCGGCGATCGTGACCTGCTTCGGATCGCCGCCGAACGCCGCGATGTTGCGGTTGATCCAGCGCAGCGCGGCGACTTGATCGAGCAGTCCGTAATTGCCCGAGACGCCATCGGCCGATTCCGCGCTGAGCTCGGGGTGGGCGAGATAGCCGAGCGCGCCGACACGATAGTTGATCGAGACGACGACCAGCCCCTGCTTGGCGAGCGCGGCGCCGTCGTACATCGGGAAGCGCGTCCCGCCCGTCGTCAGCGCGCCGCCGTAGATCCAGACGAACACCGGCGCGTTCCTGGCATTTTCCGGCGCCCAGACGTTGAGCGTCAGGCAATCCTCGCTCGTCGTGCCGACATCGTCGGCATAGATGCTTTCGCCGCGCCGCGCGGGCTGGATGCACGACGCGCCGAATTGCGTCGCATCACGCACGCCGCTCCAGCGCGGCAGATCGGCAGGCGCCTGCCAGCGGCGCTCGCCGACGGGGGGCTGCGCATAGGGCAGGCCTTTGAACAGCTTTAGCCCGTCCGCCTGCGTGCCGCGTGCAGCACCCGCCGGCGCATCGATCTCGACCGGCTGCTGCGCCGTTGCGGGAAGCGCGAGCGCCGCCGCCGCAGCGGCGATCGCCCATTTTACCAGAGCCTGCATCACGCCCATTTCTCCCCTCAGAACCGATAGCCGGCGCGTATCCCCACGGTGCGCGGACGCAACCGCGCGAACCGGCTGTCGAGGAAGGCTTCGGGGTGGATGTAGGTGATCGAGGAATCGTTCAGCACATTCTCGACATAAGCGGTGAGATCGAGATCGCCGACGTTGACGCCCGCATAGAGGTTCACGTTGGTCCAAGCGTCGGTGAAGCCGTAGGTCGGGCTCACCTGAGTGGGCCGGCCGGGCACGTTCGGGAACTGGTTCGGGAAGGAGCCGGCGTGGGAGACGTTGACCGACGCATAAGCGTTGGACGTCGCCGAGACCGGGAAATCGTAGCGGATCGTGCCCGATCCCTGGAAGCGCGGAGACGCCAGTCGCCCGCCGAGCACCGCGCCCGAGATCGCGGCCTCGCCCGGGGTTAGATCGTTGATGTTCGTCTCGTTGACCGAGCCGTTCAAGATCAGGCTCAGCCCCTGCACGGGCCGCGCCATGAACTCGAATTCCACGCCGTAGCTTTCCGCGCCGCCGATGTTGGTGGCGAACTGGATGGTGTCCGAAACGCGGTTGGCCTGGACCTGGATGTCGCTCCAGTCGATATAATAAGCCGCGATATTGGCGGTGAGATCGCCTCCCAGCCAGCGGCCCTTCACGCCCACCTCATAGTTGATGAGCTTGTCCGACTTCGCGCCGTCCGGGATGACGATGTCGGTGGGGTCGAGCGCGCTGACGAGGCCGGCGCGGGCGTTGACCACCGGCGGGCGGAAGCCGGTCGCGACCGTGGCATAGGTGGTGATGTCGGGAGACGGCCGCCACGACACGCTCGCCTTCCACGATATCCGGTCATCCTCGACCTTGCGGCCGATCTCGGCCGCGATCGGCGTCACCGTCAGTGGAATGTTGGAGAAACCGCCCAGCGCGGCGGCGAGATAGTTGCTGTTATAGCCGCCCTCGCGCGTAAAGGCCTGCACCGTGGTGTTGCCGTAGCGGATGCCGCCGGTGACCCAGAAATCGTCGCTGAAGCGATAGGTCAGCTCGCCGAACCCGGCGATCTCCTTCTGGTCGGCATAGCTGTTGAACCGCTGATAATATTCGTCCGGTAACCCGGTGAGCCCGCGCGCCTGGAGGAATTCGACCGACGAACGGTAATCGAAATCGACCGTCCGCCGCTTCGAATAATAGAAGAAGCCCGCGACCCACTCGAGCGGCCCGTCGGTCTTGGAGACGAGGCGCGATTCCTGGACGAAGAGGTCGTCATAGCCGAACGCGTCGAGCGCGAACGGGATGAGCTGGCCGAACGTGCCGGCGAGATCGACGTAGAAGGACGCGTCGTAGTTCGACAGCGTGGTCGAGCTGATCAGCTCCGCGAAATCGAAATCGTAATTGACGGTGACATTGTAGTTGGTGAGCTCACCCTGGAAGAGATCGGGGCGGTCGGACCGCCGCACATATTTGCCGAGCGCCGGGTTGGTGAGCGCGGAATCGGCAGGATTGCTCTTTTCGTAGGAGGTAAGCAGCCGAATCGTCAGCCGATCGGACGGCTTCATCAGCAGGATCGCGCGGCCACCATAAGCTTCCAGGCTGTTCGAATCCTCGATGCCGGTGCCGATGTTGTTCACCCAGCCGTCTTCGTTGCGGTAATAGCCCACCGCGCGGAAACCCAGCTGATCGTCGATCAGCGGAACGTTGATCATCCCGTTGTAGCGCTGGCGGAGCGAATCCGAGCCGGTCAGGCCGAAATCGACCAGCGCCGAAGCTTCGAAATTGTTGAGGTTGGGGTTCTTGTTGAGGATGCGCATCGCGCCCGCCAGCGAGCTCGATCCGAACAAGGTGCCCTGCGGCCCGCGCAGGAATTCGACGCGCTCGACATCATAGAGGTTGGGATCGAGGATGGTCGAGTTGCCGTTTGCCGAGATCGGCAGCTCGTCGATATAGATGGCGACGGCGCTCTGCAGGCCCGCGCTGTAGCCGTTGGTGTTGATGCCGCGCGCGGTGAAATTGTTGAAGTTCTGCGTTGGCCGATTGACCACGATACCGGGCGTGTTCTGCGCAATCCCCTCGTAACCGACGATGCCAAGCTTGTTCAGCTCTTCCTGGTCGAAGGCGGTGATGCTGAGCGGTACGTCCTGCAGCTTCTCTTCGCGCCGCGTCGCGGTGACGATGATGTCGCGATTGTCCATCGTCGCGGACCGCGGCTCGGCAGTCTCGACGGTTTCGCCGGCATTCTCCGATTGCGCCCAGGCGGCGCCCGGAACCAGCATGACGGCTGCCGCCGACACCGATGCGAAAAGCATGGCCTTCATCTTTATCCCCTCCTGTTGCGCGTGGGTCGTTTTCGCCCACTTGTTTTCAATTTCGACCTTAGGGTTGTGCCAAGTCAATACTCGCTATCGCGTGTGTGAATGTCTTTCCGAGCAAGTCGTGGTGTTGCGCGACCGACGCCCGGCGTCAGCGTGTCTGTGCCTGCCTCCCGTTCATGCCGCGGCCTGTTCTTCGCGCGCGATCGCTCGCGACAGCGCTATGAACAGCAGCACCGCGAGGAAATAGAAGGGTACGAGCGTGTAGAAGGCCATCTGCAGCGAATTGTCCGGAAAGCTGGCGCGGAACCAGTCGCTCGCCGCGCCGAGATAGGTCGGGCCGAGGCCGAGGCCGATCATGTTCATCACCAGCAGCAGCAGCGCGCCGGCGAGCACGCGCTGGTTGGGCCGCACCTCCTCTTGCACCAGCGCCACCGCGGGCGAGAGGTAGAAATAGTTGAGGCCCATCGGCAGCGCGAGGAACAGCAGCGCCATCTGCCAGGTCGGCGCCCGTACGAAGCCGACGAACAGCGGCACCGCGCACAGCAGCCCGATCGCCGGCACCCAGGCATAGACCTTCTTGGTCCGCGTCACGAAGCGGTCGATCAGACGGCCCGAGACATACATGCCGACACTCGTCGCGATGCCGATGAGCAGCGCATAGTAAAGCGCCACCTCGTTCAGTGTCATGCCCTTCTCGCGCATCAGGAAGAGAATGGTGAAGTTGAGCGATGCGTAGGTGACGAACTGCGTCGCCCCGCAGGCGAGCGCCACCAGCAGCAGCACCCGGCGGGTGAAGAACATGCGGCAGGTCGCGAGGAACGGCGCGGGCGCTTCCACTGCCACGGTAGCGGCGCCGGGGCTCGGCGCATCGAGGCCGCCGCGCTTGGGCTCCTTCACGAAGATCCAGACCATCAGCGCCGTGACGACGCCGACCCCGCCGATCGCGATGAAGGCGTCACGCCAGCTATAGGCGGCGGCGATCGACGCGCCGAATGCGACCCCCAACGCCTGGCCGATCGGCGGACCGAGATTGAACAGGCCGAGCGCGGTGCCGCGCGTGCCGCGCGGGAAATAATCGGAAATGATCGCATAGGACGGCGGGACACCGCCTGCCTCGCCCAGCCCCACAGTCATCCGCGCGACGGCGAGTTGCGGATAGGTGCGCGCAAGCCCGCAGGCGATCGTGGCCGCGCTCCACAAGGCGCAGGCGAGCGAGAGCACGCGGACGCGATTGGTCCGGTCCGCAAGCCACGCGACGGGGATCGACACCAGGCAATAGAAGATCGCGAAATAGAGTCCGCTGATGAGGCCGATCTGCCCGTCCGTGATCCCCATCTCGTCCTGGATCGGCTTGGCGAGGATCGACAGCAATTGCCGATCGAGAAAGTTCAGGACGTAGACGAAGCACAGGAAGGCGAGAACGACCCAGGCGTAGCGATCGGGCCGGGCCGGTGCCATCGGCGGCGGGCCGGGCGGCCCGGAAAGCGGATCGACCGATGCGGGAATGGCGGTCATCGTGTCGGCCGCGCAAAAAGGGATGGTCCGCAGGGCCGGATCGGAAGGCGATGCGATGAAGGCTCCGCCGCGATCCTATCGCAGCCGCCGACCCCACGGCGATACAATCCGCCAAGCGTCATCCGTCCCTCTCCTGTCGCGGACCCGACTCTTGCCGGCCAGGTCTCGATCCAGAGACTGCAAGCGAAACGCACCGCTGTCAACACTCACTATCGAGCGTGTGAATATCATGTGTTGGCGGCATGGCTCTGGCGCGCTTCCCGCCGGCGCCGGGGCGCAATCCACCCATAACGAAGCACATTTCATGTGATTTATCACTTTTACATCGCCGGAAATGTCGTGCATGCGCTGTCTTGGATGCGGGGTGGCCAGATATTTACGCGGGCGCCGCATCCCGAATGTCACAGCTTATGCCTTTGATTTCCCCTCCCCAAGTAATGACTAGCTGCTAATAAGCTTGGACATGACGCGACGCACGATGCGCGCGGCATGGCGGTTGTTAGGCAGAAGCATGATGGAAGGCTTTCCGCTCGATGAGTGACCGTAGTGCTTACGACCCCAGCAATCCGGAGTTCAGGCTCGAGAACTCGCCATTCTATCTGATGGCGCATGCCGACTACAAATATCACGAGGACATGGACAAGGTGCTGCACAAGCACGGCATGTCCAAGCCGATCTATCGCATCATGACCGTGCTGCGCGAGCATCAGCCCGCGAGCATCGGTGCGCTGGCCGAGGCGGCCCTGATCAAGCGCCCGACCGTCAGCCGGATCATCGACCGGATGATCGAGCAGGGGCTGGTGAAGACTTCGCCCAATCGCGAGGACAACCGGATAACGGAAGTCACCCTGACGCCCGCCGGCCAGCAGAAGCTGGGAAAGCTGACCCCCATCGTCGGCCGGCAGTTCGCGCGTGCGATGGAGGGCGTGAGCGACCGCGATATCGCCTATCTGCTGCAAGTCCTGCACAGGATCAGCCAGAACCTGAGCAAATTGCCGATCGAGTAAAGGCGGGCCTGTCCAGGCGTGTGAGACCTATCCGCCCGATAGCTAGGCCGGGGCCTGCGGCACGCGACGGTCGCGGATTACGCCCGATCCGAGGCAGTCGCACACGCCTCGACTAACATTCGAGTTCAATTACACGTGATTTTGCGTATCGCGTTGGGCTGTGACAGAGTGCGATGTCCGCGATGGTCGCCGGACGTAGAGCAGGACATCGCGACGCAATTGTCCCCGCAGCAAACCGACGCCATGCTTCAGCGCGCCATGCAGCTTGGCCAGGCCGGCGCGTTGCCGGCGGCGCGGGCGTTGCTGGACGAATTGCTGGCCGCGTCCCCCTCTCATCCCGACGCGCTCCAGCTTAAGGGCATGATCGCGCGCCGTGGCGGCGACAATGAAGAAGCGGTACGCTGGTTTCAGCGCTCGCTTCGGGCGAACCCCGCGCAGCCCCATGTGCTCAGCAACCTCGGCAATGCCTTGCTCGATCTCGGCGAGATCGATGCCGCCGTGCGCGCCTATCGCGAGGCGGTGAAAATGGCGCCGGGCAACCACGATGCGACGGCGCATCTGGGAATGGCGCTGATTGCGCGCGGCGATACGCGCGAAGCCTGCGATGTGCTGGAACGAGCGGTGCGCAACGCTCCCCGGCATGCCAAGATGTGGGCTGTACTCGGCAGCGCGCTTCGCGCGGAAAACAGGCTGGCCGAAGCCGTGACTGCCTTTCGCAATGCCCTGGCGCTCCGTCCCGGCCATGTCGCGACGATGCACAACCTAGGGGTCGCGCTGCGGCTCTCCGGCCAGCCCGGGGAGGCCGCCGCGCTGCTGCGCACCTGTGCGACGGCCGATCCCGCGTCGCCCGAGATCCACTACAATCTCGGCCATTGCCTCCAGGACCTCGGCGACGTCACCGGTGCCGCGGAAGCCTATCGCCGGACGATCGCGCTACGGCCGCTAGACCGGGACGCGCACGCCTCGCTCGCGCGCCTGTGCTGGCAGGTGGGGAATAATGCCGCTCATCTTGCCAGCTATCGCGAAACGCTCGACCGACATTCGGATGACGCCGGGCTGCTCGCCGATCTCGCCCACCAGCTAAACCTCCGCGGCGAACAGAGCGAGGCGGCGGCGGCGCTGGGCAACGGATTTGCGCGCGGCGTCGATGGCGCCGAACTGCGGCTGCGCATGGGTCAGGCCCTCTGGGGTCAGGGGCAGGTCGACGCCGCGCTGGCCGAATGGGCGGCCGGGCGGCGGATGGCCCCCGATGATGCGTCGCTGCGGCGGGAGACGGCGCGCGCGCTCATCATCCTCGCGCGCTACGAAGACGCGCTGTCGGAGCTTGGCGCGGATGAGGGCGCGGACCAGCAGTCCTTGGCCTATCGCGGACTGTGCTGGCGCTTCCTCGGCGATCCGCGCGCGGACTGGCTCAACAATTTTGACCGCTTCGTCCACGCTGCCCCGCTGACGCCCCCGGACGGGACGGACATCGACTCGTTCAACGCCCGCCTTGCCGCGCGCCTCGCCGATCTTCACGCCGCGACGCGGCATCCGCTCGATCAGACGCTGCGCGGCGGGACGCAGACGACTGACGACCTGTTCGGCCGCGACATTCCGGAGATCCGGGCGGTGCAGGCGATGATCGAGGCGGAGGTCGCGCGCTATATCGCCGCCCTGCCCGACGACTCCGATCATCCGTTTCTGCGCCGGAAATCGCAGCGTTTCGCTTTCTCGGGCTCATGGTCGGTGCGCTTGCGGCGCGGCGGGCATCATGTGAACCACGTTCACCCGGAAGGCTGGATCAGCTCCTGCTATTATGTCGCGCTGCCGAAGGCCGTGGATGGGTCAGGCCATCAGGGCTGGCTCAAGTTCGGCGAGTCGGCACTTAACCTCGGGCCACGCGAAAGCATCGCGCGGGTGGAGCGGCCGGAGGTCGGCAAGCTCGTCCTCTTCCCCTCCTATTTCTATCACGGCACGGTGCCGTTCGACGAGGAAGCCGACCGGTTGACGATCGCCTTCGATGTGATCCCCGCTGCCTGAGGCGCAGCTCAGTCCGCCGCTGCGGCACGCTCCGCGATCCAGCGATCGACGAGTCCCTCCAGCGTGCTCATCGGCACCTGGCCTTGCGCGAGGATGAGATCGTGGAAGCCGCGGATGTCGAACCGCTTTCCAAGCTTCTGCTCGGCGCGGGCGCGTAGCCCGACGATCGTCAGTTCGCCCACCTTGTAGGCGACGGCGCCGCCCGGCGCGCCGATGTAGCGCAGCAGCTCGGTATCGATGTTGATGTCGGCAAGCGCGGTATTTTCGACGAAGCAAGCCCGCGCCTGCTCATAGCTCCACCCCATCACGTGGATCCCAGTATCGACGACCATTCGGCACGCCCGCCACATCTCGGTCGAGAGCGTGCCGAAGGTCTCATAAGGGTCGCGATAGATGCCCATTTCGTGGCCCAACCGCTCGGCATAGAGCGCCCAGCCTTCGCGATAGGCTAGCATGTCCCGCTGGCGCCGGAAGGCGGGGAGGTCCGGATTCTCGCTGGTCAGCGCGAAATGGGTGTGATGGCCCGGCGCGGCTTCGTGCAGCGTCAGCGCGGGCAGCTCGTAGAACGGCCGCTGATCGAGGTGCGACGTGTTGACGAGGAAGCGGCCCGGAAAGCCCTTGCCGAAATCGGCGCCGCCATAGCGCGCGGTGGTGTAGCCCTCCTCCACGTCGCGCGGCACCGGCACGACGGCGAAGGGCTGCCGCGGGAGCAGTCCGAAATAGCGGGGTAGCACCGCGTCGATGCGCTTGGCGATGATGCTCGCGCGGTCGAGCAATTGCTCGCGGCTGGTCGCGTAGAAGCGCGGATCGGTGCGGAGGAAATCGAGCCACTCCGCGAAGCTGCCTTCGAAGCCCGCGGCCTTGATGACCGTATCCATCTCGGCGCGGATGCGGCGCACCTCCGCAAGGCCGGTCGCGTGGATCTGTTCGGCGGTCTGATCGGTGGTGGTGTAATAGCGCAGCAGGAAATCATAATAGGCCCGCCCGTCAGGCACCGATGCGATGCCGATCCCGGGGCGCGCTGCTGCCCGATACGGGCCATCGATGAACGCCAAGGCCTCGCGCTGCGCGGGCCGGACGACGGTTTCGATCACTTTCGTTGCTTCCGCAAGCAGGGTCGGATCGAGCTTGGCGGCCTTGATGGGATCGAGCAGCGGATCCTCTGCGGCGGGGCGGGCAATGTAGTTGCGCAGAATCGTGACCGCGACATCGACCACCGATGCCGGATTGGTCCATCCGGTCGCCATGCCGCGCTCCATATTGACGCGCTGCTCGGCGAAATATGCGGGCACCGCGTTCAATTGCGCGATCCAGGCGCGGGCCTCCGCCGCGTCGCGCACGGTGACGCCACGCGCCGCGTTATACGGCGTGTTGTAGAAGCCTTCGTGCGCGACGAAAGCGAAGCGCCGCTCGTCGAAATCGAGGCCCTCGATGCGCCAGGCGATGAGCTTGCCGAGATAGTCGCGGTCCGCCGCCGCGTCGGCGGACAGGCCAGTCGCATCGACCGCGCGAAGCCGTGCCTGCATCGCGACGAGACCGGCCTTCCGCTCGGTCATCGCCGCTAGGCTCTCCTGCGGCCAGCCATCCACCCCGCGCGCGGGATCGGACCGTCCCGCTTCCATCGGGAAGCGCGTCGTGAAGCGTTCGTAATCGGCGATCAGGTCGGGCAGCGACGGAGGCGGGGCTGCTGCTAGCAGCAATGCGGCCAGCGGAAGGATCAGCAACCTGCGTTTGCCGGAGACCCTGCTGTGCATCCTTCCTCCTTCAGTCGGCAAGATAGGCGAGCGTCATCATCAGCTCCGGCGAGCGCGCGGCGAGCGGATAGAATGGGATGGCGGCGGGAGAGCGCACCGACACCGAGAGCGCCGAAAGATCGTCACCCGCCAAAGCGGCGGCCAGCTCCGCACCGATCACGGTGTTGGTGGAGATGCCCCGCCCGTTGCAGGCCTGGATCGCGACGGCGCCGTCGCCGAGATCATAGACTTCGGGCAGGAACGACGTGTTGATCCACGCGATGCCTTCCCACAGGCTTTCGATCTCCACGCCGTGCAATGCCGGAAAATGCTTGGTCAGGCGGCGCCGCGCTTCCTTGTGATAGGCACGCGGACCGCGCACGCACCACGTCCGCGGGAAAGCCGATATCAGCCGCCCGTCGCCGTCGTAACGTGCCGAGAAGATGTAGGAGGATTTGTCGGTGAACGCGCCGCCGTGCGGGAGGATACGGTCACGCAATGCGGCAGGAAGCGGCGTGGTCGCGAACTCGACGACGTTGAGCGGAAGCGCGGCGCGGCGCATGGCGCGATGCAGCCCGGCATTCCCGCCGTTGGCGGCAAGGACGACCCGCGAGGCGCGGACCGATCCGCCTGCTGCGCGCGCATGCCAGCGCCCGTCCGCCGCGCGCGAAAGATCGCGGACAGCCGTGTCGCGATAGACATATGCGCCCGCCGCCATCGCCGCTTCCGTCAAGCCGCGCACGTAGGCGAGCGGATTGATGCTGCCACCCTGCCCGAAGCGCAGCGCACCGCGATAGGCATCGGTGCCGAGCGCGTCCTCCGCGCCGGCCTGCTCCACGAACGATACGTCGAAACCGCGCGACTGCCATTGCCCGGCAACGCGGCGCTGCTGTTCGGCAAGATCGTGCTGATGGACGGGGGTGTAGAAACCGTCCTGCCGGGCGTCGCAGTCGATATCGTGGCGCGCGATGAGATCGAAGCAATGCTGCGCCGAACGCCCGAGCATGGCGGTCAGCCGCTCGCCCGCTTCCGGCCCGAATTGCGCGGCGATGCTGTCCGGCGTGTGGCGGATGTAATCGGGCGCGATGAGACCGCCGCTCTGGCCGGTGGCGGCGCTGCCGGGTTCACCCGCCTCCACCACCACGACCGC
Source organism: Allosphingosinicella indica (assembly GCF_900177405.1). Taxonomy (NCBI): domain Bacteria; kingdom Pseudomonadati; phylum Pseudomonadota; class Alphaproteobacteria; order Sphingomonadales; family Sphingomicrobiaceae; genus Allosphingosinicella; species Allosphingosinicella indica. The sequence continues at coordinate 1,543,982 of NZ_LT840185.1, read as the reverse complement.
AACGCCGGCCTCGGCGAGGTGCAGCGCGGTCGACATGCCCGCGATGCCGCCACCGATGACGAGCACGTCCGTATCCACATCCCCCTGCAATTGCGTAAGGGACGGCCCGGCGGGCGCGGTGTGCCGCCACAGCGCGAGCCGGCTCGCGGCCTTCACGAAACGCTCCGCGCCGCGGACACCGGCGATACGGGGCCTGTGCCGGAAAGGACGATCGCCCCCCCGAAGGCCAGGAAACACTGCACTGTCATCGAACCGAACCCTTGGTGCCCGAAGGACACATTGAAGCTAAGCGGCCGCCGCGGCCGCCGGGGCCCTGCGCCGCGCGATGGCGACGAAGGCGAGAACGACGGCCAGCGCGACCGGAGTGTTCATGATCATCGGCAGCGACATCTCGTTGTTGCCGACGATGGAGACCGCGATGAAAATCGCCGTCCCCTCCTGGCGCATGAGATGCTCGATCCCGATGGCGATATTCTCCCGCCGGTTGAGCTTGGCGAAGCTCACCAGCGTCAGCACCACCGCCAGCATCGCGACGTTGAGGAACACGGTGATCCAGAAGAGCGCGCCGAGATTTTCGCGGAGGACCGGGATCTGATCGACGAGGATGAAGCCGAACGAGGTGAACAGCACGATCATCGCGATGTTCTTGATGTAGGGCTTGATCCACAGCGCGAATTCCGGGCGGAAGGCGCGGATCGCGAAACCCGTCGCGGCCGGCAGCACGGTGATCGAAAAGATGTCCCAGAAGAAGGACGCGATCGGCACCTCGATCTCGGCCTCGACGCCCATGAAATGCAGGATCGCGAAGTGCGCGTAAAAGGGGATGACGAGGATGTAGATCATGCTCAGCAGCAGCGTCATCGACATGGACAGCGCGAGATCGCCCTTGGCCATGTCGGTGAACAGGTTCGAGAGCATGCCGCTCGGCGTCGTCGCGAGCAGGATGAAGCCGACGGCCAGCGCCGGGGTCGGCGCGACGGTGAATGCGATGAAGAGGCCGATGATCGGCGGCACGATCAGCATCGAGCACAGGCCGATGATCAGCGCGCGCTTGTTGCGGAACACCTGACGGAAATCGTCGGCGACGAGCGAGAGGCCCATCGAGAGCATGATACACACGAGCGAGCCCGGCAGCAGCCAGTCCCCCATCAAGGCCATCAGATCGGCAAATTCCATATGGGCTACCCCTGCTCGCTCAGGCCGGCTCGAACGTGATCGTGCAGGCGCCATTCCGGCGGATCGTCTTGAAATCCGCCTGCGCCTTGGCGAGATCATCCGCGACGATGCGCGCGCACACGTTCGCCTTGATCCAGCCGAACGGCATCAGCAGCCGCCCGCCTGCACCATAGAAGACGCCGATGTCGTAGAAATCGCCGGGCGGAAGCCCCTGCACGCTGCCCGCGGTCAGATAGGCCAGCACCAGATCGCCGGCGTCGGGATAGGAGGTGGCATTCTCCTCCGGAATCGCGGGCGCCGCCATGCCTTCGGGCAAGATGGATGCCGGCATCGGCACCGAGATTTCGGGGCCGGTCCACATCGCGTGGATTGCATCGAACCCCGCCCGCCGCGCCGCCAGATCGGCGAGAAAGGCGGAGGACACGGGGGCTTCGCGTTCGAGCAAATCGCAGCGCGCCGACAGGCCCGAACGCGCTTCGGTGATCCGGATCATGGTCATTCGGCGCCCTTCCCGGCCGTCGCCAGATATTCCTCACGCTGCAGCGCGATCGGCACGTTGCCGTTGAGCCAGAGATAGTCGTGAAAATGCTTGAGGCTGAACCGATCGCCGAGGCGCGTCTTCGCTTCGGTCAGGAAGTCCAGCGTCTGCAGCTTGCCGATCTGATAGCTGATCGCCTGGCCGGGGGATGCGGCGAAGAACACCGCTTCCTCCTCCGCCGTCTCGCGGTCCATCGGCACCGCAGCGGCTAGACAATCCGCAGCTTCGGCGATCGTGAATTCGCCCAGCGCCAGCTTGACGTCCACTTCCACGCGCAACGCCCGCAGCCGCGCGAAATTGTAGATGATCTCCCGCGTGCGCGGGGAATCGTCGAACAGTCCGGCCTGCAGCATCATTTCTTCGGCATAGAAGCCGGTGCCCTCGTTGGCGGCGCTGTCATAATAATAGCGGCGCAGCGGATTGGGGTGGCGCCAGCTCAAAGTAAGCTGGAAGAAATGGCCCGGAACCCCCTCGTGGACGATGATCGGGCGCGGATCGCGGGTGATCGACAGATTGAAATAGCCGAGCGATGGCGACGGCTCGGGCAGATAGACGGTGGCATTCTGGCCGACGCGGACCCGATCGGTGAGATCGAAGGTGCGGCCGAGCCAGCCGATCGGCGCCAGATAGGCCGGAAAGCCCATCGCATTATAATGACCCGCCCAGTCCGGCACGGTGAGCAGATCGTGGTCGCGAAGGTAGGTGCGGACCTCAAGCTCCTGCGCATTCAGCCGGCCGACGACGGCGTCGATCGACGGCCCGATCGGAAGCTGGGGCACCGTGCGGTTGCGGTTGCGCTCGAGCTCCTCGAACTGGACCGAGCGCGTCCATTCCTGCCGCCCCATGATGAGCAGTTGCTCGGGCGTGTAGGGATAGAGCGCGACGTTCCGCAGGAAGAATGTGTAGCCGTCACGGCCGACCGCCGTTTCCTGCGAGAGGCCGGCCTGGCGCGCGGCGAGAAACGCGCCGTAGGATTCGAAGGCTGTCAGCGCGCGCTGGATCGCGGCGCGAAGCCGCCGTTCCTGATTGCCCGCGAGCGACGGCCGGAGCCCGTCCGCCATGCCGTTAAGGCTGGCAGGAATCCGCTCGAGCCCCGCGATCGCAACCTCGACGAAAGGCCCGCGCATGTCGGTGAGATTGGATTGGCCCGCGAGCAAGGTCGCGGGGATGCGCTCGACCAGAGCGATCACCGTCTCGACGCGCGCGGACTTGACCGGCGGCGGCGGAAGCAGCGTTTCGAAGATCGGGACCAGCGCCTGATCGACGTAGAATTGCGGCTGGCGCTGCCACGCCGCGACATGATCCATTTCCCAGCGCACGCGGGCGAGCGCCGATCCGACGAGCCGGTAATCGACGCGCCCGCTTACGTCCTGCGGCGTATCGGCCAGCGCCTGGAAGCGGCGCTCGAAATCCGCCAGTCGCGCCTTGCGGTCTTCGATCGCCTTCGGCGACCAGTCCGGCACCCATTTTGCGGGACGGACGATGCGCGGAATGTCGTCACTGGTGGCGGGCTGGGTCTTCGCGCGCCACGCCCAGAACTCCGCGCCCAGATCCTGCACCGGCTGCGCCGCCGCCGTGCCGCCGAATGCCAGCATGCCGAGCGCGTACAGGAACCGCAGCGGGCGCCTCAGCATCCTTACCGCTCCGGCTTCAGGTGGAGGTTGAAGAAATCGACCATCTTGCGGAACGCGAAGCGCGTCTGCGGCAGATTGTCGGTCGCCCAGCTATGGCTCGCGCCGGGCAGCGTCACCAGCTCGAACATCTGCTCGTTGGCGATCATCTTTTCGGTGAGCGCCACCGTGTCGGAATAGAGGACGACGGGATCGCGCGTGCCGTGGATGATCATCAGCGGATCGCGCACGCCCTGCACCTGATAGAGCGGCGACTGCGCCTCGTAACGGGCGGGCATGTCGCGCCCGTCGGGCGGGCCCATGATCCACATCTGCGAGGGATAGGCGTGCCATACGTTCGTCGCCGGCGCGCCTGCGATGCCCGCAGCGTAGACGCCCGGCTTCTTGGCCAGCGACATGATCGTCATCAGGCCGCCGTAGCTGGAGCCCCAGAGGCCGACGCGTGAGGGATCGACATAGCCCTTGGAGACTAGGTGCCGGACGCCGCTCTCCAAATCGTTGATGTCGGTCTCGCCGTAGCTGTTGAGCTGCGCCTGGGTATGCTTGCGGCCCTGCCCCCAGCTTCCGCGGATGTTGACGTTGAGGACGAGATAACCCCGCGCGACGAAATATTGGTCGAGGCCCCAGGTGGGGTGTGCGCGCCGCCCGCCCCACTGGTTGCGCACCGCATCCGAATAGACCGAACCGACGATCAGCGGATAGCGCCGCGACGGATCGAAATCGGCCGGCACGCTTAGCCGGCCGATCAACTTTGTGCCGTCGACGTGGCTCGGGAATTCCACGTAGCTGACCTTTGCCCAGGTCTGGCGATCGAATTCAGGCTGCGGCGAGCGGGTGACCTGCTTCGCCTGCGCGGGGGTCGCCGGATCGATGACCAGAAGCTCGGGCGGGGTGGTGTCGTTGGTGAAGAAGCTCGCAGCCCGGCTGTAATCGGGCGACCAGACGGGCGTGTGCGTGCCGGGCGTCGCGGGGCTGACCCGCTCGACCGCGCCGCCGCCCATCGCCACGCGATAGAGCTGCCGCTCGGGCAGCGCCGACTCGTTGGCGACGAAATAGATGCGGTTGTTTGACGCATCGACCTCGAAGGATTCGATTTCCCACTCGCCGCGGGTGATCCGGCGCGGCGCGGCACCTGCCGACGGCTTGTGATAGAGATGCCCGAAGCCGTCTCGATCGGTGAGGATCACGAGGCCACGGTCGCCCGGCGCCCAGGCGACCTTCCAGTCGGGCCGGATGTGTTTCGGATCGCGCTCGCGATAGAAGGTCTCGCGCTTGCCGGTCTGCGTGTCGAAGACGTAGACGATATGGTCCTTCACCTCGAGATCGGAGCTGTTGACGAACAGCCGCCGCCCGTCCTGCGAGAGGCCGAAGCCCCAGAGGTGATGGAGCGGATCGGGCCGCTCGAAGTAACGCGGCGCCGCCTCGCCGAGCGCGATCAGGCCGATTCGGGTGCGACTGGTCTCGTCGCCCGGAAAGGCGCGGATGACGCGATTGTTCTGAAGCTCGCCCTTCGCATAATAATAGATGTCGCGCTCCGGCATCGCCCGATCGTCCGATTCCTCGAACGCGATCGCGCGGCCGTCCGACGACCAGTGATAATCGGACACGTAGATCTTCGGGTCATCGTTGCCGACGAGACGCCGCGCTGCATTACCGCCCGGCGCGGCGGCATCGCGCGTCCACAGGATGCCGCCCTGGGTGACGCGATTGCGGGGATCGACCGGATTGCCCGACACGAACGCGAGCGTCTGCCCGTCGGGCGAAAGCGAAAGCCGGCGAATGGCGCGCTTGTCAGTCTCCACCTGCACCGACGCGCCATCGGCCTCGCGAATGTGGAGATTGCCATCGACCACGAAGGCGATGCGGTCGTTGCCGAGGAATAGGGCCTCGGAAATGCCGCGCCGCTCGCTCTTGGGATCCGCCTCACGGCCGAGGGAGGTTAGCCGCGTGCGCTCCCCGCTATCGAGCGAGTATACCCAAAGGTCGCGAAAGCTGTATCCCTCGTCGTTCCAGAGAAACAGCAACTGGCGGCCATCCGCCGACCACGCATAGCCTTCCGGCGTAGTGCCGATGAGGCTGCGAGGCTGATAGAGTTGGTCGATCGAAAGCATGGTGCCCGAAGCCGCCCTCGCCTCCGGCGCCGCGACCGGTGCGGTCGCCTGGCCGAATGCGGGACCGGATGCCAACAGCATCGCCGCCGCCGCGCCGAAGGTGAGACGATACAGTTTCATGTCCGGCATCCTGTCCACCCTCCAGCGCGGCGTCGAGCCCCTGCGTCCTCAGAAGTTGGCGGTGAAACCAACCGTGAAGCGCCGGCCGATCGCATCATAGGTCTGCCGTTCGAAAAGCTGGAACGGCGGATCGCGATCGAGAAGGTTGTCGATCGTCCCGAAGAAGCGGAAGCGCTCGTTGACGTCGATGCTCGCCGAAAGGTCGAGATAATGGACATCGGGCGTGCTCGGCACCGCGAGCAGCGGCGGCGCGGAGCCGGTGGATTCCGCGGCCGCGATCCGTCCGTCCCTCGCCTTTCCGATGAAGCGGTGACGCAGCGAAATCTGGAAGGTATCGGCATCCCAGGTCAGCCGTTGGGTGAAGCGCCAGCGCGGATTGGCGCTGCCGCAGCTTCCGCCGCCGATGAAGCCCGCGCAGTCGATCGGGTTCAGCACCGGGCTGCTCGTCGTTTCATTCTCGAAGAGATAGGCGCCGGCGAGGAAGTAGCCGAGGCTGCCCGCGCCGATCTCGTGACGATAGTCGAGCCGGAAATCGATGCCCGACGCGGTGATCTCGGCGATGTTCTGGTTGAGCAGCGGAACGTCCTGCAACTGCCCGTCCGGCGTACGCGTCTGCAGCGGCACGCAGAACGGATTGGTGAGGCTGAGATTGCCCCGGCAGGCGTTGATCGTCGGCTGCAGGCCGCCGCCGAACAGCGCGATCGCGTCGCTGATCTTGATGTTGTAATAATCGACGGTGATCTGAAGGTTGGGGATGAAGTCTGGCCGCAGCACGGCGCCGACCGACCAGGTGTCGGAGGTTTCCTCGGACAGATTGGGATTGCCGCCGGTGATGGCGCGAATCTGGACGTTCTCCTGCTGGAACACGTCGATCAGTGCCGCGGGCACGCCGAGATCGATACAGAATTGACGCTCCTGCGCAGTGCGGTTCGGCCCCGCGTTGCAGAAGTCGGTCGCCAGCGGCGCGGTGTTGGTCGCGCCCGAGAAGAGCTCGGTGATGTTCGGCGCACGCACGGCGCGCTGATAGAGGCCGCGCAGCTTCAGCCCGCGGAACGGCGTATATTCGCCGCCGATCTTGTAGGAGACGACGGACCCCGCGGTGGAGTAATCCGAATAGCGGATGCCGCCTTCGACCGCGAGCAGTTCGGCGCCAGGCATGTCGGCGAGCAACGGCACGTAAATCTCGCCGAACACTTCGGACACGTCGTAGCTGCCGCCGGTGGGCTGGAGGCCCGCCGAGCGCGAGATCGCATCGCCCAGAACATAGAGCTGATCGGGCTGGAAGCGCGCGGATTCCTTGCGATATTCCGCGCCCACCGCGATGCCGACATCGCCGGCCGGAAGTGCGAAGAGCGAGCCCGTCACCGTGCCGCCGACCTGTGTCTGGCGTACGCGCGTGATGTTCGTGAGATCGACATTGTAATAAGCAACCATCTCCGGCGTCAGCGTGTTGAGGCCGAAGGGATTGATGACCGGGCAACTTGGGTCGCCGTTCGCGCAGCGGAACGGATTGCTGGGATCAGTGAGGAACATCGCCGCGAAGCGATCGATCAGGATACCGCCACCCTGCCGGTCGCGAAGATCGTTCTCACCGTGGTTGAAGAAGACTTCCCAGTTCAGCTTGTCGGTGAGCCCGCCACGCAGACCCAGGACACCACGCCAGAAATCGCGCGTCTGATCGCTGGTCCGCGGACCGGACTCGAGGATGCGGCGGTTGATGTTGACGGGCACGAGATTGTTGCCGTCTGCATCGAGATTGGTGCGGAGGAACTCGCGCAGAGTGTCCGGAAGATAGGGATTGCGCAGATCGAGCTGGAAGCCGGGGATGAAGCCCGAACTGCTCATCGGCAGCGCGCCCAGGGTCGAGTTGACGCGCGAGCGGGCGTAGGTGCCTTCCCAGAAGAATTTGATGTCGTCGCTCACCTCGTAATGGCCGAGGATCGCGCCCTGGATGCGCTCGAGCGGGAGTTGCAGATTGTTGAACGGGCGATCGTTGAAGCCGTCGCTTCCGCGATAGGCGCGCCACCCTTCATCCGCGAAGAAGATGCCCTGCGGTCCGATGGTGTTACCGAACTGATCGCGAAGCCCGACGAGCGAAGGCGCGAAGATCGTGCCCTGCGGCGTCACGGCATTGCCACCGGGAACGAGGACGCCGACGCCGTTCTGCACAGCATCGACCAGGAACACCGTCGCGTGATCGCGCGCCGAGGCGAAGGTCTGCTCACGATTGAAATAATTGGCGTAGAAAACGACGTTGCCGCGGCCGTCGGCGAAATTGCCGCCGACGGTAAGATCGACGTTATAGCGCGCGCTGTCGCCGCGGCTCGAGACGCCCGCCTGTGCGCCAAGCTCGAGCCCTTCGAAGTCGTCCGTCATCACGAAGTTGACAACGCCGGCCATCGCGTCCGAACCGTAGACGGCCGAAGCGCCGCCAGTGACAACGTCGATCCGCTTGATGAGCGCGGGCGGGATCATGTTGATATCGACGACGCCGTCCTCGCCCGAGCCGACGATGCGGCGGCCGTTCATCAAGACCAGCGTGCGCACGGTGCCGAGGTTGCGAAGGTTCACCGTGGCGGTGCCGTTGCCCGGGTTGTTCGACTGCGATCCGAAGCCCGCCGAGAATTGCGGCATCGAGTTCAGGATCTGCTCGGTCTCGTTCGACGCGGTGAGCTTGATTTCCTCTTCGCCGATCACGTTGACCGGGCTGTTGGAAACGACGTCCGGCCGCGGGATGCGCGAGCCCGTGACGACGATCGATTCGCCCGCATCGGGGGTAAGGGTGGTTTCCGGCGGAAGCGATTCGTCGGCCGTCTGGGCGAACGCCGCGCCGCTGCAAAGCGCCGCCAAAAGGATTGCCGATCCGGCCTTGAGGGCCATGCATTTCGCGGTCCTGCGGTTTGTCGACATAGTCCCGTCCCCTCCATGCTCACGCAATGTTTTGAGTGAAGATATGCGTGATTTTGAGCATGATTTGGGCGGGCTCGCAACCCGCTTTGGCGGTGAAACAAAATTTTCATCCAACGCAACGTTCGGCGCGTACGCTGAGCATGAAACGTCGCGTGCCTCTGCGGTATTGCGCGCAGTCGAGTCACGGCACCGGCGCAGCAAGCATCGAACACGATCGATCGTCGTCGTGCATTGACGCAGCCGAAAATCTTCAACAATGTTCAGAATCACATGATATTTTTGCGGTGCAGCGCGAGGCTTGCGCCGGAGGATATTGCCGACACAGGAGGAGCATAGCGATGCGACACGTTCTGGGACTGGCCTGCGCGTTGCTGGCAGGCAGCGCTTTCGTGGCACCGGCTTCGGCCCAGACGACGGCACCGGCCGCAGCCTCCACATCGAGCGCCGCGATCCCCAACGGCGCAGGAAGCTACGAGGATTTCACGGCGCTCTTTACCGAATTCCACGCCTGGCGCAGCGCGCAGCCGGCGGACGGCGTGGTCGACTACAGCCCCGCCGCCACGGACCGGCGCCGCGCCGAGCTGCGCGCATTCCAGGCGCGCCTCCCCGACTTCGCCGTCGCGCGCTGGGATCGCCACAAGCAGGTCGATTACCTTGCCGTCCGCGCGCAGATGGATCTCCAGGACTTCATCCTGAACGTCACCAAGCCCTGGGCCCGCGATCCGGGCATGTATATCGACGAGATCCAGCGGCTTGCTTACGCGGAGCTGCCATTAGAAGGCGAGGCGCTGACAACGCTGCAGACCCGCCTGCGCGGCATTCCTGCCTATCTCTCGCAGGCCCGCGTCAATCTCGATTCGGTGGCACACGACTATGCCGACCTCGCAATCCACAATCTTTCGAATGGCGATGGCGTCGGCCACGGCATGCCCTACCGCGCCGTCGAGCCCGCCGGCCTGATCGGCTGGTTCGCCGATCTGCGGAAGCGCGCTGAGACCCAGCAACCCGCGCTAGTCGCCGACATTCGCGCCGCGGAGAAGGCGATCCAGGGCTATCGCCAGTGGCTGACCGCCAACCGGCCGAAGATGACGGCCAAGGCGGGCGTCGGCGAAGCGGCCTATGACTGGTTCCTCACCAACGTGCGCCTGATGCCTTACACCTCGGACGACATCGTGCTGCTCGGTCAGCGGGAGCTGGAGCGCCACTGGGCTTTCTACACGGCCGAGCGCCATCGCAACCGCAAGCTGCCCGAGGTTCCGCTTCCGAAGTCGGGCGAGGAGTATGAGGCGCAGCTCGCTGCGACCGACGCGAAGATCCGCCGCTGGCTGGTCGACGAGGAGATCATTACCGTTCCCGATTACATGCCGGCCACCTATCAGGAGATGGGTTACAACGCGCCGTGGGTGGTGCGGCCGGAAGGACCGATGTTCTGGGAGCAGATCCAGTTCCGCGACGCATCGCCCGACCATCTCCACGCCACCTTCCCCGGCCACCGCTTCGACGGCCACGCCGCCAAACGGCTCACGCATCCCATTCGTGCCCACATATCGGATAGCGGCCGCACCGAGGGCTGGGGCTTCTACATCGAGGAGACCGCTCTCCAGCTCGGCCTGTTCGACGATCGGCCGCGCACGCGCGAGTTCATCTACGTCTTCGGCCTGTTCCGCGCGGCGCGGACGATCGGCGACGTCAAGATGCAGCGCAACGAGATGAACGTCGGCGAGGTGATGAAATTCTGGAAGGAATGGACGCCCTATCTCGACGACAATGTCGCGCGGGTCGATGCGGCGATCTATCTGCGCCGCCCGCCTGGTTACGGCATGACTTATACGATCGGCGCGATGCAGCTACAGCGGCTGCTGGTCGATCGGCGCCGCCAACTCGGCGACAAGTTCTCGCTGCGCGATTTCCACGATTATCTGATGAATGCGGGCCGCCTTCCGGTATCGCTGCTGCGCTACGACCTCACCGGTCATGGCGATGAAGTCGCGAAGCTGTGGCCGCACACGCCGCTGTCGGACCTGAAGCGCGATTGAGCGCCCGTCCCCAATCCCCCAGCACCGGAGACACCGCACGATGAAATGGCCCGCGCAGCGGCTGCAGCGAAGCTCGAACAAGAGCTTCGGCATGTATGAGGAAGCCGTGAAGCTTGAAGCGCAGGGGCTCGATCTCATCCATCTGGAATTCGGGCGACCGCATGCCGATACGCCCGGTCATATCAAGGAGGCGGTGAAGACGGCGCTCGATGCCGGCATCGTCCATTATGGCGATTTTCGCGGCACGCTGAGTTTCCGCCAGGCGCTCGCGGAGAAGCTCACCGACTTCAACAAGCTGGATTATGGCGTCGACGAGATCCTCGTCACCAACGGCCTCACCCACGCGTCCTTCGCCGCGTTCATGGCGGCGATCGATCCGGGCGACGAGGTTATCCTGCTCGAGCCTTATTATCCGCAGCATGTCGCCAAGGTCGAACTGGCGGGCGGCACGGTGGTCACCGCGCCACTCGACGCGGCGAACAATTTCGCGATCTCGCACGCGGCGATCGCGGCGAAGATCACGCCGAAGACGCGGATGATCGTGCTGGTCAATCCCGCCAACCCCACCGGCCGCGTCTACACCCGCGCCGAGCTGGAGATCGTCGCCGAACTGGCCATCGCCCACGACCTCATCGTGCTGTGCGACGAGGTATACGAATATATCACCTACGATGGCGCCGAACATGTCAGCATCGCCTCGCTGCCCGGAATGCGCGAGCGCACGATCACCTGCTTCGCCTTCACCAAGGCCTATTCGATGGACGGATGGCGCGTCGGCTATCTCACCGCCGACGCCAGGCTCATCCCGGCGATCCTCCGCATCATCACCACGGACGTCACCCATGTGAACGTCTTCGTGCAGGAAGGCGCGCGTGCCGCCGTTACCGGACCGCAGGAGCCGATGCACGCGATGGTGGAGGCGGACCGGCGCAAGCGCGAGATCGTCGTGCGCGCGCTCAACCAGATGCCCGGCGTGACCTGCGCGGAGCCGCAAGGCACGATCTACGCCTTCCCCGATATCCGCGGCACCGGCCGCACATCGGCCGCGCTCGCGACGGAGATCCTCCACAAAGCGCATGTCGTCACCGAAGCCGGGTCTTTCTACGGGCCCGCCGGCGAGGGACATCTGCGCATCTGCTTCGGATCGGAATCCGAAGAGCGCGTGCGCGAAGGGATGGAGCGGCTCACGCGCTTCTTCAACACCATCTGACGCGGCGCGGCTGCATCGCGGGCACGCAGAACACAGGCAAGGGAGAGCGGCACGTGCAACATCGGATAGGGCGCGCGGCACGATGGCTCGCTCCGCTTCTCGCTGGCGTGGCGCTTTCCCAAGCGGCCAGTGCCCAGCAGGCATCGCCGCCACCGGCGGGGGTGACCGCCACCTCCGGGGCCGAGGCACAGCCCGAAGCCTATCGCGCGCTCGTCGCGCTGCACGGCGAGTTTCGCGCGTTGGTGCCGCCGCCGATGCGCGACGGCGTTCCCGATTATTCGCCCGCGGCGACGGGTGCGCAATATCGCGCGCTGCAGCAGTTGATGGGGCGCCTGCGCGCGATCGACGACAGCGCATGGCCGATTCCGCTCAGGGTCGATTATATGGTCGTGCTCGCCGAGATGCGCGGGATGGACTTCCAGCATCGCGTGCTGAAACCTTGGCAGCGCGATCCGGCTTTCTACAGTACGACCAACCTCGGCTTCGGCCCCAAGATGCACGGCGCATTCTCGATCCCCGATCTGCCGATGCCGGCGGCCGAGGCTGGTGCGCTGGCGAAGAAACTGAACGCAGTGCCCGAAGCGCTGCGCCAAGCCCGCGCCAATCTGACCGAACCGCGCGGCGATCTCGCCCGCCTCGCGATCGAGCAGAAGCGCATTGAAGTGAACGTCTTTTCCCGGCTGGCTTCGGAAGCGAAGGCGCACAACCCGGAGCTCGTAGCTCCGGCGACCCGTGCGCGCGATGCCGCGGCCGGCTTCCTCGCCTGGCTGACGCAGATCGAAGCGGGGCTCCCCGCGCATGGCGGCGTGGGGCGTGAGAATTACGACTGGTATCTGCGCCATGTGCTGCTGCTGCCCTACACCGCCGACCAGATCGAGACGATTGGCGACCGGGAATATCAGCGCATGGTCGCCTTCCTGCGGATCGAGGAGCATCGCAATCGCGACCTCCCCGAAATCCCGATGGTCCGCAGCCGCGCCGCCTTCGACGCGAAGCGCGCGCGTGAGGATGAGGCGCTGCTGACCTTCCTGCGCGAAGGCAAGTGGGTCACCGTGCCCGATTATCTCCGCCACGATCCGGCGGAAGGGCCGTATATCCTCCCCGCGGAGCGCGATCCCAAGCGGCCGGGGCTGTTCGACGATCCCGAGAACGTCCACTTCTTCTTCCAGACCGAGTTCCGCGACGGAACGCCGCTGCGCGCGCACAATCTGCCCGGCCATATGTTCGATCGGCTGCAGGCGGAGCGCGACACGCGGCCGATCCGCGGGCAGCGCCGCCTGTTCTTCGTCGACGGCGTCCGCAACGAAGGCTGGGCCTTCTACCTGGAGGAGATGATCCTCCAGGGCGGCATGCTCGACGGCAGCCCGCGCACCCGCGAGATCGATTATATGCTGGGGGCGAAGCGCGCCGCGCGCCTGCGGCCGGAAGTGCGCATGCATGCCAATGAATGGACCTGGGCGGAGGCCAACGCCTCGCTGATCAGCCGCACGCCGCGCTGGATGCACAAGGGCGACGCCATCGCCCAGTTCGATATCGAATTGTATCTGCGGCAGCCGGGCTACGGCATCGGCTATCATATCGGGAAGGTCGAGCTGGAACGGCTGCTGGCCGAGCGATCGATGCAGCTCGGCGACAGCTTCGACATCCGCGCATTCCACGATCAGTTCCGCGCCGCGGGCGCGGTCCCGATCTCCCTCATCCGCTGGGAAATGACCGGCCGCGACGACGAAATCGCGACGCTGAGAGGCGATTTCTGATCGGTCGGGTTGTCCAAGTCGAGTTGCGCAAAGTTCGACTTGGCGACGCCCCATCAGCCCCGATGCCAGGCGAACCCTCTTTTGCGCGTCTCGACGTGCCAAATCATCGTCCAACGAAGAGGACAGTCTGACGAAATTTCTCGCGCGCTTCGATATTGCGTGGAGCGATATCCAATCCGCCCGAGTAAACTTCGAGTGTGGCCCGGAACCTTCCGGATCCTGGACCAGCCCGCGCCGACCATTCGGCGCAGCTTCTTCGGTAATTACTCCGCGCATTGGGCGTGCTAGCATCTGCTCATGTTCAGAAATCCGCATCGAGATCGGCTCCGTAAAATGTTCGCGGATCAGTTCGAGCAGGATGGAGAGAGCTTTCTTTACCGGCGAGACCTCAAAGGCGCTGCCATTCGCGTTACTCAGGCGGAGCGCGATGAGTTCGTCGCATCATTCAACAGGACCGCGCGCTACATATTCTGGTCGCTGGTTCCTGGGTCTGTGTTTGTCATCTTCCTCCTAGCATGGCTGGTGCCGCAGCAAGACGAAGCAGCGCGCACCACCGCCGTCTGGATTGCGGTCCCGGCAATTCTTATCCCTTTCGGCGCAGCGTTTTACAGGATCTGGACGAGGCCCGCGCGCTGGCCTTCTCGAGAATATCTTACGCGCAGTTGGGGTTGGGCGCGTTGCTCGGCATAGGTCTCGCTTGGAGCCATTGGATGGAGCCCGGCAATTTTGACGCCTCAGAAGCCGCCTGGGTGGGTTGCGGGGTTTTCCTCGCCCTGCTTTCCGCCGTTCAGACTGTTCGCAAATGGCGTCATAGCCGAAGTCGGACATCGGTCTAACGTGTCGCATCTCGTCGCTCACCGCTAAATCGGGAGGCGACCGGAGCCGCTGGCTGGGGCGGCAGGATTCGAACCTGCGAATGGCGGCACCAAAAGCCGCTGCCTTACCACTTGGCGACGCCCCAGCAGCCGGCGCGCCTTATAGCGCGGCGCGGCGGGAGGGGAAGCCTTTCACTGGCGCCTTCGGATCAGGCCGGGGCGAGGTCCATGATGAGGGTCGGGATCAGCTCGGACACGGTGGGGTGGATCGGCACCGCCCAGCGTAGCGTGCGATAATCCATCCCCGCATGAACCGCATCGAGGATGCCGTGGATCGCCTCGTCGCCGCCGGTGCCGAGGATCGCGGCGCCGAGGATGCGGTGCGTCTCTGCGTCCGCGATCAGCTTCATGAATCCCTTGGTCTCGCCCTTCTCCTTGGCGCGGCCGACGCGGCTCATCGGCCGCTTGGCGATCAGCAGCGGTCGGCCGGACTTGCGCGCCTCCGACTCGCTCATTCCGACGCGGCCGAGCGGCGGATCGGTGTAGAGCGCGTAGCCGGAGACGCGCGCACCGACCTTGCGGTTCGCACCGTCGAGGAGATTGGCAGCCACGATCTCGTAATCATTGTAGGCGGTGTGGGTGAAGGCGCCGCGGCCGTTGCAATCGCCGAGCGCCCAGACGCCGTCTGCACTCGTCTTGAGATGCTCGTCGACCGTGACGTAGCCGCGCGCGTCGGTCTCGACGCCGGCTGCATCGAGCCCGAGATCGGCGGTGTTGGGGACGCGGCCGACCGCGAGCAGCAGATGGCTCCCCTCCATCACCGGCGGCCCGTCCGCGCAATCGACCGCGATGGCGACGCCGCCCTCGCGGCCCGGCTGGAGACGGATGCATTCGGCGCCGGTGCGGATCGCGATCCCCTCGTCTTCCAGCAGGCTTTGGAGTGCTTCCGACACGTCCTCGTCCTCGCGCATGACGATGCGCGGGCTGCGCTCGACCACCGACACGCGCGCGCCGAAGCGGCGGAACATCTGCGCGAATTCGAGCCCGATGTAGGAGCCGCCGACGACGAGCAGATGCTCGGGAACTTCGGTGAGTTGAAGGATCGAGCTGTTGGTGAGAAATGGCACGCGGTCGACGCCCGGAAGATCGGGCACGAGCGCGCGCCCGCCGACGTTGAGGAAGATGCGCGGCGCGGTCAGCCGTTCGCCGTCCACCTCGATCGCGCTAGGGCCGGTGAAGCGGGCATGGCCGCGGATAAGGGTCAGCCGCTCCATCCCCTCGAGCCAGCGCGTGTTGCCCTCGCGCGCGTCGCGCGTGATGCCGTGCGCGCGGGCTTGGACGCGGGCCATGTCGACCGTGATGTCGCCGCCGATGCCGACGCCGTACTCGCCGGCGCGGCGGACGAGATGCGCGGCATAGGCGCTGGCGACCATCGCCTTGGTGGGCATGCAGCCGGTGTTGACGCAGGTGCCGCCGATAAGGTGCCGCTCGATCAGCGCAACGCTCATGCCTTCAGCGGTCAGCCGCCCGGCGAGCGGCGGCCCGGCCTGCCCGGCGCCGATGATGATCGCGTCGAAGCCGCGGCTCATGCCGCCGCCGACAGCACCGCGATGGCGAGCGCGATGCCCGCCACGTCCTCGATCAGCGCCGCGGGGAGATCGCGGCCCAATGCGGCGGCAAGGCGCGCGCGGATCGCGGCGCCGCCGAGCGTGCCGGCGATGCCGCCTACCGCGCCGGCGGCAAGGCCCAGCCACAGCGCGCCGCCCGCGATACCGATCGCCGCGCCGCCAAGCGCGCCCATCGCGATGCGCGCGGCGAAGGCCGGCGGCTGCTTGCGGCTCGGCGTAGTCGGGAGCTTGTCGGTGACGAGCTCGCCCACCGCGAGAAGGGTCGCGATCCACGGCGTCCAGGGATGTGCCAGCCAGGACAGCCAGGTGCCGGAAAGATCGATCCAGCCGAGATGCGCCGCCCAGGCAACCGCGGCGGGAACGAGCATCGCGCGGAGCCCCGCGACGACGCCTATGCCGAAGGCGAGAAGGATCAGCATCGCGGCAGACTAGCCGAAAATTACGGCTGCGTCACGATGATCCGGCAGCGATCAGGCGCGATCGGGCAGGCGGCGTGCCGGCTCGGAACCGTCCGGCACGAATACCATCGCCACCGAATTGAGGCAGTAGCGCAGCCCTGTCGGCGGCGGGCCGTCGGGAAAGACATGGCCCAGGTGAGATGCGCAGCGTGCGCAGCGGATTTCGGTGCGCACCATGCCGTAGGAATGGTCGGTGATCTCGGCGATATGCTGCGGATCGTAAGGCTCGGTGAAGCTCGGCCAGCCGGTGCCGCTCTCGAACTTGGCGCCTGCCCTGAACAGCGGCAGCCCGCACAGGCGGCAGGCATAGGCGCCCGGCTCCTTGGTGGCGAGCAAGGTGCCGCAGAAGGCGCGCTCGGTGCCGTGATGGAGCAGGACTTCGCGCTCCTCGGCAGTGAGATCCGCTTCGGCGGCGGTGCGTTCGGCGTCGTTCAGGGGTGTGAGATCGTATCCGCTGGCGGACAGCGTGCCGGTGGTCATGGTCCGGGCTCCTGTGGTGGGCGCTGACGGGCTCGAACCGCCGACCCTCTCGGTGTAAACGAGATGCTCTACCAACTGAGCTAAGCGCCCCAAGGGGTGAGCGCTGCATGTAGGCGCCGCCGCGGCGCGGTCAAGCGCGGGGTTGGGATGATGTACCCCTCCCCGTCATGCTGACGATCGCGATCGTCTCCAGCATGGACCCTGAAACGAGTTCAGGGTGACGGTCCACTCAAAGCGGGCGGACAAGGCGGACGGCGACGGCGGCCCAGGGCGGATCGGTGATCACCGTCTGGCGCTGGCCGGAGCCGAGCGGCAGCAGGTGGAGCTTACCCCCGCTTTCGCCCGCGGGCGCCTCGCGGCCGATCAGCCGGCCGAAGACGAAGCGTCCGGCGGGGCGCGGCAGCAGCACGTCGCGGTTCATCGCCTGGCTGAAGGCGTCGGGGGCGAGGCGCCGGCACCAGATTTCGTCGCCCGCGCGATAATCGCCGATCCCCGCCTCGACGCGCACGGCGATCATCCCCGCTTCCACCGCCGGGGGCAGCGCCAGCGCCTCGCGGCGCGGCGCATGCGCGCCGTCGGGGCCGAGCAGCGCCGCGATCGGCAGGTCGTCGCGCTCGGGAAGTCGGACAAGATCCGCCGCCTCGACGCCCAGCGCCTTGGCGATGCGGTTGAGCCAGCCGACCGACACCGTGCGCGTACCCGTCTCCAGCCGGCCCACGGTCTGCGGCGTCGTCGGCGGAATGCATTGGTCCGCGACTTCCTGCAGCGTCATCTTCTTCGCGCGCCGAACTTCGCGGATGCGGGTGATCATGCGGCGATCCTTTTAACCGATACGGTTTCCTTCTGTCCTACATTCCATCCGGCGTGGCAAGGACGATTCGACGGGCGATGGAGGGTGGATGCGACGCAATCGATTGCTGGTGGAAGAGGCGCTGCCGCAGGATGGCCGCGGGCGGACGCATGCCGGCAAGCGCCCGGTGCGCAGCGTCACCGTCAACGCCGTGGAATCGCCGCTCGGCTGGCTGAAGGCGCGCGGCCATGTCAGCCAGCGCCAATATGACGCGGGCGAGCGGCTGCGCGCCGACTGGGAGATGGCGCAGCTCGGCGCGTCGGTGACGATGCGTTGGGATGCGCCGCCGCTCGGCCGCACGCCGCGCGGCAGTCACGATCACGGCAGCGCGACGCTCGCCCAGATCGCAGCCAAGCGCCGCTTCGACGCCGCGATCGAAGCAGTCGGCCCGGGCCTCTCCGACATCGCCTGGCGGACGGTCTGCGCGGGCGAGGGCATGCGCGATGCCGAGAGCGCGCTCGGCTGGCCGGCGCGCGCGGGCAAGCTGGTGCTCGGCCTGGCGCTCGACCGGCTGGCGGACTTCTACCGGATGTGAGCGGGCACGCTCCCCTCAGCCATTCTCGCCGAGATATTTGAGATTGGCTTCCCGCACCTCGGCCGCGGCCTCGTCGTAGAGGAAAGGCAGATAGGCGAAGCGCTCGCCGCGCGTCACCGGTGTCGCCTCGTGGAGCAGCGAGCAGGAGAAGACGACCGCGCCGCCGGTTGGCGCGCGATAGGTGCGCGGGCCGAATTCCGGGAAGCGCAGATCGCCACCGTCATACTCACCAGCGTTGAGGTTGAGCGTCACGGCGAAGCGGCGGTGCGCGGTGCCCTTGGTCGTATTGTCGCGATGCGGCCGGAAATGGCCCGCGCCGGCCGAATAGCACGCGATGAGGTGGCGCTCGATCCGTGTCGGCTCGAATGCGAAGGCGCGCTGGACCGCCGGGGTCAGCCGCCGCGCGAGCCGTGCCAGCACCGAATTGCGGAGCTCCGCATCGTCCACCTCGACGTCGCGGCGCTGCTTGTGGGTCGCGTCGTGGACCAGCACGGTCTGGCCGTCTACTTCACGCATGAAGCCGGATTCGACACCGCCCCGATCGCGATAATAACCGACCAGCCGCTGGCAGAGCTCGGGCTCCAGCACGTCCGGCACCACTAGCACCGGCGCGTGCGGCTCGGGCGGCGCGGCCTCGATCGCACCGCGCAGGCAGGCGATCGCCTCCTCGCCGCGATCGACCGGGAAGGCGCCGAGCACGCGCAGCGCCGGATCGAGCACCAGCCAGTGCGGGCGATAACGCTCCGGGCCTTCCTCGGCGTGGTAGAGGCGGCTCACCGAACGATCATAGTCGAGAAAGAAGCGGAGCCCCGGGAGCCGCTGCGCGATCCGCCCCATCTCCGCATCCTCGGGATCGACGGTGATGCCGAAGAAGCAGGCCTTTGCATCATCGAACAATGCGCGATGCGCGACGACCACCGACAGCGCCGCCGCAGTGGGCGCGAACCGGGCCGATCCCATGAACAGCAACAGCACATGCCGCCCGGCGACCGAATCGAAGGCGTAGCGCGGCGATCCCGAAAGCGCCTGCGCATGGAACCAGGGCGCGTGATCGCCGGGTAGGATTCGCGTTGCGGTCATGCGGTCAGCGCAGCCGGTTGTCCGCCAGGTCGCGCGCCGCGATGTCCAGCGCCTCGGGCGCGGCCGCCCCGGTTAGCGCGTAGGAGATGTCGCCGTTGCGCCAGTAAGCGACGGATTCCGCGCCCTTGTCGATCACCACGGGTGTGGCGGGGGCATCGCTGCCGGCGTGGATCGCGAAGATCGAGATCGCATCCTCCTCGGCGGTATCAACCATGATCTGCAGCGCCGGTCCCTCGTCCGACGGGAAGATCTGCACGTCTCGCACGGTCCATCCTTCGGGCAGCACGGGCATCCGGATGCGGGTGGCGCGCATCACTTCGCCCGCATCGAACACGCGCGATTGCGGCAGCGATTCCATGCCGGCGCGCAGCATCCCGGTGCGATAGGCCATCAGCGCATCGGCGACGTAGGGCGGCGGCTCGGCCTGTGCGGGGCCGTCGTTGACCGCGATCATCAGCAGCACCACGGCGGCGGCGCTGGTCATCAGCCCGGCGAGCGGACGAAACAGGCGCGAGCGCGGCTTGCCCGCCAGCCGCCGGTCTAGCCGATCAGCGGCACTGCCGAGGCCGGACGGGACCGGCCCTTCCGCGCGGGCGAGCAGCCGAAGCGCGCTGCGGGCACGGAGATCGGCCATCACGCTGGCGGCGAGCTCGGGATCGTGCGCCAGCCGCTCCTCCACCGCCATGCGGCGGGCGAGATCGAGCTGATCGTCGACATAGGCTTCGAGCTCGATCGGCTCGATCGATTCAGGACGCATCGGTGCCTCCGACAATACGCAGGGGATGGGGAGCGACGTCGGCCTCGCGGAGCGCCGCGCGGGCGCGACTGATGCGCGACATGACGGTGCCGATCGGCACCTCGAGCGCGTCCGCCGCCTCCTGGTAGGAAAAGCCCTCGACCGCGACGAGGTGGAGCACCGACCGCTGCGCTTCCGGCAGCCGCGAGAAGCGCGCCGCTATCTGGGCGAGATAGACCGCCTGCTCGGGATCGCTCGAGGCGATCGCGTCGGCGGTCTGATAGGCGAAATCCTCGTCGCGCGCGGCTTCCGCCTCGCGCCGCCGGATGCCGCTGATGAAGGCGTTGCGCAGGATCGCCAGCAGCCAGACCTTGAGCGAACGACCGGTCTGGAAGGTGCCGCTCTTCTCATAGGCGCGGAGCAGCGCGTCCTGCACGAGATCGTCCGCCGCCGCGCGGTCCCGCGCGAGGCTCCGTGCATAGCGGCGCAGCACCGGCAGTGCGCGCTGGACGTCCGTTTTTCCCCACATATGCGAACCTTACGCCTGCGGCGCCGATTTTATTCCATCGCTGAACCGCGCTTCCCGCGGCGCGTTGGGATCGGTACCCCACAGTCTTGGAGGCCGTCATGCCACAGGGTGACAAATCCGCTTACACCGACAAGCAGAAGCGCAAGGCCACGCATATCGAGCAAGGCTATGAAGAGCGCGGTGTTCCCCGGAAGGAAGCCGAAGCGCGCGCTTGGGCGACGGTGAACAAGGAAAGCGGCGGCGGCAACAAGTCTGGCTCCGGCCGCGGCAAGCCCGATACCAAGGTTTCGTCGCGGAAAGGTGGCAAGAAAGGCGGCGCGGCCTCGGCCAGCCGCAGCGCCGCCGACCGCTCCGCCGCGGCCAAGAAAGGCTGGGAAACACGCCGCAAGCGCGGGAATAGTTGAGGCGTCTCCTTACCTCACCTTTGTCATGCTGAACTTGTTTCAGCATCCATCGCGATGAGGGTCGCGACCGTCTCCGCCATGGACCCTGAAACGAGTTCAGGGTGACGTCTATGGTTACGCGTTCGGCAGGCGCCGATGCACTAGGTCGAGATAATCCTTGCGGAGCTGGCGGGTGAGATCGCCGACTTCGAAATTCCACGGGCCGGCGGACTGGACCGGGGTCACCTCGGCAGCGCTCCCGGTGAGGAAGAATTGTTCGAAGCTCTCCAGCTCCTCGGGCCAGATCTTGCGCTCGATCACTTCGATCCCGCGGCGGCGGGCGAGGTCCATCACGGTGCGGCGGGTGATGCCGTCGAGGAAGCAATCGGGGACCGGCGTGTGCAGTGCGCCGTCCTTGACGAAGAAGGCGTTGGCGCCGGTCGCCTCCGCCACCTGCCCGCGCCAGTCGAGCATCAGCGCGTCGTTATAGCCGCGATCGTCGGCGCGGTGCTTGGCGAGCGTGCAGATCATGTAGAGGCCCGCCGCCTTGCTCTCGGTCGGCGCGGTGTAGGGGGCGGGGCGGCGCCACGGCGAGATGTCCAGCCGGAGGCCGCTCTCGATCGCCTCATGGCCGAAATAGGTGCCCCATTCCCAGGCAGTGATCGCGACATGCGGCTTGGTGCGCTGCGCCGCGACGCCCATCTGCTCGGACCCGCGCCAGGCGAGCGGACGCATATAGCCGTCCTCCAGCCCATTGGCCTTCATCACTTCGATACAGGCGGCGTCGAGCTCCTCGACCGTCCAGGGCAGCTCGAAGCCGAGCAGCGACGCGCTCTTGCGGAGCCGCGTGCTATGCTCGCTGAGCTTGAAGATCTCGCCCGAATAGATGCGCTGCCCCTCAAACACCGCGGAGGCATAATGCAGCGCGTGGGTGAGGACGTGGACGTTCGCCTCGCGCCAGGGCACCAGCTTGCCGTCGAACCAGATCCAACCGTCCCGGTCGTCGAAGCTGCGCTGGTCGGTCATGTCGGTCCCCGTCGGCTGTGGTGCGGGGGCGGGATAGGAAAGCCGGGAGGCGCGGTCAACGCGTCAGCGCCGCGCCGCCGCCCCCATCTCGCGCGAGCGATCGACGGCCGCCTCCAGGGTGCGGCGGACGAGATCGGCGAGCGCAGCGTCGTCGTCGAGGATGTCGAGCCCCTTCGCGGTCATCCCCCCGGGACTGGTAACGCGCACCGCAAGCTCGTGCGGCGTTTCGGGCGAAGATCCGGCGAGGCTGCCTGCGCCGTCGACCGTCGCGAGCGCGAGCCGCGCCGCCTGCTCGGGCGGCAGGCCGAGCGCCGCGCCCGCCGCCGCGATCGCGTCGATGAAACGGAAGACGAACGCGGGGCCACTGCCGCAGAGCGCACCGACGACATGGAGCAGATCCTCGTCCTCCACCCATTCGGCGTGGCCGAGCGCCGTCATCAGCGCGCCCACGGCTTCGCGCGCAGCCGGGTGGGCGCTGTCGGAGAACAGCCCCGTCGCGCCCTTGCGGAGCGCCACCGGCGTGTTGGGCATGGCGCGAACGATTGTGCGCGGCGCAGCAAAGCGCGCGCGGAGCGAGGCGGTTTCGACCCCGGCGAGGATCGAGACGAGGATGGTCTCGGGCGCCAGAGCGGGCGCGAGCGACGGCGCGACATCGTCCAGCTTCTGCGGCTTGACGCCGAGCATCGCGATCGCCGGCGTTTCGTCGGCGGGAAGCGCAGTGAGCGTGCGCACGCCGCCCGGCGCGGGGGTGCCGCTGGGGCGAATGACGGTCACGCGGTCTGGGTCCAGCCCCGCCGCGAGCCAGCCCTCGAGCATCGCCCCGGCCATATTGCCGCAGCCGATCATCCAGAACGGGCCGGGAAGGTGGATCATGCCATCGTCATTGCGAAGCGCGTAGCGCCGCGGCAATCCAGCCATTGCTGGATTGCTTCGCTGCGCTCGCAATGACGGGACTGGTACGGAATGCCCGCGCGGTCACGCCTCGCCCTGCGTCTCGATCAGCGCGGCGGCGATGGCGTCCTGGGGGGTCTTGTCGGCCCAGAGCACGAACTGGAAGACGGGGTAGAAGCGCTCGCACTCCTCGATCGCGGCTTCGACCAAAGTCTCCGCCTGGCGCAGCGTCAGCGTCGCGCCGTCGTCATTCTCGATCAGCGCGGCGTGGCGGAAGAGCACGAGGCCCGAGGTCGCCCACAGCTCGAAATGGCCGAGCCAGAGCTGCTCGTTGATGAGACCAATCGTCTCATAGGTCTGCGGGCGCTTATCGGTCGCGACGCGGATATCGGGGAGCGCGAGGAACTGGAGGACATTGTCGTCGTCGCGCCAGATCGCGCGCAGCTCATACTGCGCCCAGCTTCCCTGGAACGTCGCCACGATCTCGTCGTCGCCGCTGCGCTCATAGGCCCAGCCGTGCGCGCCGAAATAATATTCGAGCATGTCGATCGGCGCGCCCGCGTCGCGCTCGGCCTCATATTCGTCGACAGTCATGCGCAATCCCTGACGCCCTTCACTCACGCGAGTCTGCAACGCACCGCACCGCCGCCGCAAGGGCAGCGGGCGCCGCTATAACAGAAAGCTGTGGATTAGTCGCCGCGCCCCGACGCTGCGGGCTTTTGCTTGGGCGCGGGCTTCGCCGCCGGCTTGGCCGCTTGCGGCTTCGCCTTGCCTTCCAGCGCGTCGAGACGGGCTTTCAGCTCCGCATTCTCCTCGCGCGCGGCCACGGCCATCGCCTTCACCGCCTCGAACTCGTCGCGGCTCACCATGTCGAGCCCGCCGACCCAGTCGCGCGCGCGCTCGCGGAACGCCGTCTCCGCCTCGCGGCCCATGCCCGCGACGGTGCCGGCGGCGCCGTTCAGCACTTTCACCAGATCGTCGAACAAACGGTTCTGCGACTGCATGGACGTATCTCCTAGGGTCTCAGAGCGCGATGTCGGTGCTCTCGGCGCCCGGCGCAAGGGTTTCGGCCTCCGGGTTGAGCACGCGGATCTGGTAATTGAGGTAGGAGGCAAAGCACAGCCAGGCCAGATAGGGCAGCATCAGCACTGCCGCAGCCTTGCGGATCCGCCAGAAGAGGGCGGTGACTGCGATCGAAACGCCAAGGATCGCGACGATCAGGATCAGCGCCACGCCGACCTTGTGCCAGGCGAAGAAGACCGGCGACCAGAGATAGTTGAGGATAAGCTGGCCGACGAACAGCGCGATCGCCGCCTCGCGCAGCCGCGCGCCCTTGGCGTGGAGAATCATCGCGAAGGCGAGTCCCAACAGGATGTAGAGCAATGTCCACGCCGCGCCGAACACCCAGCCAGGCGGCATCAGATCGGGCTTCACCAGCGCATCGAACCAGGAATTGCCATAGCCCGAATTGGCGAGCCGGCCGGAGAGCGTGCCGAGCAGCAGCACCGCGGGCACGGTGAACAGCGCATAGCGGAAAAAGGACATACGCAATTGGGACCGGGACGCGATGGCGGTCATGCTGGCATTCCCTATTCTGGGGTTATTCGGCGGGCATCGGCACCGCACCGTGCGGCGCCCCCTCGCCATGCTCGGCGAGCTGCGCTTCCAGCTTGCGCTTCACGGCATCCGGAGAGCCGGTGTAGCGCGCCAGCAGCGAATAGAGGACAGGTATGAGGAACAGCGTGACGATCGTCGCGATGGAGACGCCCCACACAACGACCACGCCGATCGCCTGACGCGCGCCCGCGCCGGCGCCGGAGGCCAGCATCAACGGCACCGCACCCGCGGTGGTCGCGATCGAGGTCATCAGGATCGGCCGCAGCCGTCGCGCCGAGGCTTCGCGGATCGCGTCGGCGATGTCGCGGCCCTGATCGCGCAACTGGTTCGCGAATTCGACGATCAGGATGCCGTTCTTGGCGGCGAGCCCGACCAGCATGACGATGCCGACCTGACTGTAGAGGTTGAGCGACTGGCCCATCACCGCCAGCCCGACGATGCCGCCCGCCACGGCGAGCGGTACGGTGGATATGATCACCCCCGGATGGACGAAGCTTTCGAACTGCGCCGCGAGCAGCAGATAGACGACGAGGATGGTGAGGCCGAACACGAGCAGAATCGAGCCACCCGATTCCTTGAACGACTGACTTTCGCCGCGATAGCCGATGGCGGTGACCTCGGAGGATTGCGCGGCCTGCTGCTCGAGGAATTCGAGCGCCTGGCCGAGCGAATAGCCGGGCGCGAGGCCGCCCGAGAGCGTGATCGCGCGCAGCTTGTTGTAGCGGCCGAGATCGCGCGCGCCCGCCGTCTCGCGCGTCGTCACGAGGTTGGAGAGCGGGATGAGATCGCCGGTGCGGCTGCGCACGTAGATGGATGCGAGATCGGCCTCGGTCGAACGGCGCTGGGCATCGGCCTGGACGACGACGCGATATTCCTCGCCGCGATCGAGATAGGTCGAAACGCGGCGCGAGCCGAGCAGGGTCTGCAGCGCCTGACTGATCGCATCGACCGACACGCCGAGATCGCCGGCGCGGGTGGTGTCGACCTCGATCCGCATCTGCGGCTTCGATTCCTTATAGTCGGAATCGAGATTGATGATGCCGGGGTTGTCCGCCGCCGCGGCGAGGATGCGGTCGCGCGCCTGCGCCAGTTCCTCATAGGTGTTGCCGGCGATGACGAAGTTGATCGGCTGTCCGCGGCCGCGGCCGAGCGAGGAGCGGACCGAGGCATTGCCGCGGACGGCCGGGATGGTCGCGAGCATTCGGTTGATGTCGTTGACCACGTCCTGCGTCGTCTTCTCGCGATTGCCCCATTGGTTGAGGAAGACGGTGTAGGATCCGGTATTGAAATCGTCGCTCTGGCCGAAGCCGCCGGGCGTGCGGGCGATGACGGTGCGGACATCGCCTTCCTTCAGCATCGGCAGCAGCTGCGCCTGCACGTCGAGCACGTAACGGTCCATCGCGTCATAGCCCGTACCTTCGGGCGCGTTGACGTTGACCGAAAGGATGCCGACGTCCTCCGCCGGGGCGAGCTCCGACTGGAGCGTCATGAACAACACGCCGGCACCGCCCAGCAAGACACCGACCCCGGCCAGCGCGATGAGGGGCTTGCGCAGCACCCCGTCGAGCCGGCGGCCATAGGCGCCTTCGAGTCGCTGGAACCGCCGATCGAGCCACGCCGCGAAACGTCCGCGCTGCTCGTTCTTGAGCAATTTCGAACAGAGCATCGGCGCCAGGCTGAGCGCGAGGAAGCCCGAAAAGGCGATCGCCCCGATCATCGCCACCGCCAGCTCGCGGAACAGCAGGCCCGTCTGCCCGGCGATGAACATCACGGGCACGAACACCGCGCAAACGACGAGCGTCATCGAGATGACCGCGAACCCGACCTGCCGTGCGCCCTCGAACGCGGCGGCGAGCGGCGGCTCGCCCTGTTCGATGCGATGGTAGATATTCTCGAGCACCACGATCGCATCGTCGACCACGATGCCGATCGCGAGGACGAGCGCGAGCAGCGTTAGGAGATTGATCGAGAAGCCTGCGACCCAGAGGACGAAGAAGGCGCCGAGCAGGCAGATCGGCACAGTGATCGCCGGGATGAGCGTCGCGCGCCAGCTTCCCAGAAACAGGAAGATCACCAGCACCACGAGCACGGCTGCCTCGGCAAGGGTGAGATAGACCTTGTTGATGGCCTCGTTGATGAACAGCGAATCGTCCGAGCCGACGACCATCGTCATGCCTTCGGGAAGGTTCGGCTGCATCTCGTTCGCGACGCGCTTCACCTGATCCGCCACCGCAAGCGTGTTCGCGCCAGACTGGCGGACAATACCGAGGCCGACCGCATTGTTGCCGTTCATCCGAAACGCCGAATAGGGATTTTCCGGGCCCTGCTCGACACGCCCGACATCGCCGAGGCGGACGAGATAACCGTCCGATCCGCGCCCGACGATGAGCCCCGCAAACTGCTGCGCGGTCGCGAACGGCCGGTCGACGCGCAGGGTGACGTTCTGATCGGCGGATTCGAGGCGGCCCGCGGGAAGCTCGACATTCTGCGAGCGGAGCGCGGTCTCGATGTCGCCGGGGGTCAGCGAATAAGCGGCGAGCCGCTCCGGATTGAGCCAGATGCGCATCGCCGGACGCGCCTCTCCGCCGATGAACACCCGCGCTACGCCGTCGATCGCCGAAAACCGGTCGACGAGGGTACGATCAACATAGTCGGAGAGCTGGAGCCGGTCCCAGCCCGGCTTGGAAATGACGAGGAACATGATCGGCGACGCATCGGCATCGACCTTGCGGACCTCCGGCGGCAGGACTTCGTCGGGCAGATCGTCGGTGACCCGGCCGATCCGATCGCGCACGTCGTTGGCGGCGATGTCGACATCACGCCCGGCGGCGAATTCCAGCGTAATGTCCGACTGCCCGTCACGCGACCGCGACGTGATCGTCTGCAGCCCCTCGATGCCCGACAGGCTCTGCTCGAGGACTTGCGTCACGCGCGCCTCCACCACCGATGCGGCGGCGCCCGTGTAGACCGTATCGACCGACACGATCGGCGGATCGACATCCGGATATTCGCGGATCGAGAGGCTGAAGAAACCGACGATGCCGACAACCACGATCAGGATCGCCAGAACCGCGGCGAAGACGGGCCGTTTGACCGAGACGTCGGAGAGTTGCATCGACCGCTAGCTGCCGGTCGCGCTGGGCGTGCCCGGCGCGGGCGTATCACGGCGGACCTGCTCGGCCCCCGTCACCCGCACCGCCATGCCATCGGCCAGCTTTACGACGCCTTCGGTCACCACCCGCGCGTTTTGCGGCAGGCCCTCGACGATCTCGATCTTGCCGTCGGCGCGCATGCCGGTCTTGACGTTGGTACGGCGGACCTTGTTGTCGGCGCCGACCACATAAACGAAGCGATTGTCGCCCTCTCCCACCACCGCAAGCTCGGGCACCGCAAGTGCGGCGCGCGGCGCGGTCTCGATATTCACCGTCAGCAGCATCCCGGGCTTCAGCCGGTTGCCGGGATTGGGCAGCCGCGCGCGCACCGTGACGGCGCGGGTGTTGGGATTGATCACGGGGTCGATCGTCGAAATCTGCCCGCTGAACCGCTCGTCGGGCCACGCAGCAGCGCGCGCGACGATCGGCTGGCCGGTGCGGATCGCCGACAGCATCGTCTCGGGCACCGGGAAATCGAGCTTGATCGAGGAGAGGTCGCTGATCGTCGCGATCTCGGTTCCCGCCTGGACGACGGCACCGGCGGAGATGTTGCGAAGCGACACCCAGCCTGAGAAGGGCGCCTTGACGATCCGGTCGGCGATCTCGGCCCGCGCCCCGGCCGCCTGCGCGCGCGCAGCAGCAGCGGCGGCGACCTGCGTGTCGAGGCTGGAGGTGGTCGCGAAGCCGCGGTTCTTGAGCTCCTCGACGCGGCTGAGCTGCTGCTGCGCCTCGCGGGCGCGCGCCTGCGCCTCGTTGAGCGACGCGGTCTGCTGACCCTGCGAGAGCACTGCGATGGTCTGGCCGCTGCGCACAAAGGCGCCGTCGTCGAAATTGAGGCGCACGATCCGCTCGGTCACCGGCGCGGAAAGCGTCACCTGCTCGTTGGCGAGCGCGGTGCCCACCGCCTCGATCGAATCCGCAAAGCGCGTCATCTCGGCAGCAGCGGCGCTCACCGTGGGCGCGGGACGCTCACGTTCCTTGGTCTCCCCGCCCGTGCATGCGGCGGCGAGAAGTGCGATCAGCGGGATGAAGCGACGTATCCGATACACCACGCGCCGCTAGCCCGACACACGGCAGCGATCAACCGCGGACTGCGGCGAGCAGAAATTCGACATTTCCTTCGGGACCCTGGATCGGACTTTCAACTATTCCCTCAACGCACCATTGCCTCGATTCGACCCACCGTGCAGCATCTTCGCAGACTCTAAGATGAACGGCAGGGTCGCGGACCACCCCGCCCTTGCCGATTTCGGATCGCTCCGCCTCGAACTGCGGCTTGACCAGCGCCACCAACCGCGCCCGCTCCGCCGCCATGTCGAGCGCCGTATCGAGCACTTTTGACAAGGATATGAAACTCGCGTCGCAAACCACGATGTCCACGGGATCGGGCACGATCTCGCGGGTGAGATAGCGCGCGTTGGTCTGCTCGTGGACGATGACGCGCGGATCGGAACGCAGCTTCCAGGCGAGCTGATTGGTGCCGACGTCGATCGCGAACACTTTGGCCGCGCCGCGCTGGAGCAGTACGTCGGTGAACCCGCCGGTGGACGAACCGACGTCGAGCCCGACCGCGCCCGTGACGTCCCAGCCGAAATGATCGAGCGCATGGGCAAGCTTGATCCCGCCGCGCGACACCCAGGGATGATCGCGCCCGCGTACCTCCAGCGGCGCATCGGCGGCGAGCGGCTGCCCCGCCTTGTCGATCTTGCGCTCGCCCGAGAACACCGCCCCCGCCAGGATCAAAGCCTGCGCCCGCGCCCGGCTCTCCACAAGCCCGCGTTCGACGAGAAGCTGGTCAGCGCGTTGTTTAGCCACCACCAGAAATACAGTCTATCTAGTCCGACGAACTTCGGTGACAGCCTGTTGCCAGTCTTCCCACATCGCCAGATCAGCCGGAGCGCCGTCGCCTGCCGCCGTACGGTCGCACGCCGACAAAAGCCAAGCGACGTCACCGCCCTCGAACACGCTTTGATCCGGCGACCCGCTACGCACCCACCAATTTTCCAGGAATTTTCGCATGGCATCGAAGGCCGTCAGCGCGTCGAGATAGGCGGCAAGCGGTCCGGGCCAGTCCCTCTCGCTTTCCGCCACGGTTACGCCCGCGCCCCCTCGACAACCCCCGCGCTGTTGTGGCGAAGGGCCTTCAGGACCGTGTCGACGATCGCGTCGGCATCCAGCCCCGCCTCGGCATATTGCTTCTCGGGCTTGTCCTGGTCCTGGAAACGGTCGGGGAGGCGCATGGTGCGGATCTTGAGGCCGGCGTCGGTGAGCCCGGCGTCGCTGGCGAGGGTCAGGACATGCGCGCCCAATCCGCCGACCGCGGCTTCCTCGATCGTCACCGCAACTTCGTGCGTGGCGAGCAGGCGGCGGATCAGTTCCTCGTCGAGCGGCTTGGCAAAGCGGAGGTCCGCAACGGTGGTGGAAAGGCCCCGCGCATCGAGCTGATCGGCGGCCTTGAGCGCCTCCGCCAGCCGCGTGCCGAGCGACAGGATCGCGACCTTCTTGCCCTCGCGAACGACGCGGCCCTTGCCGATCGCCAGCGGCTCGAGCGCGTCGGGAATCACGACGCCGGTGCCATTGCCGCGCGGATAGCGCACCGCGATCGGCCCGTCGTCGTGGAGCTGCATGGTGCGCACCATCTGCGCCAGTTCCGCCTCGTCCGACGGCGCCATGACGACGAAATTGGGCAGGGTGCAGAGATAGGCGAGATCGAAGCTGCCCGCGTGGGTCGATCCGTCGGCGCCGACAAGCCCGGCGCGGTCCATGCCGAAGCGGACGGGCAGGTTCTGGATCGCGACGTCGTGGACGACCTGATCGTAGGCGCGCTGCAGGAAGGTTGAATAGATGGCGACGAACGGCCGCATCCCCTGCGCGGCGAGGCCGGCAGCGAAGGTGACGGCATGCTGCTCGGCAATGCCGACGTCGAACGCGCGCGCCGGATGTGCCTGCGCGAACCTGTCGACGCCGGTGCCCGACGGCATCGCCGCGGTGATCGCGCAGATACGGTCGTCGTCGTCCGCCAGCTTCGCCAGCGTCTCGCCGAACACGTTTTGATAAGCCGGCGGGCCGCCGCCCGGCCCCTTGTCCTGCTTGCCGGTGACGACATCGAACTTCACGACGCCGTGATATTTGTCCGCCGCCGCCTCGGCCGGGGCATAGCCCTTGCCCTTCTTGGTGACGACGTGGACGAGCATCGGCCCTTCCTCGGCGTCGCGGACATTCTCCAGCACCTCGACCAGCGCCTCGATATTGTGGCCGTCGATCGGGCCGACGTAGTAGAAGCCCAGCTCCTCGAAGAGCGTGCCGCCGGTCGCCATGCCCCGGGCATATTCTTCCACCTTGCGCGCAGCATTGTGGATAGGCCCCGGCAGCCGCCGCGCGACCTTGCGCGCGATGTCGCGCACCGTGAGATATTTGCCCGACGAGACGAGCCGCGCGAGATAGTTGGAAAGCCCGCCCACCGGCGGCGCGATCGACATGTCGTTGTCGTTGAGGATGACGATCAGCCGGTTGCCCGCGGCCTCGGCATTGTTCATCGCTTCATAGGCCATGCCGGCGCTCATCGCGCCGTCGCCGATCACCGCGATCGCCTTGCCCGGACGGTCGTTCAGCTTGTTGGCGATTGCGAAGCCCAGCGCCGCCGAGATCGAGGTCGAGCTGTGCGCGGCGCCGAACGGATCATATTCGCTCTCGCTGCGCTTGGTGAAGCCGGACAGGCCGCCGCCCATGCGCAGGGTGCGGATGCGGTCGCGCCGCCCGGTGAGGATCTTGTGCGGATAACATTGGTGGCCGACGTCCCAGATCAGCCGGTCTTCGGGCGTGTCGAAGACATAGTGGAGCGCCGCGGTCAGCTCGACCACGCCGAGTCCCGCGCCGAGATGCCCGCCGGTGACCGAAACGGCGGAGATCGTCTCGGCGCGCAGCTCGTCGGCGAACTGGCGGAGCTGGCCGGGATCGAGCCGGCGGAGATCGGCCGGCGTATCGACGGTGTCCAGAAGGGGCGTGTGCGGTCGCTCTGTCATCGCGCCGTCTTAATCGAGTGCGCCGATGCTGTCGAACGCGGAGTGAGTATCTCCGCGCGGGGCTGTCCCCTCTCCCGCTTGCGGGAGAGGTTGGGGTGAGGGTGCGAGCGCAGCGAGCATGAGGCCGCCCCACCCACCCTCACCGCTGCGACTAAGGCGCTCCGTTGCCGCACCGCCAAGTCTCGCTCCTATCCCGCGAGCGGGAGAGGGTCCTACTCCAGCGTCTTCACTTCGATCGGCATCCCCAGCTTCTCGAGCTGCGGCCTTACCTTGGCGGCGTCGCCGATCACCACCCAGACGAGCTTCTTGGGATCGACAGCGGCGCGGATCGCCTTGTCGAGCTCCGGCGCGGTCATCGTGCGGTAGCGGCTGGCGAGCGTCGCCTGATAGTCGTCGGGCCGCTTGTAGAGCGCATTGCCCTGGATCGCGGAGAGAACGGCGGGCGACGTCTCATAGCTGCCCGGCAGCTCGCGGATATTGCCGTTGAGCGTGCGGGTCAGCTCCTCCGGGGTGATGCCCTTCTTGCCGAGGAACTGGGTCATCTGATCGCGCAGCGCCGCGATCGAGTCGCCGGTGCGGTCCGACTGGACGGGCGCGTAAACCAAATAGGGCACCTGATGCTCGACGCGGTTGACGAAGCCCTGGACGCCATAGGCCCAGCCCTTGGTCTCGCGCAGATCTAAGTTGAGGCGCGAGAGGAAGCTGCCGCCGAGAACATCGTTGGCGGCGAGCAGAGTGGTCAGGTCGTCGGTGCCGTTGAGCGGCATGATTTCGCCCGCCAGGATCAGCGACTGCGGCGAATTCGGCCGGTTGATGAGGACGATGCGGGGCTTCGCGGCCGGGATCGGCGCGGCGAAGCTCTTCTCCGGCCGCGCGCCCGCCGGCACCGCCCAGGCGCCGAACCGCGCCTCCAGCAACGGCATGATTTCAGCGAGATTGGCGTCGCCGACGACGAAGATCTGCGCATTGTCGGGCCGCACCCAATTGGCGTGCGCGGAGACAATGTCCTCCCGGGTCAGCGACTTGACGTCATCAACTGTGCCCGATCCGGTGAACGGCACGCCATAGGGGTGCGCGTCGCCGTAGAGCAGCGGCGGCAGCGTGCGGAGCGCGATGCCGGTTGGCTGAGTCAGCTCGCTGGCGATGCCGGCGAGGCGCTGCGCGCGCAACCGCTCGATCTCCTTGGGATCGAAGGCGGGGTTGCGGACGATATCGGCCATCAGATCGAGCGACGGCGCGAGATTGGGCGTCAGCGCGGCGAGCGTCACGCTGGTGCGATCGAGCGTCGCGCCGGTGCTGATCTGCGCGCCCAGCCGCTCCTGCGCCTCGGCGATGCCGACCGCGTCGAGCGACGTCGTACCCTCGTCGAGCAGCGCCGCCATCAGGCTCTGCAGGCCGAGTTTGGACTTGGGATCGGAGGCATAGCCCGCGTCGAACTGGATCGACACGCGCACCACCGGCACCGTCGCGCGGCGCGCGAAGACGACCGGAATGCCGTTGGAAAGTTGCGCCCGCTCGATCGCGGGAAATTCGAGATCGCCGATCGCGCCGACCGGCGGCAGCTTCGAGCGATCGACGCCCTGGAAGCTGCGCGGCATCGGCGCCAGCGGCTGCTCGCCCTCCTGCGGGGTGCGATAGTAGCGCGGACGGATCGTGCCGCCTTTGCCCGAGGCCTGCGCCTCTTCATAGGCGCCGCGCTCGCCCGGCTCGACCGCCAGCGCATAGACCGGCCGCGTCAGCCACTTCTGCATCGCCGCGCGCACCGTCTCCGGCGTCATCGCGGCAAGCCCCTGGAGCTGCTTTTTGTAGAAATCGGAATCGTTCGCGTAGAGCTCGCCCTCCGCAAGCGCGACCGCCTTGCCGCCGAAGCCGCCGACCTGCTCGAGCCCGCGGATCCGGCCCGCGACCTCCTGCATCACGACGCGGCGGACCTCGTCCTCGGTCGGGCCCTTGGCGATGAAGTCCGCCATCAGCGCATCGAGCTTCTGCGCGACCGCACCCGCATCGACCCCCGGCTTCACGTTGACGATCACTTCGAAGATCGAGATGCGGTGGAATTTCTGGACCTGCGCGCTCGCGCTTACCGCCGTCTGGTCGCCGCGGACCAGCGCGTTGTCGAGCCGCGAACTGGCGAGCCCGCCGAACACCTGCGCGGCGACGTCGAGCGCGTCGGTGTCCGGATCGAGCAGCCCGGGCACCGCCCAGTTGCGATAGAGCCGCGTCATCGCGACCTTGTCGTGCATCGTCTCGTTGACCGGCGCTGGCAGCGTCGGCACCGGCGCCTGGGCGGGGCTGTTGACCGCGCCGCGCGGGATGTCGCCGAAATATTTCTCGACCAGCGGCCGCGCCTCGGCGGCATTGATGTCGCCCGCGAGAACCAGCACCGCATTGTTGGGGCCGTATTTGTCGCGGAACCACTGCTTAACGTCGTTGAGGCTGGCGGCGTCGAGATCGGCCATCGAGCCGATCGTCGAGTGATGATAGGGATGCCCTTCCGGGAACAGCGCCGAAAGCTGCGCATATTCGACGAGGCCGTAGGGCTCGTTGTCGCCCTGCCTTTTCTCGTTCTGGACGACGCCGCGCTGGTTATCGAGCACCTCCTTGGTCACCGCGCCGAGCAAGTGGCCCATCCGGTCGCTTTCCAGGAACAACGTGGTTTCCAGTGCGGCGCGCGGCACCGTCTGGAAATAATTGGTGCGATCGAACCAGGTGGTGCCGTTGAGATCGGTGGCGCCGATCTGCTGCATCGGCTCGAAATAGTCGCCCGGCGCATTCTCCGATCCGTTGAACATCAGATGCTCGAAGAGATGGGCGAAGCCGGTCTTGCCCTTGGGCTCGTCCTTTGAGCCAACATTGTACCAGATGCTGACCGCGACGATCGGCGCCTTGCGATCCTCGTGGACGACAACGCGCAGGCCGTTCGCCAGCGTGAAATTCTCGTGCGGGATGTCGACGCGGCCGACCAGGCTCGCGGCGTCGACGGCGGGCTGGAGCGGCGCCGGGGCGGCAGCCGCCGCGCGCGGCGCATCGCTGGAGGCCGTCTGGGTGCAGGCGGGAAGCGCGAGCGCCAAAAGCAGGACGAACGGCAGCAGCAGGCGGCGCATCGGGCGACTCCATTTCATCAAAGGCCGCGGCACCATAGCGAGGGGCCTTGGTGATGCAACACGCTGAGTCACCCTTTTCCCGCGACGAACCGCCGCTATAGTCGCGCCCGCATCACAAAGGGGATTTCCATGCGCCTTGCCTTCGCCGCCGTCGCCGCCGCCCTGCTCGCTTCCGCTGCGCCCGCGCAGGCGCCTGCCCAGCCGGAATTCTCGGCGGACCGGGTGAAGGCCGACATCGAGTTTCTCGCCGACGATCTGCTCGAAGGGCGCGACACGGGGACGCGCGGCTACGACATCGCCGCGCACTTCGTCGCGACGCGGTTCGAATCGATGGGGCTCAAGCCCGCATCGAAGGACGGCTGGTATCAGGAGGTGCGCTTCCGCGAGACCAAGCTCGCCGACCCTGCGCCGGTGCTGACGATCGGCGGCAAGAGTTATGAGAACGGCCCGCAGGTGCTGATGGGGCCGAGCGCGTTCGAGACCAGCCAGACGATCGCCGGGTTGCCGGTGGTGTTCGCGGGCTACGGCCTTCACGCGCCCGATCGCGGCATCGACGATTATGCCGGGCTCGACGTCAAGGGGAAGGTCGTCGCGGTGCTGAGCGGCTTCCCCAAGGGCATGGCGAGCGACATCGGCGCGCATCTCGCCACCGACAAAGGCAGCGCGGCGGAGCGGCAGGGCGCGGTCGGCATGGTCTCGATCCTGACGCCAGAAGCGCTGAAGGTCGCGCCCTGGGCGCTCCGCCAGCGCTATGCGGGCGAGCCGGGCTTCACCTGGCTGAAGCCCGACGGCCAGCCGTTCGACGACGCTCCGGGCCTGCGCTTCGGCGCGCAGTTCAACGAGGAAGCGGCAGCGAACCTGTTCGCCGGCGCGCCGCGCAGCCTGAAGACGGTGCTCGGCGAGGCGGCCAAGGCGGGAGGCAAGCCCAAGGGCTTCGCGCTCAAGCAGACCGTCGGCATCACCCGCGCCAGCGCGCACAGCGAGACGAAGAGCCCCAACGTCATCGCGATGCTGCCCGGCTCCGATCCCGCGCTCGCCAACGAATATGTGCTGCTGATGGCGCATCTCGACCATGAGGGGATCGACGCCAAGAAAGCCGACGGCGACCGCATCTACAACGGCGCGATGGACAATGCCTCGGGTGTCGCGACGATGCTGGAAGCGGCGCGCGCTTTCGTCGCCAGCGGCGTCGCGCCCAAGCGCCCGATCCTGTTCGCGGCGGTGACAGCCGAGGAGAAGGGCCTGCTCGGCGCGCAATATCTCGCGAAATATCCTGCGGTGCCGGCACCCGGCAAGGTGGTCGCGGTCGTGAATCTCGACATGCCGGTGCTGCTCTACGACTTCACCGATGTCGTCGCGTTCGGCGCGGAGCATTCGACGCTCGGCCCGATCGTCGACCGCGCCACGGCGTCGGCGGGCGTCAAGCTCTCCCCCGATCCGATGCCCGAGCAGAACCTCTTCACCCGCTCCGACCATTACCGCTTCGTGCAGGAAGGCGTGCCCTCGGTGTTCCTGATGACCGGCTTCGCCAATGGCGGCGAGAAGATCTTCAAGGACTTCCTCGCGACGCACTACCACAAGGTCAGCGACCAGACCGACCTGCCCTTCGACTGGAACGCCGCCGCCAAGTTCGCGCGGATCAACTACGCCATCGCCCGCGAAATCGCCGACGCCCCCGAGGCGCCGCGCTGGTACCAGGACAGCTTCTTCGGCGATACCTTCGCCAAGGACGCCCCGAAGGCGGCGAAGGCGGGGAAGTGAGGCGCGCTCACCTATTCGTCATGCTGAACTCGTTTCAGCATCCATCCCGGTGACGGTCGCGATCGTCTCCCGCATGGACCCTGAAACAAGTTCAGGGTGACGGGTATGGAGCGGAGTCCGGCGGTTTACATCCTAGCCAGCGCGCCACGCGGGACGCTCTACATTGGGGTACCTCGGATCTCATGGCGCGGATCTGGCAACATCGCAGCGGCGCGACCGGGGGCTTCACCGCGCGCTACCGCGTTCACCGGCTCGTCCATTACGAGTCTTACGATGACATGGAGGCCGCAATCCTCCGCGAAAAGCAGCTCAAGCGCTGGCATCGCGGTTGGAAAATCAACCTGGTCGAAGCGGCAAACCCGCAATGGGGCGATCTGGCAATCGGCTTGGGCTTCGAGCCGTTGCCTCGACAATGATTGTTCCTAACCGTCATGCTGAACTTGTTTCAGCATCCATTCCGGTGACAATCGCGACCGTCTCCAACATGGACCCTGAAACAAGTTCAGGGTGACGGCAGTGGGGCTCCATCTTGTGTTGTTTTCGGGCAACACCATATCCGCTCGAACGGCAATTGAGGGGCTGTCATGAACCTTGAGAAATTCACCGATCGGGCGCGCGGGTTCCTGCAGTCGGCGCAGACCGTCGCGCTCCGCATGAACCACCAGCGGATCACCCCGGCGCACTTGCTGAAGGCGCTGCTGGAGGACGATCAGGGCATGGCCGCGGGGCTGATCGCGCGCGCCGGCGCAAGTGCTGACGCCGCGGTCCGCGCGGTCGACGCGTCGCTGGCGCGCATGCCGGCGGTGACGGGCAGCGGCGCGAGCGCGGCGCCGGGGCTGGACGGGGAGACGATCCGCCTCCTCGACCAGGCCGAGCAGATCGCGTCCAAGGCAGGCGATTCCTACGTGACGGTCGAGCGGATGCTGCTCGCGCTGGCGCTCGCCACCACCACCGATGCGGGCAAGGCGCTCGCCGAAGCGGGGCTGAAGCCCGAGGCGCTCAACACCGCGATCAACGAATTGCGCGGCGGCCGCAACGCCGACACGGCCTCTGCCGAAGACCGTTACGACGCGCTCAAGAAGTTCGCGCGCGACCTCACCCAGGCGGCGCGCGACGGCAAGCTCGATCCGGTCATCGGCCGCGACGAGGAAATCCGCCGCACCGTCCAGATCCTCGCCCGCCGCACAAAGAACAATCCGGTGCTGATCGGCGACCCCGGCGTCGGCAAGACCGCGATCGCCGAAGGGCTGGCGCTGCGCATCGCCAATGGCGACGTGCCCGACAGCCTCAAGGACCGGCGGCTGATGGCGCTCGACATGGGCGCCCTCATCGCGGGCGCGAAATATCGCGGCGAGTTCGAGGAGCGGCTGAAGGGCGTCCTCGACGAGGTGCGCCAAGCCGAGGGCGAGATCGTCCTCTTCATCGACGAGATGCACACGCTGATCGGCGCCGGCAAGGCCGAAGGTGCGATGGACGCGGGCAACCTCCTGAAGCCAGCGCTCGCCCGCGGCGAGCTGCACTGCATCGGCGCCACCACGCTCGACGAATATCGCAAATATGTCGAGAAGGACCCGGCCCTCCAGCGGCGGTTCCAGCCCGTGTTCGTCGGCGAGCCGACCGTCGAGGACACGATCTCGATTCTCCGCGGCCTCAAGGAGAAATATGAGGCGCACCACAACGTGCGCATCACCGACGGCGCGCTGGTTTCCGCCGCGACGCTCTCCAACCGCTACATCTCGGACCGCTTTCTTCCCGACAAGGCAATCGACCTGATGGACGAGGCCGCGTCGCGGCTGCGCATGGAGGTGGAGTCCAAACCCGAGGAGATCGAAAGCCTCGACCGGCGCATCATCCAACTCAAGATCGAGCGCGAGGCGCTGAAGAAGGAGACCGACCAGGCCTCCAAGGACCGGCTCGCGACTCTGGAGGCCGATCTCGCCAATCTCGAGCAACAGTCCGGCGAGCTGACCGCGCGCTGGCAGGCGGAGAAGGACAAGATCGCGGGCGAGGCCAAGGTCCGCGAGAAGCTGGAGGCGGCGCGGCTCGAGCTGGAACAGGCGCAGCGGGCGGGCGACCTCGCCAAGGCGGGCGAGCTTTCATACGGCACCATCCCGGGCCTCGAGAAGCAGCTCGACGCGGCGCAGGCCGCGGGCGCCGGCGCGATGCTGCGCGAGGAAGTCACCGCCGAGGACATCGCGTCGGTCGTCAGCCGCTGGACCGGCATTCCGGTCGACCGGATGCTGGAGGGCGAGCGGGAGAAATTGCTCCAGATGGAAGCGATCATCGGCAAGCGCGTGATCGGCCAGGAGGATGCGGTGAAGGCCGTCTCCGCCGCCGTCCGCCGCGCCCGTGCGGGCCTCCAGGATCCCAACCGGCCGCTCGGCTCGTTCCTGTTCCTGGGACCGACCGGCGTCGGCAAGACCGAGCTCACCCGCGCGCTCGCCGGTTTCCTGTTCGACGACGATGCCGCGATGGTGCGCGTCGACATGAGCGAGTTCATGGAGAAGCACAGCGTCGCGCGGCTGGTCGGCGCGCCGCCGGGCTATGTCGGCTATGAGGAAGGCGGCGTGCTCACCGAGGCCGTCCGCCGCCGCCCCTATCAGGTCGTGTTGTTCGACGAGGTCGAGAAGGCGCACGCGGACGTGTTCAACATCCTGCTCCAGGTGCTCGACGACGGGCGCCTTACCGACGGGCAGGGCCGCACGGTCGATTTCACCAACACGCTCATCATCCTGACTTCGAACCTCGGCAGCCAGTATCTCGCCGGGCTCGGTGACGATCAGGCGGTGGCCGATGTCGAGCCGCAGGTGATGGAGGTGGTACGCGGCCACTTCCGGCCCGAATTCCTCAACCGGCTGGACGAGATCATCCTGTTCCACCGGCTGGCGGCGGGGCACATGGCGCCGATCGTCGACATCCAGGTCGCGCGCGTCCAGCGGCTGCTCAAGGACCGCAAGATCACGCTCGATCTCACCGACGGCGCGCGGGCGTGGCTCGGCCGGGTCGGCTACGATCCGGTCTACGGCGCGCGGCCCTTGAAGCGCGCGGTGCAGAAATATCTGCAGGACCCGCTCGCCGACAAGATTCTCAGAGGCGAGGTGCGCGACGGATCGACGGTGAAGGTCGACGAGGGCGACGGCGCGCTGGTGCTGAAGGCGGCCTAATGTTCCCCGGCGAAAGCCGGGGCCCAATGGCCGCCGTCCGACACAGACTGGGCCCCGGCTTTCGCCGGGGAACAGCGGCATTGGCGTTCAACCCGTCACCACAAGCCGCAGCCATAACCGCCATCGTCACCCTGAACTTGTTTCAGGGTCCATGCCGGAGACGGTCGCGACTTTCATCGAGAGGGATGCTGAAACAAGTTCAGCATGACGGCGGTTCGAGGTGGCCCCTCAGTCCATAACCCTGAGTTTCAGCTCCAGCCGGCCGCCCTCGGCGACCAGTTCGTTGAACGAGGGCCGCGTAGATCGCGTGCGTTCGGAAAGCGTACCCGCGCCGATCATGCGGATCTGGCGATCGCCGATCGCATGCGCGATATCGAACGGATCGTGGACATGGCCCGAGATCACTGCATGCGCCCCCGCTTCCGCCAAGATCTTGAGCGCCGCGCGCCCGCGCAGCGTGCGTCCGCTCGATTCCAGCCCCTGCTTGTCGACCAGCGGATGATGCGCGGCGACGATGCAGATGTGATCGGGATCGGCGCTGGCGAGCAGTTCGACGGCTTTGCGCAAGCTGTCCTTGTTGACCACGCCCCACGACCAATTGTGCCGCCATTGCGCGCGCGCGGTGGTGCGCAGCGGGACGATCGACACGCCCTTCAAATCCAGGGGCCGCTCGACCAGCTTCTGGACGCGGCCGAAGCGGCGATAGGGCCGAACGAACCGCTCGAACGGGTTGAAATAGGGAAGATCGTGGTTGCCTGGTTCCACCGAGACCGGCACCGGCAGCGCCTCCAGCCACTTCGCCGCCGCTTCGAACTCGGCCGAGCGCGCCCGCATCGTGAGATCACCGGTGCAGACCACCGCATTGGGCCGCTCCGCCTCCACCGTCGCTGCGAACCAGTCGAGCGCGGCATGGTCGGCCTTGCCGAAATGGAGATCGGAAACGTGGAAGATGCGTGTCATGTCCGCTGTCCTGAACGCCGGCCGGGCGGCAAAGGTTCGATTTGCCTGCCCACAAAGCGCATGACGGCCATCTCGACAACCCCGGCGGCGCGCCCTAATTGATGCCGGAACGCGGGTGTAGCTCAATGGTAGAGCAGAAGCTTCCCAAGCTTACGACGAGGGTTCGATTCCCTTCACCCGCTCCACGCTAGCGCGAGTGCGAGGGCTTCAAACAGCTTTCAAACTAAGCGTAGCGAGCAGCGCCTGCGCTTCCTCCCGCTCATATTCCGAAATATAATCGGAACGGACCGCCGCCGTTAAAGATCGCAGCGCCATCTGGCGATCCGCGCGCACCCCGGTGCCGTCCAGATAGCATTTCGCGATATCGAGCTGCGCGCTCCCATCGCCCGTTTCGGCGACGCGAGTGAACCACTGGAACATCGCGCGGAGGTTGCCGCGTTCCCGATAGAGGATGGCGATGTTGTTGCCCGCCGCAATGTTTCGGCCGATCCGCCAGGCGCGCCGATAGAGGCGCATCGCTCTGTCCTTATCGACCGGCACGCCCGTGCCGACGTCGAACATATGCGCCAGGCGGCTCATGCAATAGTCGTCGCCCAGCGCTGCGCCGCGCTCGAACATTTGGCGCGCGACGTCGAACTTGCCGTCTTCTTCGGCAGCATCGCCAGGATGAAGAGGGCAGTGGTATCGACCATTCCGCAGCTTGGCACATATGCGGTTCAAAGCAGAAGGGCCGCCCCCTCGCGGGAGCGGCCCTTCTTCATTCCAATGTGACAGGCGGGCCTCAGCCCATCAGTTCCTGTTCCAGCTTCTTGGCCATTTCCTCGATATTCTCGGGCGGCCAGCCGGGGATGTCCATGCCGAGGCGCAGGCCCATCGACGAGAGGACTTCCTTGATCTCGTTGAGGCTCTTGCGGCCGAAGTTCGGCGTGCGCAGCATCTCGGCTTCGGTCTTCTGGACGAGATCGCCGATGTAGATGATGTTGTCGTTCTTGAGGCAGTTGGCCGAACGCACCGAAAGCTCCAGCTCGTCCACCTTCTTCAAGAGATAGCGGTTGAGCTGGTTGGCGTCGGCCTCCGTGTCCATGGTGCCGGTCGCCGCGAGGCCCGCGGTGGTCGGGACGGCATGGGCGATGCCCTCGTCGAAGTGGACGAAGAGCTGGAGCTGGTCCTGCAGGATGCGCGCCGCATAAGCGATCGCGTCGTCCGGCGTGACCGTGCCGTCGGTCTCGACGGTCAGCGTCAGCTTGTCGTAATCGAGCTCCTGCCCGACGCGGGTGTTCTCGACCTTGTAGCTGACCTGGCGGACCGGCGAGTAGAGCGCGTCGACCGGGATCAGGCCGATCGGCGCATCGACCGGGCGGTTGGCGGCGGCGGGCACATAGCCTTTGCCGACTTCCGCGGTGAGCTCCATGTTGAGCGTCGCGCCGTCGTCGAGATGGCAGAGCACGAGATCGGGGTTCATCACCTCGATGTCGCCGCTCGTCGCGATCTGGCCGGCGGTGACTTCACCGGGGCCGGTGGCGGAAAGCTGGAGGCGCTTGGAGCCCTCGCCTTCCATCTTGAGCGCGACCTGCTTCACGTTGAGGACGATGTCGGTGACGTCCTCGCGGACACCCGCGAGGCTCGAGAATTCGTGCAGCACGCCTTCGATCTTGATCGCGGTGACGGCGGCGCCCTGCAGCGACGAGAGAAGCACGCGGCGCAGCGAGTTGCCGAGCGTCAGGCCGAAGCCGCGCTCCAGCGGCTCGGCGACGAAGGTCGCCTTGCGGCGGCTGTCGCCTCCGGCCTTCTTCTCGAGCGCGTTGGGCTTCTTCATTTCCTGCCAGTTCTTTGCGTTGACGGCCATGGTCTTCCCTTGGGCTCGGGCGGGGGGCGGTCCCCGCCTTTTGGACTTCGTAAGCGAGGAGGGCGGAGCCGCGGCGAACCGCGGCCCTCAAGCCGTCCTCAGACGCGGCGACGCTTGGACGGGCGGACGCCGTTGTGCGGGATCGGCGTCACGTCGCGGATCGAGGTGATCTGGAAGCCGACCGCCTGCAGCGCACGGAGCGCCGACTCGCGGCCCGAACCCGGACCCTTGACCTCGACCTCGAGGGTGCGAACGCCGTGATCGGCGGCCTTCTTGCCGGCATCCTCGGCGGCGACCTGGGCGGCATAAGGCGTCGACTTGCGGCTGCCCTTGAAGCCCATCATGCCCGCGGACGACCAGGCGATGGCGTTGCCCTGCGCGTCGGTGATGGTGATCATCGTGTTGTTGAACGTCGCGTTCACGTGCGCGACGCCGGCGGAGATATTCTTGCGCTCGCGACGGCGAAGGCGCTGCGGTGCTTGTGCCATTTCTTCTGACCTAACCTAAAGTCTTGCGTGACGCCGGTGCAGTCTGAGACGCGCCGGCGGAGAAATCAGCCCCTGCGGACTTACTTCTTCTTGCCGGCGATCGGCTTGGCCTTGCCCTTGCGGGTGCGCGCGTTTGTGTGCGTGCGCTGGCCGCGGACCGGAAGGCCCTTGCGATGGCGAAGGCCGCGATAGCAGGCGAGATCCATCAGCCGCTTGATGTTCATCGCGGTCTCGCGACGAAGATCGCCCTCGACCGTATGATCGGCGTCGATCGTCTCGCGGATCTGGAGCACTTCCTGATCCGAAAGGTCCTGCACGCGGCGCTCCGGCGCGATGCCGAGCTTGTTGGCGATTTCCACGGCCTTGGTGCGGCCGATGCCGTGAATGTAGGTCAGCGCGATCACTACGCGCTTGTTGGTCGGGATGTTGACACCCGCGATACGTGCCATGTGACTTTTTCTCCTGCTCCACAGGGCGGATGGCGTCCCGCCCTATCTCAGCGCTTCGATGGCCCGGCGAATCGGGCAGCCCTTGAACGGACGAAAGCGGCGCGCGCACGGAATGCGCCGCCGGAATTTCCGGTTTCGGGATGAGACGCAAATAGGGATGGCCCCGGCCCGAGTCAAGCGAGTCGGCAGCCGCTGGGGACGCGCGCGCCGCCCTCTTCTACCTGTCACGGAAAGCCGCTAGTCCGCCAGCGATGATCGACATGCGCGAGGATGAGACGAGGGCTGCGGCGGACGGGCCGATCGCGCTCGCCATCATCATCCCCGTCTTCCAGGAATCGGCCAATATCGCCGAGCTGGCCGCGCGGCTCGCGGCGGTGCTTGAGGGCGTCGCCTGGGAAGCGATCTTCGTCGACGACAACAGCCCCGACGGCACCGCCGATGCGGCGCGCGCACTGGCGCGGACCGACCGGCGCATCCGGGTGATCGAGCGCGTCGGGCGGCGCGGGCTCGCCTCGGCGGTGATTGAGGGGATGCTGGCGACCGCCGCGCCGCTCGTCGCGGTGATCGACGGCGATCTCCAGCACGACGAGGCGCTGCTGCCACGGATGCTCGCGGCGATGGAGGCCGATCCGGCGCTCGATCTCGCGATCGGATCGCGCTTCGTTGCCGGGGGCAGCGATGCCGGCCTGTCGGACAAGCGCGCGGCGCAGTCGCGGCTCGCCACACGCCTCAGCCGCGGCGCGATCGGCGCGGACCTCAAGGATCCGATGAGCGGCTTCTTCATGGCGCGCATCGAGACCATCCGCGAAGTGCTGCCGCGCCTCAGCGCGATCGGCTTCAAGATCCTGCTCGACATCTTCACCTCGGCGCGGCGGCCACTGAAGTTCGTCGAGCTACCTTATGCCTTTAGAAGCCGCGGCGCGGGCGCCAGCAAGCTCGATCGCGCGATCGCCTTCGAATATC
The DNA here is from genome assembly GCF_900177405.1 of Allosphingosinicella indica. Lineage (NCBI taxonomy): Bacteria > Pseudomonadati > Pseudomonadota > Alphaproteobacteria > Sphingomonadales > Sphingomicrobiaceae > Allosphingosinicella > Allosphingosinicella indica. The sequence continues at coordinate 1,499,556 of NZ_LT840185.1, read as the reverse complement.
TGGTGATGCTCTACGACAAGGCGTTCGGCCGGATCGTTCCCGCGCGCTTTGCCTTGTTCTCGGCGATCGGCGCGCTGGGCGTCGCGGTCCACTTTGCCTTCCTCACCGCGATGTTCCAGGGCGCGAACACCAGCTTCGCGGCGGCGCAGGCAGTGGCGACGCTGGGCGCGATGACCTTCAACTTCGCGCTCAACAACAGCCTCACCTATCGCGACCGGCAGCTCCGCGGGCCCAAGCAACTGCTCAAGGGCTGGCTCTCCTTCTGCGTCGTGTGCAGCGTCGGCGCGCTCGCCAATGTCGGCGTCGCGACCTGGCTGTTCGAGACGCGCCACGCGCTCTGGACGCTCTCCGCGCTCGCCGGCATCGCGGTCGGCGCGGTGTGGAATTTCGCGCTGTCGAGCCGCTTCACCTGGAGCCGCTTCTAGGGCCGCCTCACTTCCAGCTCTCGAGCCAGGTCCAGTGGGCAAAGGCGCCTTCGTCGGCAAGCGGGCGGGCGGCGAGGACGGGGTAGAAATAATAGAAGAGCGCGGCGGCGACGCCGAGGAAGACCGGCGGTAGCCAGTTCGTCCAGCGGCCGGTGCAGAGGCGGTGCAGCGCGCCCGCCAGCGCCAGGCACAGGAACAGCGCCGGCATATAATAATAATAATAGAAGCCGATCTTCTTGGGGATCACCGCGAACACCAGCCACGAGAAGAGGAACAGCCCCGCGACCAGCAACAGCGCGCCGTCGTGGCGGCGGAGGCCCGTCCAGAGGCAGGCGACGGCGGCAACGAGGCCGCCCCACATGATCGCCGGATTGCCGATGAAGAGCACGCCGCGCATCACCCCCTCCACCCGCTCGTAGAGATACCAGATCGGCCGGCCGATGACGGGCCAGCTCCACCACTGGCTCTCATAGGGATGCGGCGAAAGCTGCTGCGTCTGGAGGCGGAGCAGTTCCATCTGGTGGACGAGAAGATCGCGCGGGGCGAGCGGATTGGCGCCGACGAAGAACGCGGGTGTGAAGGTCGCGAGATAGATGGCGAGCGCGGGGACGGCGAGCAGCAGCGCACCCTCCGCCGCGGACACGCCCGCCCATCCGCGGCCGCGGAGGCGGAGGACGAGATAGGTGAGCCCCGCCGCGCCGGCATAAGGCACCGCCGCCCATTTGCAGCCGATCGCACAACCGAAGGCGATGCCGGCGAGCACCAGCCGCCAACGCACCGCCCTTCCTTCCCTTTCGCGCGCATCGAGCAGCAGCCACAGGGCGGCGAGCAGAAAGGCGCCCATATAGACGTCGAGCATCGCGATGCGCGCCTGGATGAAGAGCAATTGGTTGAGGATCGCGAGCGTCGCGGCGACCAGGCTGACCCGGCTGTCGCGCCACAGCGCCTGCGCGATGCCGAAGATGGCGGCGACGGTGGCGGTGCCTGCGACCGTGCTCAGCACGCGCCAGCCCCAGGGCGTATCGCCGAACAGGTGCATCGAGAGGCCGATGAGCCATTTGCCGAGCAAAGGATGCTCGACGTTCACATAGGCCGCGCCCGTGAACAGCATCCGCGCCGCGGGCACGTAATGCGTTTCGTCGAACATCATCTGGTTGGGCTGGCCGAGCCCGACGAGGAACAGGATTTGCGCGGCGGCGCAGACGAGGAGCAGCGCGAAGGCGGGCTTCAGCGCGGGGAAGAAGTCGAGGCCGGAGGTCTGCGCTGGAGCGGCCATGCGGGAGGGGTTAGCCGGGCGCGGCGGGGTTGGAAAGGTGGGGCGCGGCGCTCCCTCCACCGTCATGCTGAACTTGTTTCAGCATCCATGCCGGAGACGGTAGCGGCTGTCTTCACGATGGACCCTGAAACGCGTTCAGGGTGACGGCTTGTGACTACGGAACGGGCGTCGCGGCAAAGCCGCGCCGTCGGTCGGGCTCGGCGGGGACGACCCGCCGGCCGGTCTTTCGCCTCTCTCGCCCAAGCAACGGGCGCGCTGCGCCCGTCGCTTGGTCTCGGGGCTTCAGACCACTCCGAACGCCAGCATGGCGTCGGCGACTTTCTTGAAACCGGCGATGTTGGCGCCGCGGACGTAATCGACATAGCCCTTTTCGCGCTCGCCATATTCCAGGCAGCGTTCGTGGATGCCGTCCATGATGTCGCGGAGCAGCCGCTGCAGCTCGTCGACCTTCCAGCTGATCCGCGCGCTGTTCTGGCTCATCTCGAGGCCCGAGACGGCGACGCCGCCGGCGTTGGCCGCCTTTCCCGGCGCGTAGAGCGTCTTGGCCTTGCGAAACAGGTGCACGCCTTCGAGATCCGTCGGCATGTTGGCGCCTTCCGACACCGCAATGCAGCCGTTTTTGATGAGGAGCTCGGCTTCCTTGCCGTTGAGCTCGTTCTGCGTGGCGCAGGGCAGCGCGACGTCGCATTCGACGCCCCACGGCCGCTCGCCGGCGTGGAAGGTCGCGGTCTTATACTCCTTGGCATAGTCGCTGATCCGGCCGCGGCGGCGCGTCTTGTGCGTCTTCACCCAGTCGATCTTCTCCTGCGTGAAGCCGTCGGGATCGTAGACGAAGCCTTCGGAGTCGGAGAGCGTCAGCACCTTGCCGCCAAGCTGGACGATCTTTTCCGCCGCATGGGTCGCGACATTGCCCGAGCCGGAGATGACGGCGCGCTTGCCGGTCAGGTCTTGGCCCTTGGTCTTCAGCATATTCTCGAGGAAATAGACGGCGCCATAGCCGGTCGCCTCGGGGCGGATCAGCGAGCCGCCATATTCGAGGCCCTTGCCGGTCAGCACGCCCTCGAAGCTGTTGGTGATCCGCTTGTACTGGCCGAACATGTAGCCGATCTCGCGCCCGCCGACGCCGATGTCGCCCGCCGGCACGTCCACGTCGGCGCCGATGTGACGGTAGAGCTCGGTCATGAAGCTCTGGCAGAAGCGCATGATCTCGCCGTCGCTCTTGCCCTTGGGGTTGAAGTTGGCGCCGCCCTTACCGCCGCCCATGGGGAGGCCGGTGAGCGCGTTCTTGAAGGTCTGTTCGAACGCCAGAAACTTCAGGATCGATTCGTTGACCGACGGGTGGAAGCGCAGCCCCCCCTTATACGGTCCGATCGCATTGTTGTTCTGGACGCGGTAGCCGCGCTGGACGCGGATGTTGTGCTCGTCGTCCTCCCAGCTCACGCGGAACGAAACGACACGATCGGGCTCGGCAATGCGGCGGAGGATCTGCCAGCGGTGATATTCTTCCTTGCCCTCGATAAAGTCGAAGATGTCCTCGGCGACTTCCTGCACCGCCTGCACGAACTCGGGCTGGCCGGGGTTGCGGCGCTTCACGCCCTCCATGAAGCCTTCGATACCGACATGCTCCGACGGCGCGGCCGTTCCATCGCCTCTGCTCATCAAACCCCTCCCACATAGATGAAATCGGCGCCGGACTGCCCGGAGTCGAAACGCGGGTTTCATATCATGTTTCGGGGAAATTGAAGCGCCGATCCGGCAGTTTCGTCGCCGGGCGGGAAAGGTTGGTCGATGACGGCGCCGATCAGCGCTCGACGACGTCGCGCTTCATCGGCGCGAGCTTGGCGAGGAAGCGATTCTGCGCGCGGAACGGCACGCCTTCCTTGGTCATCGCCTTCTGGAGATTGTCGACCAGCGCGTTCATGTCCGCCGTTTGCGTGCCCATATCCTTGTGGGCGGAGCGCATGTCGCGGCCGGTATAGGCGCAGCCCCCGCCGAGGATGTAGCAGAATTGCTCGCGCAGCGTCCGGTTGAGGCGGACGATATCCTGGCCCTTGAAAATGTCGCTGATGCGCGGATCACTGGTGTTGAGGCCGACGAAGGTGGTGACGATCCGGTCGATGCCCTCCCTGCCGTTGAACGCGCGGAACATCGCATCGCCGGCAAAGGGCGCGGCGCCGGCATTGGCATCGCTGATCTCGTACGGATCGACTGGCTCTTCGCCCGGATGGACGGCGGGCGTGGCAGCGGCGAGCAGGAATGCGGTGAGGATCATGGCCGGATGTTCCGTCAGAAAGCGGTTTGCAAGGAGAGATAGGCGCCCTGCTGCCCGCGGAATGTCGCGATGCTGCCGAGATCGACATAAGCGGCGGTGAGCGTGACGTTGCGGTGGAGCTGCCAGGCGGCGAACAGATCGAAGCTGTCCTGCTCCTTCGCGAAGCCGAGGTTGTCGGGCTTGGTGCGCACCTCCGCGCCGACCAGCAGACGGCGCGTGACGAGCGTGCCGACCGAGCCTTCGAATTGCAGGCTGTGCCCCGACTTGCGATCGCCGCCGAAGCCGAGCAGCCCGAACTGATTGGCCTTGGTGAGCCGCGCGGTGCCGTTCACCACGAGGCTCTGGCCGAGCAGCACCTTGGTGGCGGCGACGTAGAAATCGGTGCCGGTTCGGTTGCGGCCGCCGACCGCGGCGATCACCGCGCCCTCGTCCGCGCGCTTGTGCTGGATGCCGAGCGAGATTTGCGGAAGCACGCGATCCTGATCGTAGACGGCATCACCAACGACGCGCAGCTTGGCGCCGAACACGTCCTGACCGAAGGTGAAGCCGCGGCCGAGGCCGAGCGCGGCGCCCGCGTCGCGCGTGTCGAAGCTCTGCCGCGCCCATGACAGCTCGACCCGGTCGAACAGGCCGATCTTGGCACCGAAGGTGGTGAGCGAGAAATCGTCGGTGACGACATAAGTGCCATGCGCGCCGCCGCCGATGCCGGCGTCCGTCGCGTGCCCGCCGATCACCGCCCAGCTCGCGAGCCCGCCGCCTGCCGCACCCTCAACCGAAGTCGCGGCGTCGGTCAGCAGCAGCTTGCCGCCCCAGCGCAGATCCTGCGCCGCAGCCGGTCCAGCCATGCAAGCGATTGAAAGACCAATCGAAATACCCACGATCCGGCGCAAATTCCGGGTCCTCGTTCCGTCAAAAATCGGCCTCAAACCTAGCCCGCCATGGTTATCGGCAAGTTAAAGCCGAAACGGATATCCGAAATGGATTTAACCGAATGTTGGGGTTCGCGCGCCATAGTCCGGTTATGAAAAGGACCGTATTCGCCCTCGCCGCCGCGGCAGCGATCACTGCGCCTGCGCAGGCCGGCACGCTGGAGATCAGCGTGCGCGACACCGCGGGCAAGCCGCTGCGCGATGCCGTCGTCACCGTCCACGCGCCGGGCCGCACGCCTGCCGCCGCGCGCTTCCCCTGGCCGGCGCAGGTCACGCAGCAGGACATCCAGTTCAATCCGTTCGTGCTGGTCGTGCCGGTCGGCGCGGAGGTCTCCTTCCCCAACAAGGACAAGGTGCGCCATCACGTCTATTCCTTCTCCAAGCCCAAGAAGTTCGAGCTCAAGCTCTACGGCCGCGAGGACGCGCGCACGGTGAAGTTCGACAAGGCCGGAGCCGTGGCGCTGGGCTGCAACATCCATGACGGGATGACCGGCTTCGTGAAGGTGGTCGACACGCCCTGGGCGGCGAAGACCGACGAGCGCGGCGTCGCCCGCGTCGCCGGCCTGCCCGCCGGTCAGGCGTCGGTGGCGGTCTGGCATCCCTATGCGCGGCTGAAGAACAACGAATCGGTGCTCGCCGTGTCGCTGCCACCTTCGGGCAATGTCGCGCGGTCGATCAGCCTGCCGATCGTGCCGCCGCGCTGACATGCCGATGCGGCTGCCGCACTTTCGACGGATACGGACGCGGCTGGCGGTTCTCTACGCCGGCCTGTTCGCGCTCGTACTGTTCGTCATCGCGCTGATGGCGCAGGTGATGATCCTCGAAAATGCCAAGACCTCGGTGCGCAGCGAGCTGACGACCAGCGGCAGCGTCTATGATCGCATATGGGCGCTGCGCAGCCGGGCGCTGTCCGACTCCGCCGACGTGCTGGCGCGCGACTTCGGTTTTCGCGGCGCCATCGCCTCCAACGACGTGCCGACCATCGAATCCGCGCTAGAGAATCTGCGCAGCCGCGCGCGGGTGAGCACTGCGTTCATCGTCATGCAGGACGGCGCGGTGATCGGCGAAGGCGATGCCGCGCTGAAGGACGGCATCTCCGAAATCCCCTACACTTTGCCCGGTGGCCGCGGCAGCGGCATCACCGCGATCGGCGACGAAGCCTATCGAATCATCGTCGCACCCGTGCTGGCGCCGGTCGAGATCGGCTGGGTGGTGTTCGCCGTGCATCTCGACGCCGCCGAGATGCGGACGCTCGAGAAACTCTCCGCCATCCCGCTCACCGCCAGCGTCCTCCACCGCGATGCCGGCGGCGCGTGGCGCGGCACGGGCGCCGCGCCGGATACCGCTATGCTCCAGCTCGCCCAGCAGGCGCTCAGCACCCGGAGCGCGCAGCCGCGCGAGATCGACACCGGCGAGGGGTCGGCGATCGCGCTGGCGAAGCCGCTGCCGGCGATTGCCGAGGGCGAGGCTTCGGTGCTGCTGCTCCGCTATCCGCTGGCGCGCGCTATGGCCTCCTTCCGGCCGCTGCAGCTCGGCGTGCTCGTCACCGGCCTCCTCGGGCTGCTTATCGTCATCGCAGGGAGCCTCAGGCTGGCGGCGAGTATCTCGCGCCCGATCGCCCAGCTCGACGATGCCGCCAAGCGGCTCGAAACCGGGGACCGTATCCAGGTGCCCGTGACGGGGCAGGACGAGATCGGCCGCCTCGCCGAAAGCTTCAACGCGATGTCGCGCGGGATCTTCGAGCGCGAGGACCGCATCGCGCACATGGCGTTCAACGACAGCCTCACCGGGCTTCCCAATCGCGTCTTCTTCCGGGAGCAGCTCGACCGGCGCCTGCGCCGCGCCGCGACGGGCGACGGCTTCGCGATCCTCTGCCTCGATCTCGACGGGTTCAAGGACATCAACGACACGATGGGCCACCCGTTCGGAGACCGGGTGCTCTGCTCGGTCGGCGCGCTGCTCGCTGAAACCGCGCCAGAGGCCTTCGTCGCACGGCTGGGCGGGGACGAGTTCGCGCTCATCCTGCCCGAAGGCAGCGACGGAGAGGCCGCCCGCGCGCTGGGCCAGAAGCTGGTCGAGCGGATGCTGCGCCCGGTCGACGTCGGCGATCAGCAGGTGCTGGTCGGCACCAGCGTCGGCATCGCGCTGGCGCCGCAGGACGGCGATTGCGCCGATGAGCTCATCAAGAATGCCGATCTTGCGCTCTATCGCGCCAAGCATGACGGGCGCGGCGCCTATCGCTTCTTCGAGCCCGATCTCGATGCCCAGGCGCAGGCGCGCCGCCAGCTCGAGATCGATCTGCGCGAGGCGCTGGCCGAGGGCCAGTTCCACCTCCACTTCCAGCCGATCTACGCCGCGAGCGGCGATCGCATCGTCTGCTTCGAGACGCTGCTACGCTGGAACCACCCGGTCCGCGGCGCGGTCGGCCCCGACGTCTTCATCCCGGTGGCGGAAGAATGCGGGCTGATCGGACGGATGGGCGAGTGGGTGCTCAACGAAGCCTGCCGCCATGCGCGCGCCTGGGATCCGGCGATCCGCATCGCGGTCAATGTTTCGGCGCGCCAGTTCCGCAACCCCGGCCTCAACGCCTCGATCCTGCAGGCATTGGCCAACAGCGGCATCGATCCCAAGCGGCTGGAGATCGAGATCACCGAATCGATCTTCCTCGACGACGGCGGCGACACGATCGCGATGCTGCACAGCCTGCGCGCGCTGGGCGTCCGCATCGCGCTCGACGATTTCGGCACCGGCTATTCGTCGCTGAGCTATTTGCGCAGCTTCCCCTTTGACAAGATCAAGATCGACAAGAGCTTCGTGAACGACATCTCGCGCGCTGCCGATGCCGAGGCGATCGTCCATGCGATCCTGCAGCTCGCCACGGCGCTCGGCATGGAGACGACCGCCGAGGGGGTGGAGACGCAGGAGCAGCTCGACAAGCTGAGGAGCCACGGCTGCGACAGCATCCAGGGTTATCTGATGAGCCGGCCGATCTCCGCGGCCGAGGCAGGGCGGCTGGCCGACACCGTCGCCGCCGCGGCACGCGCCGCCTGACGGCGCTCAGCGCCCGTCGAGAATCGCCTCGATCGCGCGGGTCACTTCGGGCATCGGCGCCATCCCGTCGACGCGGCGGACGAGGCCGGTCGCTTCGAAATGCGGCAGGATCGGCGCGGTCTTGGCGCGATATTCGACGAGGCGGTTGCGTACCGTCTCCTCATTGTCGTCGGGGCGGCGCTTGAACGCGGTCGATCCGCAGACGTCGCACACGCCTTCCACCTTCGGCTGCTTGTAGCGGTCGTGATAGCCTTCGCCGCAGCTGGCGCAGGAGAAGCGGCCGGTGATGCGGTCGACCAGCGCTTCCTCGTCCACCACGAGTTCGATGACATGATCGAGTTTCATGCCCTTCTCGGCGAGCAGCCGGTCCAGCGATTCCGCCTGCGCGGCGGTCCGCGGATAGCCGTCGAGAATGAACCCCTTGGCGACGTCGGGCTGGTCGAGCCGCTCGGAGAGGATGCCGGTGACGATCTCGTCCGAGACCAGCCCGCCCGCGTCCATCACCGCCTTGGCGCGCAGCCCGGTCTCGGAGCGGGCGGCGACGGCGGCGCGCAGCATGTCGCCGGTCGACAGCTGCACCATGCCCCGGTCCTTCTCCAGCAGGCTCGCTTGCGTCCCCTTGCCCGCGCCCGGCGGCCCCAGAAGGATGATGTTCATCGGATTGCTGCGCTCCCCTGTCGCCGCCGGCCTTTACCGCGGTCGGCCGCCCTTCAGCTTCGCCTTCTTGATGAGATCGCCATATTGATGGGCGATGAGGTGGCTCTGGATCTGCGTCACCGTATCCATCGTCACGTTGACGACGATGAGGAGGCTGGTGCCGCCGAGATAGAAGGGGATGCCAGCGCGCGCGATCAGGAACTCCGGCACCAGACAGATCAGCGTCAGATAGGCGGCGCCGACCACGGTGATGCGGGTGAGTACGTAATCGAGATATTCCTCAGTACGCTTGCCGGGGCGGATGCCCGGGATGAAGCCGCCATGCTTCTTGAGATTGTCCGCGGTCTCTTCCGGATTGAAGACGACCGCGGTGTAGAAGAAGCAGAAGAAGATGATCCCCGCCGCATAGAGCGCCATGTAAAGCGGCGCGCCGTGCTGGAGCGCGGTGGTGACGGTGATCAAGAGATCGCCGCCGGTGCTTTCGCCCTGCACACGATTGCCGGCGAATTGCGCGATCGTCAGCGGCATAAGCAGCAGCGACGAGGCGAAAATCGGCGGGATGACGCCGGCGGTGTTGATCTTGAGCGGCAGGTGCGAACGCTCCGGCTGCATCGCGCCGCGCGCCGTCTGGCGCTTGGGATATTGGATCAGGACACGCCGCTGCGCGCGCTCCATGAAGCAGATGCCGGCGATCAGCGCGAGCGCGAGCGCGATGACGCCGATGATCAGCACCGGCGAGAGCGTGCCGGTGCGGCCGCCCTCGAACACCTGGCCGAGCGCGCGCGGAAGCTGCGCGACGATGCCCGCCATGATGATGAGGCTGATGCCGTTGCCGATGCCGCGGCTGGTGATCTGCTCGCCCAGCCACATCAGGAACATGGTGCCGCCGACCAGATTGATGACGGTGGTGATGCGGAACAGCAGGCCCGGATCGATCACCGCCGACTGGCCCTGCGCCGCGCCCCAGCCTTCGAGGCCGACGGCGATGAACCAGCCTTGCACCGCGCACAGGAAGACCGTGCCGATGCGAGTGTACTGGTTGATCTTCTTGCGCCCCGCTTCGCCCTCTTTCTTGAGCTGCGCGAGGGTGGGCGACATGGTGGTGGCGAGCTGCACCACGATCGACGCGGTGATGTAGGGCATGACGCCGAGCGCGATGAGGCTCATGCGCTCCAGGCTGCCGCCCGAGAAGGTGTTGAAGAAATCGAGGACGGTGCCCTGCGTCGTCTGGAACAGCGCACCCAGCGCGCGCGGATCGATGCCGGGCAGCGGGATGAAGCTCAGCAGGCGGAAGACGATCAGCGCGCCGAGCGTGAACCACAGGCGCTTCTTGAGCTCGGTCGCCTTGGCGAAATTCGCCAGGCTGATGTTGGCGGCCATGTTCTGGGCTGCGGATGCCATATGTCTATCGATCCTGGGAAACGGCCTTGATGGTCAGATCATCGACCCGGCTGCGGGTCAAGAAACGAAAGGGCGGCGGAGGTCCGTGAAGTCCCGCCGCCGCCCCATATAATGTTCCCTCGGCGCTTGTCAGCCTCCGAGACGGCTAAATGGCTTTACGCCTTCGCGGCGGCGGCCTTCTTGACGCTGCCCTTCTTGGCAGCCGCCTTTTCGGACGCCGGAACGACCTCGATCACCTCGACCGAGCCGCCCGCCTTCTCGATCGCCTCGCGCGCGCCCTTCGACAGGCCGGCGACCTTGAAGCTGAGCTTGGCCGAATAATCGCCCTTGCCGAGCAGGCGGACGCCGTCCTTGCCACCGCGCGCCACGCCCGCGGCCTTCAGCGCCGCATGGTCGATGGTGCCCTTGGCGTCGAGCTTCTTGGCGTCGACCAGCTTCTGGATCGTGCCGAGGTTCACCTCGGCATAATCCTTGGCGAAGATGTTGTTGAAGCCGCGCTTCGGCAGCCGCATGTGGAGCGGCATCTGGCCGCCCTCGAAGCCCTTGATCGAGACGCCCGAGCGGCTCTTCTGGCCCTTCTGGCCGCGGCCGGCGGTCTTGCCGAGGCCGGAACCGATGCCGCGGCCGACGCGGACGCGGCTCTTGCGGGCACCGGGATTGTCGCGGATTTCGTTCAGTTTCATGTCTTGCACTCGCTGTAGTTCACCCTCGCAAAAGCGAGGGCCCAGTTTCGCTGTGGGCCAACCCTGCCGCGCGCTTAGGCAGGGTGGATCCCCGCTTGCGCGGGGATGACACGTGGAAGGCTCAGCCCTCCACGTTCACCATATGCTGCACCTTGCGGATCATGCCGCGCACCTCGGGGGTGTCGTCGAGCTCGACCGTGCGGTGCATCTTGTTGAGGCCGAGGCCGACCAGCGTCTTGCGCTGATCCGGCGAGCGGCGGATCGGGGAACCCGTCTGGGTGATCTTGAGCTTCGCCACGTTCTTACTCCGTAACCGCTTCCGCTTCGGCCTGAGCCTCGGCGCCCGACAGGCCATCGCGGCGGCCCATCAGATCGGCGATCTTCTTGCCGCGGCGCTGCGCCACCGACTTCGGGCTCGCCTGATCCGTCAGCGCCTCGAAGGTCGCGCGGATCATATTGTAGGGGTTGGACGTGCCGACCGACTTGGTGACCACGTCCGCGACGCCCAGGCTCTCGAACACGGCGCGCATCGGTCCGCCGGCGATGATGCCGGTGCCGGCCGGAGCCGAACGGACGTAGACGCGGCCGGCGCCGAAATGGCCCATGCCGTCGTGGTGGAGAGTGCGGCCCTCGCGCAGCGGCACGCGGACCATCGCCTTCTTCGCGGCGGCGGTCGCCTTGTTGATCGCCTCGGGAACCTCGCGGGCCTTGCCGTGGCCGAAGCCGGCGCGACCCTTGGCGTCGCCGACGACGACCAGCGCGGCGAAGCCGAAGCGCTTGCCGCCCTTCACGGTCTTGGAGACGCGGTTGATGTGGACCAGCTTCTCGACCAGCTCCTCGCCGCCGTCCTCGTCGCCGCCACGGCCGCCACGGCGATCGTCGCGACGGCCACGGCCGCCACGGCCACCGTCACGGCCACCGCCCCCACCACGTCCGCCGCGGGGACCGCGATCGCGGCGCCCCTCGGTCTGCGGCTGCGCTGCAGGCTGCTCGGCGGTGGCCGGAGCCTCCGCTGCGCCGGCGTCCTGCGCCTGGGTGTTTTCGTCAGCCATCATCAGAACTCCAGGCCGCCTTCGCGGGCGGCATCGGCGAGCGCCTTGACGCGCCCATGGAACAGGAAGCCCCCGCGATCGAACACGACGCGGGTGACGCCGGCCTTCTTGGCCTTCTCGGCGACGCGCTTGCCGACTTCGGCGGCAGCGGCGGACGTCGCGCCGCCCTTGCCCTTGACGTCCTTGTCGATCGTCGAGGCGGAGGCGACGGTGCGGCCCTGCGCATCGTCGATCACCTGGGCGTAGATGTGCCGGCCCGAGCGGTGGACGCTGAGCCGCGGGCGATCGCCGCCGCGTGCGCGGAGCGAGGTGCGGACGCGCTGGCGCCGCCGGTCGAAGAGGGAGAGCTTTGCCATCTTACTTCTTCTTCCCTTCCTTGCGGAAGATATACTCGCCGCGATACTTGATGCCCTTGCCCTTATAGGGCTCCGGCTTCCTCCAGCGGCGGATCTCGGCGGCGAGCTGGCCGACCTTCTGCTTGTCGGTGCCCGTGATCTCGACCGTGGTCTGATCCGGCGTCTTCACCTCGAGCCCGTCCGGCACCGCGACGTTGACGTCGTGGCTGTAGCCGAGCTGCAGGCGCAGGTTCTTGCCCTGCGCAGCGGCACGATAGCCGACGCCGGTGATCTCCAGAACCTTGGTGAAACCGTCGGTCACGCCGGTCACCAGATTCTGCACCAGCGTGCGGTGCATGCCCCAGAAGGAGCGCGCGCGCTTGGTATCGTTCGCCGGTTTGACGACGATGCGGCCGTCTTCGATGCCATAGCTGATGTCGTCGATCATCGGCATCGACAGGGTGCCCTTCGGACCCTTCACCGACAGCGTCGAACCTTCGGTCGTCGCGGTGACGTTGCCAGGCAGCGCGACCGGCACTTTTCCAATGCGGCTCATGATCAGAATACCTCCGCCAGCACCTCGCCGCCGACGTTCTGGTCGCGCGCTTCCGCGTCGGACAGAACGCCACGAGGCGTCGAGACGATGGTGATGCCAAGGCCGTTGCGGACGCGCGGCAGCTCCTGCGCGCCCGAATAGACGCGGCGGCCGGGCTTCGACACGCGCGCCAGGTGGTGGATCGCCGGCTGGCCCTCGAAATACTTCAGCTCGATGCGAAGACCGGCATGGGCGCCGAGCGCCTCTTCCGAATAGCCACGGATGTAGCCTTCGCGCTGGAGAACATCGAGGACACGCGCGCGCAGCTTGGACGCGGGGGAAACCACGCTGTCCTTGCGGGCCCGCTGGCCGTTGCGGATACGGGTGAGCAGGTCACCCAGGGGATCGGTCATCGCCATCTCAGATAGCCCTTACCAGCTCGACTTCGTGACGCCGGGGATCAGGCCCTTGTTGGCCAGATCGCGCAGCGAAACGCGCGAAAGACGGAATTTGCGATAATAGGCACGCGGACGGCCGGTCATCTCGCAACGGTTGCGCACCCGGGTGGGGTTCGCGTTGCGCGGAATTTCCGCCATCTTCAGGCGCGCCATCAGGCGCTCCGTATCGTCCTTGGACTCGTCGTCCGCGATCGCCTTGAGCTTCGCATATTGGCCGGCGTACTTCTTCACCAGCTTCTTGCGACGCTCATTCTTGTTGATCGAACTCAGTTTCGCCATGACTTAAGTTCTCTTCCTTCTGTCACGAAGCAGGACGGCTTAGGCCGCCTGCTTCTGATCCTCTTGGGCCGGGAACGGGAAGTTGAAGAGGCGCAGCAGCTCGCGCGCTTCCTCGTCCGTCTTCGCCGTGGTGGCCACGATGATGTCCATGCCGCGCACCTTCTCGATGCGATCGTAGTTGATCTCCGGGAACACGATCTGCTCCTTGAGACCCATGGCGTAATTGCCGCGGCCGTCGAACGACTTCGGGTTCAGGCCGCGGAAATCGCGAACGCGCGGCAGCGCGATCGTGACCAGGCGGTCCAGGAACTCGTACATCCGCTCGCGGCGCATCGTCACCTTGACGCCGATCGGCATGCCTTCGCGCAGCTTGAACTGCGCGATCGAGACGCGGGCCTTGGTGATGACCGGCTTCTGGCCGGCGATCAGCTCCATTTCGGCAGCCGCGGTGTCGACCTTCTTCTTGTCCTGGGTCGCCTCGCCGACGCCCATGTTGAGGACGATCTTGTCGAGCTTCGGAACCTCGAAACGGTTCTTGTACCCGAACTTCGCGATCATCGCCGGGACGATGCGCTCGTCATAATCCTTGCGAAGACGCGGGGTGTATTTGTCAGCCATTGATAAGCTCCCCGGACTTGGCGGCCACGCGGACCTTCTTGCCGTCGCGGACCTCGAAGCGGACGCGCGTCGCCTTGCCGGTCTTCGGATCCTCGATCGCGACCTTCGACACGTGCATCGGCGCCTCGACACGCTCCAGGCCGCCCTGCGGGTTGGCCTGGCTCGGCTTGCGATGGCGCGTCGCGACGTTGACGCCGGACACGATCACCTTGCCCTCCTTGGGCATCGACTTGGTGACTTCGCCGTGCTTGCCCTTGTCCTTGCCGGACAGGATCACGACGCGATCGCCCTTCTTGATCTTGAGCGCGGACATTTACAGCACCTCCGGCGCAAGGCTGATGATCTTCATATGCTTCTTCGCGCGCAGCTCGCGCACGACCGGGCCGAAGATGCGCGTGCCGATCGGCTCCGCATTGTTGTTCACCAGGACGGCGGCGTTCGAATCGAACCGGATGGTCGAACCGTCGGCGCGGTGGATGTCCTTGGCGGTGCGGACGATCACGGCCTTGTGCACGTCGCCCTTCTTCACGCGGCCGCGCGGGGCCGCTTCCTTGACGGAGACGACGATGATGTCGCCCACGCCCGCGAAGCGGCGCTTGGAGCCGCCCAGCACCTTGATGCACTGAACGCGCTTGGCCCCCGAATTGTCGGCAACCTCAAGGTTTGACTGCATCTGGATCATCGATCCATTCCTTCTCTCACTTCAACCGGAACCGGTCCGGCGATCAGCTACAAACGATTGCGGTCAGGCTTCCGCCTGGGCCTCTTCCTTCTTCGCCTTGGACTTGGCGGCGGGCTTGGTCGGCGTCGCATGGGTGTCGACGCGGCCCGTGACCTTCCAGGTCTTCAGCTTGGAGATCGGCGCGGTCTCTTCGATCCGCACGGTTTCCCCGGACTTGTACTCATTGCCCTCGTCATGGGCATGATATTTCTTCGAACGCCGGATGATCTTGCCGTACATCGCGTGCTTCACGCGACGCTCGACCTTCACCACGACGGTCTTGTCGGTCTTGTCGGAGACCACCGTTCCCGTCAGCACGCGCTTCGGCATCGTGCGGTCCTCCTTACTTGCCCGACGCCGCGGCCTTGTCGGCGCGCTGCGTCTGCAGGGTCTTGATACGCGCGATGGTGCGACGCACCTCGCGCACGCGGCTCGGCTTTTCGAGCTGGTTGGTCGCGGCCTGGAAGCGCAGGTTGAACTGCTCGCGCTTCAGATCGACGAGCTGCTGCTGCAGTTGATCGTCGGTCTGGACCTTGAGATCGTCGGTCTTCGCCATGGATCAGGCCTCCTCGAACAGCGATTCGCCGAGGCGGGCAACCACCTTGGTCTTGATCGGCAGCTTCTCCGCGGCGCGCTCGAAAGCGGCCTTGGCGAGCGGGCCGGGGACACCGTCCAGCTCGAACAGGACCCGGCCGGGTTTGACGCGGGCGGCCCAGAATTCCGGCGCGCCCTTGCCCTTGCCCATGCGGACTTCGGCCGGCTTCGACGAGACGGGCACGTCCGGGAAGATGCGGATCCACAAACGCCCCTGGCGCTTGATGTGACGCGTGATCGCGCGGCGGGCCGCCTCGATCTGGCGCGCGGTGATCCGGTCCGGCTCCATAGCCTTGAGGCCGAAGGAACCGAAGTTCAGCGCGGTCCCGCCCTTGGCGTTGCCATGGATGCGGCCCTTGAAGGCCTTGCGGAACTTGGTGCGTTTGGGTTGCAGCATGATCAGTCGTCCTTAGCGACGGTCGTCGCGGGCCGGGCGGACGCCCGAGGTCTGCGCTTCCATCATCAGGCGGTCCTGGGCGAGCGGATCGTGACCCAGGATCTCACCCTTGAAGATCCACACCTTGACGCCGCACACGCCGTAAGCGGTGTGCGCCTGCGCCTCGGCATAATCGACGTTGCCGCGCAGCGTGTGGAGCGGCACGCGGCCTTCGCGATACCATTCGGTACGCGCGATCTCGGCGCCGCCGAGACGGCCCGAGCAGGTGATGCGAATGCCCTCGGCGCCGAGACGCAGCGCCGACTGCACCGCGCGCTTCATGGCGCGGCGGAAGGCGATGCGGCGCTCGAGCTGATCGGCGACACCCTGCGCGACGAGCTTGGCGTCGATCTCGGGCTTGCGGATCTCGACGATGTTCAGCGACACGTCGCTGGACGTCATCTCGCCGAGCTTCTTGCGCAGCTTCTCGATGTCCGCGCCCTTCTTGCCGATGATCACGCCGGGGCGCGCGGCATAGATGGAGATGCGGCACAGCTTGGCCGGACGCTCGATCACCACCTTGGAGATCGCCGCCTGCGGCAGCGCCTTCATGACATGCTCGCGGATCTTCAGATCCTCGAGCAGCAGGCGGCCGTAATCGGCGCCGTCGGCGTACCAGCGGCTGTCCCAGGTGCGATTGATCTGGAGGCGGAGCCCGATCGGATTGCTCTTCTGACCCATTATGCTTCTTCCTGCTCGCGCACCACGATGCGCACGCGGCTGAACGGCTTGACGATGCGGGTGGAACGGCCGCGGGCGCGCGTCGCGAAACGCTTCATCGACAGGCTCTTGCCCACCGAAGCCTCGGCGACGACCAGCGCGTCGACGTCCAGATTGTGGTTGTTCTCCGCATTGGCGATCGCTGAGGCGAGCACCTTGCGGACGTCCACCGCCATCGCCTTGGGCGAGAACGAGAGGATGTTGAGCGCGTCCTCGGCCTTCTTGCCGCGGATCAGCGCGGCGACCAGGTTGAGCTTCTGCGCCGAACCGCGGATCGTGGTGCCGACCGCGAGCGCTTCCTTGTCGCCCACCTTGCGCGGTGCTGCCTGCTTGGACATCAGCGCTTGCCCTTCTTGTCCGCGGCGTGGCCCGGGAAGAAGCGGGTCGGCGCGAACTCGCCGAGCTTCATACCGACCATGTCCTCGTTGACCGACACCGGCACGAACTTGCGGCCGTTGTAGACGTTGAACGTGAGGCCCACGAACTGCGGCAGGATCGTCGAACGGCGCGACCAGGTCTTGATCGGCGCGCGGCCTCCGGCATCCTGCGCCGCTTCCGCCTTCTTCAGCAGCGACAGCTCGACGAACGGGCCTTTCCAGATGGAACGGGCCATGGCTTACCTCTTCTTCTTCGCGTGGCGGCTGCGGATGATCATCTTGTCCGTCGCCTTGTTGTTGCGGGTGCGCGCACCCTTCGTCGGCTTGCCCCACGGGGTGACCGGATGACGGCCGCCCGAGGTACGGCCTTCACCACCGCCGTGGGGGTGATCGACCGGGTTCTTGGCGACGCCGCGGGTCAGCGGGCGCTTGCCCATCCAGCGCGTGCGGCCCGCCTTGCCGAAATTCTGGTTCTGGTTGTCGGGGTTCGAGACCGCGCCGACCGTCGCCATGCAATCGCTGCGGATGTAGCGCTGCTCGCCCGAGTTGAGGCGGACGATGACCATGCCGCGATCGCGGCCGACGACCTGCACATAGGTGCCGGCCGAACGCGCGATCTGGCCGCCCTTGCCCGGCTTCATCTCCACATTGTGGACGATGGTGCCGACCGGCATCGAGCCCAGCTCCATCGCATTGCCCGGCTTCACGTCGGTCTTCTTGCCGGCGACGATGGTGTCGCCCGCGGCCAGACGCTGCGGCGCGATGATATAGGCCTGCTCGCCGTCCTCATACTTCACCAGCGCGATGAAGGCGGTGCGATTGGGGTCATATTCCAGCCGCTCGACGGTCGCCGGGGCGTCCCACTTGCGGCGCTTGAAATCGATATAGCGATAGCGCTGCTTGTGGCCGCCGGCGATGCCACGCGATGTGACATGGCCCTTGTTGTTGCGGCCGCCGGTCTTGCGCTTGCCTTCGGTCAGCGCCTTGACGGGCTTGCCCTTCCACAGCGCCGACTTGTCGACCAGCACGAGCCCGCGCTGCGACGAAGTCGTCGGGTTGTAAGTCTTGAGTGCCATCTTGCCCTAGCCTCAGATACCGGTGGTGACGTCGATCGACTGGCCGTCGGCCAGCGTCACAACCGCCTTCTTGACGCTGGAGCGCGTGTAGGCACGGCCCTTCCAGCGCTTCGTCTTGCCCTTCTGGACCATCGTGTTGACGCCCGTCACGGTGACGTTGAACAGCGCCTCGACGGCGGCCTTGATCTCCGGCTTGGACGCAGTGTTCGCGACGCGGAACACGACGGCATTCTGTTCGGACAGCAGGGTCGACTTCTCGGTGATGTGCGGCGCGAGCACGACGTCGTAGTGCGCGACGTCCACCTGAGCCGTCTTTGCGGGCTTTTTAGCCATTGAAACGGGCCTCCAGCTTCTCGACCGCGGCGCGGGTCAGGACCAGCGTCTCGTGGGCGAGGATGTCGTAGACGTTGGCGCCGACCGCCGGGAGAAGGTTGATCTCCCGAAGGTTGGACGACGCACGGGCGAAAGCGACGTTGAGCGCGTCGCCGTCAATGACGAGAGCGTTCTTGCCGAAGCCGAGCTTGCCGAGCTGCTCCTTGAGCGTCTTGGTCTTGCCGCCATCGACGTCAAGATTGTCCATCACGATCAGCTTGCCGTCCTTGGCCTTCGACGACAGCGCCATCTTGAGGCCGAGCGCGCGGACCTTCTTGTTCAGCGACGGATTGAAGTCGCGAACGCGCGGCCCATGCGCCTTGCCGCCGCCGATGAAGATCGGGGCGCGGCGATCGCCGTGACGGGCGGTGCCGCCGCCCTTCTGGCGACCGAACTTCTTGCCGGTGCGGGCGACATCGCTGCGCTCGCGGGCACCGCGCGCGGTGCCGCGGCGCTTCTCGAGCTGCCAGGTGACGACGCGGTGCAGGATGTCGGCGCGCGGATCGAGGCCGAAGACCTCGTCGTTGAGCTCGATATCGCCGCCCGCCTTGGCGCCGTCGAGGGTCTGAACCTTGACCTTCATGGCTTAGCCTTCCTTGCTCTCGTCGGCGGCCGGGGCATCGCCCTCGGAGCCCTTGTCCCCAGCGGCCACGTCGTCGGCGGCGGGCGCGTCGGCCGCACCTTCCTCGACCACGCCGGCTTCCTGCTCGGCGGCGATCGCGGCGACTTCATCGTCGCCCGGAAGCGCCGGAATCTCGTGAACCGCGGCCTCGTCGACCATGCCGGCCATCGGCGTCTCTTCCAGATCCGCCTTCTTCAGCAGTTCCTTGAGGCCGGCGGGATAGGGCGCGTCCTCGGGACGGGCGACCTTCACCGAATCCTTGACAATCAGCCAGCCGCCCTTCGAGCCGGGCACCGAGCCCTTCACGAAGATGAGGCCGCGCGCGATGTCGGTCAGCACGACTTCGAGGTTCTGCTGGGTGCGGTTGCGCGCGCCCATGTGGCCGGCCATCTTCTTGTTCTTGAAGACGCGGCCCGGATCCTGGCGATTGCCGGTCGAACCGTGCGAACGGTGCGAGACCGAGACGCCGTGGGTGGCGCGCAGACCGCCGAAGCCCCAACGCTTCATGGCGCCCGCGAAGCCCTTACCCTGGGTCACGCCCTGGATATCGACCATCTGGCCGGCGATGAAATGGTTGGCGGCGATTTCCGCGCCGACGTCGAGGAGCGCATCCTCGGCGACGCGAAATTCGACGACGCGCGCCTTGGGCTCGACCTCGGCCTTGCCGAAATGGCCGCGCTGCGGCTTCGAAAGATTCTTCGCCTTGGCCGAGCCGGCGCCGAGCTGAACGGCCGTATAGCCGTCGCGATCGGCTTCGCGGCGCGCCACGACCTGGACGTTGTCGAGCTGCAGGACGGTGACGGGCACATGGCGTCCGTCTTCCTGGAACAGGCGGGTCATCCCCATTTTCTTCGCGATCACGCCAGTGCGCATGATCCATACTCCCTATACAGAGGCCCCCGAGACCCTGATGGCTTCGGGGGCGTGGTGGGCGCCCGTCAAAGTACTACTTTGACGGGACCCTTGACCCTTGAAAACAATGCGTACCCGCCTGGGCCAAAGCTTCACCACGAGGGCGAAACGGCGGGGACGCAGACCCGGGCAAGCCCGGCGGTATCCCTTGTCTCGTCAGGAGGGCCGAAGCCTTCCTCTTTCGTCATGCCTGCGAAGGCTGGCATCCATACGGTCTTGCGAGACCCGATGGACCCGGCCTCGGCCGGGCGACGATGCCGGCCTCTTAGGCCAGCTTGATCTCTACGTCGACGCCGGCGGCGAGATCGAGCTTCATCAGCGCGTCGACCGTCTGCGGCGTGGGCTGCACGATGTCGAGCAGCCGCTTGTACGTCCTCACCTCGAACTGCTCGCGCGACTTCTTGTCGATGTGCGGCGAACGGTTGACGGTGAACTTCTCGATGCGCGTCGGGAGGGGAATGGGACCGCGGATGAGAGCACCCGTGCGACGCGCCGTATCGGCAATGTCGCCGGTGGCCTGATCGAGCACACGATGATCGAACGCCTTCAGGCGAATGCGGATATTCTGCGTTTCCATGTCCACTACCGATGCGAAAGAGCCAGCCCCGCGGGGCAAACCAAAACCGGCCTTCTCCGGACCCTTGCGGCCCCGGATCGGCCTTCAATATCACTCAAAAGGCGAGCCGCCCGAATCTCCCGATCCGGGCGGCTGGAGGCCCTATATTACTTCGTGATCGTGCCGACAACCCCTGCGCCGACCGTGCGGCCGCCTTCGCGGATAGCGAAGCGCAGGCCCTGGTCCATGGCGATCGGAGCGATCAGCTTCACGCCGAGGGTGACGTTGTCGCCCGGCATGACCATCTCGGTGCCTTCCGGCAGAACCACTTCGCCCGTCACGTCGGTCGTGCGGAAGTAGAACTGCGGACGGTAGTTGGCGAAGAACGGCGTGTGACGGCCGCCTTCGTCCTTCGAGAGGACATAGACTTCCGCCGAGAAGTCGGTGTGCGGCGTGATCGAGCCCGGCTTGGCCAGAACCTGGCCGCGCTCGACTTCCTCACGGCCGACGCCGCGGATCAGCGCGCCGATGTTGTCGCCGGCCTGGCCCTGATCGAGCAGCTTGCGGAACATCTCGACGCCGGTGACGGTCGTCTTCTTGGTGTCCTTGATGCCGACGATCTCGACTTCCTCGCCGACCTTGACGATGCCGGTCTCGACGCGGCCGGTGACGACCGTGCCGCGGCCCGAGATCGAGAACACGTCCTCGATCGGCATCAGGAACGGCTTGTCCAGCGGACGCTCCGGCTGCGGAATGTAGCTGTCGACAGCCTTCATCAGCTCCAGGATGGCGTCATGGCCGATCTTGCGGTCGCTGTCCTCGAGCGCGGCGAGAGCCGAACCCTTGATGACGGGGATGTCGTCGCCCGGGAAGTCGTAGGACGACAGCAGCTCGCGGATTTCGAGCTCGACGAGCTCGAGGAGCTCCTCGTCGTCGACCTGGTCGACCTTGTTCATGAACACGACGAGCGCCGGAACACCGACCTGACGGGCGAGCAGGAT
This sequence comes from Allosphingosinicella indica, assembly GCF_900177405.1. Classification (NCBI taxonomy): domain Bacteria; kingdom Pseudomonadati; phylum Pseudomonadota; class Alphaproteobacteria; order Sphingomonadales; family Sphingomicrobiaceae; genus Allosphingosinicella; species Allosphingosinicella indica. Next base: position 1,478,198 of record NZ_LT840185.1, on the reverse strand, counting down.
GTGCTCGCGGGTCTGCGGCATGGGGCCGTCGGCCGCCGACACCACCAGGATGCCGCCGTCCATCTGCGCCGCGCCGGTGATCATGTTCTTCACATAATCGGCGTGGCCCGGGCAATCGACGTGCGCATAGTGGCGATCGCTCGTCTCATACTCGACGTGCGCCGTCGAGATGGTGATGCCGCGCTCGCGCTCTTCCGGCGCCTTGTCGATATTGTCGTAGCTGGTGAAGGTCGCGCCGCCGGTTTCGGCCAGCACCTTCGTGATCGCCGCGGTCAGCGAGGTCTTGCCGTGATCGACGTGACCGATCGTGCCGATGTTGCAGTGCGGCTTCGTCCGCTCAAATTTAGCTTTCGCCATTGTAACCTACCCTCGTCTTTCTGACTGTTGACCCAAGCCGCTATCAGGCGAGCTTGGCTTTCACTTCATCCGCGACGTTCTGCGGCACTTCATCGTAATGTGAGAACTGCATCGTGTACTGAGCGCGGCCCTGGGTGAAGGACCGGAGCTCATTAACGTAGCCGAACATATTGGCAAGCGGGACCAGCGCCTCGACCGCCTGGGCATTGCCCCGGCTGTCGGTGCCCTGGATCTGGCCCCGCCGCGAGTTGATGTCGCCGATAACGTCGCCGAGATAATCCTCCGGCGTCACCACCTCAACCTTCATCACCGGCTCCAGCAGCGTGATGCCCGCCTTCTGCGCAGCCTCGCGCATCGCGGCGCGAGCGGTGATCTCGAATGCCAGCGCCGACGAATCGACGTCGTGGTACGCGCCGTCATAGAGCAGGATCTCGAAATCGATGATCGGGAAGCCGATCAGCGATCCGGTCGCCGCGGTCTCACGGAAGCCCTTCTCGATCGCGGGGATATATTCCTTGGGAATATTGCCACCCTTGATCTCGTCCTTGAAGATGATGCCCGCGCCGCGCTCGCCCGGCGTCAGCTTCACCTTGACGCGGCCGAACTGGCCGGTGCCGCCCGACTGCTTCTTGTGGGTGTAATCGATGTCGACCTCTTTCTTGAGGTACTCACGATACGCCACCTGCGGCGCGCCGACATTGGCCTCGACCTTGAACTCGCGCTTCATGCGGTCGACCAGGATCTCGAGGTGGAGCTCGCCCATCCCCTTGATGATGGTCTGGCCCGATTCGTGATCGGTCGAGACGCGGAACGAGGGATCCTCGGCAGCGAGGCGATTGAGCGCGATGCCCATCTTCTCCTGGTCGGCCTTGGTCTTCGGCTCCACGCTGAGCTCGATGACGGGCTCGGGGAATTCCATCCGCTCGAGGATGATCGGCGCCGACTTCGCGCAAAGCGTGTCGCCGGTCGTCGTCTCCTTGAGGCCGGCCAGCGCAACGATGTCGCCGGCATAGGCCTCGTCGATGTCCTCGCGGCTGTTCGCATGCATCAGGAGCATACGGCCGATCTTCTCGTCCTTCTCCTTGACGCTGTTCAGGTACGAGCCCTTGGTGAGCTTGCCCGAATAGATGCGCGCAAAGGTGAGCGAGCCGACGAACGGATCGTTCATGATCTTGAACGCGAGCGCGCTGAACGGCGCGTCGTCCGACGACGGACGCGAATCCTCGGTCTCACCGTCGAGCTTGACGCCCTTGATCGCCGGCACGTCGAGCGGGCTCGGCAGATAGTCGATGACCGCGTCGAGCAGGGGCTGCACGCCCTTGTTCTTGAACGCCGAGCCACAGACGACCGGCACGAACGCCATCGCCAGCGTGCCCTTGCGGATCAGCTTCTTGAGCGTCGCGACATCCGGCTCATTGCCTTCGAGATAGGCTTCCATGACGTCGTCGTCCTGGTCGACGACCAGTTCGATGAGCGCCTGGCGCGCCTCGGCGGCCTTGTCCTTCAGATCGTCCGGGATCTCGCGATATTCGAACTTCGCGCCCAGCGACTCTTCGAGCCAGACGATCGCGCGATTCTCGACGAGATCGACCAGGCCCTTGAAGTCGCCTTCGAGGCCGATCGGGAGATAGAGGACGGCCGGCTTCGCGCCGAGGCGATCGATGATCGACTGCACGCAATAGTCGAAATTGGCGCCGGTGCGGTCGAGCTTGTTGATGAAGCACATCCGCGGCACGCCATATTTGTCGGCCTGACGCCACACCGTCTCGGACTGCGGCTCCACACCGGCGACGCCGTCGAAGCAGGCGACCGCGCCGTCGAGCACGCGCAAGCTGCGCTCGACTTCGATGGTGAAGTCGACGTGGCCCGGCGTGTCGATGATGTTGATGCGGTGCTCGGGGCCCTTGCCCTCGTCGGCCTGCCAGAAGCAGGTCGTCGCGGCCGACGTGATCGTGATCCCGCGCTCCTGCTCCTGCTCCATCCAGTCCATCGTCGCAGTGCCTTCGTGCACTTCGCCGATCTTGTAGGACTTGCCGGTATAATAGAGGATGCGCTCGGTCGTCGTCGTCTTGCCGGCGTCGATGTGCGCCATGATACCGATGTTGCGATAATGTTCGAGCGGATGGCGGCGGGCCATGATCTTTAACTCCGATGCCGGGAAGAGCCTCAGGGGCCCGTTCCCAGCGATATGGTGACTGTTTTTACCAGCGGTAGTGGCTGAAGGCGCGGTTCGCTTCAGCCATGCGGTGCGTATCCTCGCGCTTCTTCACCGCGTTGCCGCGATTGTTCGAAGCGTCGAGAAGCTCGCCCGAAAGGCGGGCGGCCATCGTCTTTTCCGAACGGGCGCGCGCGGCGCCGATCAGCCAGCGGATGGCGAGCGCCTGCGCACGCTCGGTGCGGACCTCGACCGGAACCTGATAGGTCGCACCGCCGACGCGGCGGCTGCGGACCTCGATGCCCGGCTTCACATTGTTCAGCGCGTCGTGAAACACGCCGATCGGATCCTTCTTGGCACGCGCCTCGACGGTGTCGAGCGCGCCATAGACGATGCCTTCGGCGACCGACTTCTTGCCGTCGAGCATGACGGAATTCATGAACTTCGAAAGCACGATATCCCCGAACTTCGGATCGGGGAGAATCTCGCGCTTCTCTGGGCGACGACGACGGGACATTCTTTCAACCCTTCCTTGCTTCAGCCTGGTCCGGAACCTGTGGGAACCCGTCAAAGTACTACTTTGATGGGAGCCCTGTCCGGGGCTTACTGTTTCGATGTCATCCCCGCGAAAGCGGGGACCCAGTAACGATGTGGATCCCGGATAGGCTCGCTCGTCGCGAGCCTTGCGGGATGATCATGCCCCCGGCATGATCACTTCGGACGCTTGGCGCCGTATTTGGAGCGCGACTGGCGGCGGTCCTTGACACCCTGGGTGTCGAGCACGCCGCGCAGCACGTGATAGCGCACGCCGGGCAAGTCGCGCACACGACCGCCGCGGATCAGCACGACGCTGTGCTCCTGGAGGTTGTGGCCCTCGCCGGGGATGTAGCTGATCACCTCGCGCTGGTTGGTGAGGCGCACCTTGGCGACCTTGCGAAGCGCCGAGTTCGGCTTCTTCGGGGTCGTGGTGTAGACGCGCGTGCAGACGCCCCGCTTCTGCGGGTTCTGCTCCATCGCGGGAACCTTGGACTTGGCCTTCTGCGGCTCGCGACCCTTGCGGATCAACTGGTTGATCGTCGGCATGAAGCCTTCACTTCCTTGAGTTACTTTACCGAACGCGAAAATGCGCGAACACCCGGTGGACCCTATGGGCCCCCCGGCCATTCGCATGCGTGCGGCAACGTTCATTGCTCTGGCGCCCGGACCCGAACGCGGCCTCGCTGGGAGAATCCTCCGGTCCCGGACAGGCGCGGCCTATACTGACGGGTAGTCGCAGCGTCAACGGGAGTCTGGCCTGCCGCGCGACATCAAGGCCGGCCCTCTGCCATTGCCCCCCACGCCCCGCTCCCCTACATGCCGAGGCCTGGTTTCACCGGGGAGGGACAATGCTGCTCGCGGTCTTCAACGTCATCGATCTGCTTCTCAGGGTTCTCACCTGGATCATCATCATCCAGGCGATCCTGAGCTGGCTGGTCGCGTTCAACGTGATCAACACCTACAACGACTTCGTCCGCCAGGTGCTGAACGCGCTCGACAAGATCACCGAGCCGTTATACCGCCCCGTCCGCCGCATCATGCCCGATTTCGGCGGCATCGATTTCTCGCCGCTGGTCGTGCTTCTCGCCATCTACGTCGCGCGCATCCTGTTGAGCGGGCTCGCCCGCGACATGGCGCTGGCGGCTTATTAGGGCATTGGCATGAGCGCCGAGATCATCGACGGCAAGGCGTTCGCGGCCGGCCTGCGCAGCCGCGTCGGCGCGCTCGCGGGCGCGTTCGAAAAGGCCACGGGCCGCAAGGCGGGTCTCGCCGTCGTGCTGGTCGGCGAGGATCCGGCGAGCCAGGTCTATGTCCGCTCCAAGGGCAAAGCGACGCTCGAGGCGGGCATGGAGAGCTTCGAGCACCGCCTGCCCGACGACACGAGCGAAGCCGATCTCGTCGCGCTGGTCCGGTCGCTCAACGCCGATCCCGCGGTCGACGGCATCCTCGTCCAGCTCCCGCTCCCGAAGCATATCGACGAGAATGCAGTGATTGCGGCGATCGACCCCGACAAGGACGTCGATGGCTTCCACCCGGTCAACGCCGGCCGCCTCGCCACCGGGCTCCACGGCTTCGTCCCCTGCACGCCGCTCGGCTGCATCATGCTGCTCAAGGACCGGCTCGGTGATCTTTCCGGCCTCGATGCGGTGGTGATCGGCCGCTCGAACATCGTCGGCAAGCCGATGGCGCAACTGCTGCTCAAGGAAAGCTGCACCGTCACCATCGCGCACAGCCGGACGCGCGATTTGGCGGACGTCGTGCGCCGCGCCGACATCGTCGTGGCCGCAGTCGGCCGGCCGCAAATGATCCGCGGCGACTGGCTGAAGCCAGGCGCGACGGTGATCGACGTTGGCATCAACCGGATCATGGACACCGAGACGGCCAAGGGCCGGCTGGTCGGCGACGTCGATTTCGACAGCGCCGCGAAGGTCGCCGGCGCGATCACGCCGGTGCCGGGCGGCGTCGGGCCGATGACGATCGCGGTGCTGCTGCGCAATACGCTCGTCGCCGCGCACCGGCTGGCCGGCGTGCCGCTGGCGAAGGACGCGATCTGATGCGCGCGCGGGGGGGCCTGCGATGATCGAGCTGTTCGTCTCCGCCTTCGTGACGTTGCTCGTCATCATCGATCCGCCGGGCTGCGCGCCGATCTTCGCGACGCTCACCAAGGGCGCCGAGGCTTCGCACCGCCGCGCGATGGCCTATCGCTCGGTGCTGATCGCGACCGGCATCCTGCTCTTCTTCGGTCTGTTCGGCGAGGATCTGCTCCGTGCGCTCGGCATCAGCCTCGACGCCTTCCGCATCGCGGGCGGCATCATGCTCTTCCTGATCGCGCTCGAAATGGTGTTCGAGAAGCGGCAGGAGCGCCGCGAGAACCGCGCCAACGAGGTGAATGCCACGCCCGAGATCGAGGACATCTCGGTCTTCCCGATGGCGATCCCGATGATCGCCGGACCCGGCTCGATCTCGGCGCTGATGCTGCTGATGGCGCGCACCGAGGGGCTGAACGCCAGCCTCGTCGTGCTCGGCGCGCTCGCCGCGGTGCTGATCGTGACGCTGATCGCGCTGCTCGCCGCCGGGCCGCTGCTGCGGCTGCTGGGGCACAAGGTCGAGGCGATGATCACCCGCATCCTGGGCGTCATCCTCGCCGCGCTTGCCACCCAGTTCATCATCGACGGCATCGCCGCGAGCTTCCGCGTCAGCGTCTGATCACCCGCCACATCCGATAGGGCGATCCCTTGGGCAGATCCACGGGATCGAGCCAGTCGGGCACCTGCCCTGCCGCCAGCATCACATAGAAGCCCTGCTTCGCCTCGCTGCGGTAGACGGTCGATTCCGACATGCCGGGGCAGATGAGGACATAATCAACGCCGCGCTTCTCGACGATCGCGCGCGCGGTGTCGGCGCTGCCGCGGAAGGCGTGCATCACGTCGAGGATCGCATCGCCGTTGCGGTGATAGGGCCCGGCGATCGCGCTGTGCGGCGTCACCGCGATCAGCCGCGGGCCGAGATCGACGAAGGTGAGCACCGTCCCCTTGGGCTGCATCGCCACTGCGCGCAGCGCCGCCAGCGTCGGGCAGAAGCTGTTCGCGCGGTTGACCTTCTTCATCCCGGCGCTGACCGGTGTGCGCAGCCAATCGGCGCTCCACTGCGCGGCAAGGCCGGAGATGACGAGGAAGGCGGCGACGATTGCGGCGGACTGGACCGGCCAGGGCCGCCAGCCGCGCACCTTCGCGAAGGCCGCCCAGGCCAGCGCCGCCGCACCGGGGATGGATAGGAGCTGCGCTGCCGGCCCGGCGCGCGTCTGCCAGAGCAGCAGGGTCGCCGCGACGAGCGCGGGCAGCGCGAGCACGCCCCAGCGGATCGCGGCATGCGCATCGCGGCGCGAGCGCCACAGCATCAGCGCATAGCCGATCAGCCCCGCCACCGGCAGCGAGACGATGCCGAGGCCGACCTGCAGGCTGTGGGTGTAGACCGGACGCGCCTCGCGGACATGGCTCAGCCACCGATCGTCGAGCTCGGGCGTCACGCCCTCCGGGCGGCCGAGGCAATGCGGCCAGAGCAGCACGAAGCCGACCGCGATGATCGCGCCCGCAGCCGCCGCGAGGCCGAAGCGCGCGGTCCACCGTTCCGGCGACAGCCGCGCCAGCAGCACCGCCGCGCCGCCCGCCGCGATCATCGCGGAGAGCCAGACCGGCGACAGCGCATCGCAGACCGGCGCGCGGTTGGCGTAGGAGGCGAACAGCAGGAAGCCCGCCGCACAGCCGCCGGCAAGGCTCGCGCCATAGGTCGCGGCGCGGGGCGCCTCGGCCCGGTCGTGCACCCAGCGCAGGATCGTCACCGCGCCGGCCAGCGCGAGATAGATCAGCATCTCAAGCCCGATGACGAGCGAGAGCGCCGTGGCGAAGCCGATCACCGCGCCGCCGCGCGCGCGCCGCGCATCGGTCAGCCCGACGAGGACGAGACCGAGCAAGGCGAGCTGCCAGCCGTGGTGATCGATGCGCAGCGGCACCCACATGCCACGCGCCGAATGCGCGCAGAGCAACAGCGCTATCGCCAGCGGCCATGCCGCGGCGCCGATCATCCGCCGCGCGATCGCGGCAATGGCGAAGAAGGCAACGCCGAGTGGCAGTAGCGGCGCCGCGCGGACCGCCGCCCGCTCGGCATCCGCGCCGCCGAGCAGCGGCGTCAGGAGGAGCTTGATCCCCGCGATCGGCAGATCGACGAGCCGCGACCAGTGGACATCCGCCCCACCCGGCGGCGCGAGCTTATATTGCCTGAGATCGAACCAGCCTTGTCCCGCGAGCCAGGCGCGGACTTGGGCGATGCGCAGATTGTCGTCGGTGTCGGCGAGCGCGAACCACTGGATCTGCTGCCAGCGCGCCCAGACGAGCAGCGCCGCCGCGGCGAGCCAGAAGAGCAGCACCCACCAGCGCCATTGCGCTTCGCGTTCAAGGGGAAGGCCCCCGCCTTGCAATCGATCGTCCCTTCCCAACCGCCTGGCGGTGCATTAGTCGCTGCGCCGCAAAGGGCAAGCGACCGGACAGATGCTGGATCGACTGAAATCGCACGAGGCGCTGATCGGCCAGCTCGTCCGCTACGCGCTGACCGGCGGGCTCGCCAGCTTCGTCAACATCGGCGTCTATTGGGTACTCGCCGCGCGCGGCATGGACCCGAACCTCGCCTGGGCGATCGGCTTCGTCGCCGCCGTCGCGGTCGGCTATGTCGTTCACAGCCGCTGGAGCTTCCGCGGCCACGGCCGTCGCGGCAATCTGGCGCGCACCGGCGGGCGGTTCGTGATCGTCGCACTTGTCAGCTTCGCGCTCAACCAATTTTGGGTGTGGTTGCTCGTCGCGCGCGCCGGCCTGCCGCTCTGGGCGCCCTATCCGCTGGTGCTGGGCGTCACCCCGCTCGTCGTCTTCGCGCTCAACCGCCGCTGGGTGTTCGGATGATCCCGGCGGAGGATTGTGGCACAAGGCGCGTCATGGCCGCCGACCCTGCCGTTCCAACACTTTCGATCATCGTTCCGGTGAAGGACGAGGAAGACGGCATCGCGCCCTTCGTCGCGCGTGTCGCGCCGATCCTCGACGGGCTGCTGCCCGCGCGCGACTGGGAAATCCTGTTCATCGACGACGGCAGCACCGATACCACGCTGCCCGCCATCGACCTCGCCCACCGCGCCGAGCCGCGCGTCCGCGGCCTCTCGCTCTCGCGCAATTTCGGCAAGGAGGCGGCGCTCTCCGCCGGGCTCGATCATGCCCGCGGCGCGGCGGTGGTGCCGATGGACGTCGATCTGCAGGATCCGCCCGAAGTGCTGGGCGAGATGATGGCCAAGTGGCGCGAGGGGCATGAGGTGGTCTACGGCGTCCGCCGCAACCGGCGCACCGACAGCCTCCCCAAGCGGCTGACCGCCGATCTCTATTATCGCGCGCACAATTACATGTCGTCGGACAAGATCCCCGAACATGCCGGCGATTTCCGCCTGCTCGACCGCGCCGTCGTCGATCTCATCCGCCGCATGCCCGAGCGTAACCGCTTCATGAAGGGCATGTTCGCCTGGGGCGGCTTCCGCCAGGCCGCGGTGGAATATGACCGCGCCAGGCGCACCGTCGGCAAGACCAAGTTCAATTACTGGAAGCTGTGGACGCTTGCGCTCGACGGAATCACCTCCGCCTCCACCTGGCCGCTGCGCGTCTGGAGCTATATCGGCGTCGTCATCGCGCTCCTCTCCTTCGTCTACGCCCTCTACATGATCGTCCGCGTCGTCGTGCTGGGGAGCGACGTCCCCGGCTATCCCTCGCTGATGGTCGCGGTGCTGTTCTTCGGCGGGCTGCAGCTCATCTCGCTGGGCGTGCTCGGCGAATATATCGGCCGCATCCTCATCGAGACCAAGCAGCGGCCGATCTACGTCATCCGCCACACCATCGGCATCGAGGAGCAGGGCTGATGGAACGCGCAGTCTATGAGCGGATGGCGGCGATCGACGGCGAGCATTGGTGGTTCGCCGCGCGGCGCCAGATCCTCACCGATCTTATCCGCCGCCTCGATCTGCCGCAGAGCCCGCGCATCCTCGAAGTCGGCGCGGGTACCGGATCGAACCTCGAGATGCTGAAAGGCTTCGGCCGGGTCGACGCGATCGAGCCCGACGATCCCGCGCGCGCGCTCGCCAGCCGGCGCAGCGGCATCGACGTGATGGGCGGGATGCTCCCCGACGGCGTGAAGCTCGAGGACGGCGCCTACGACCTTATCGTCCTGCTCGACGTGCTCGAACATATTCCGGACGACGAGGGCACGCTGAAGGCGCTGCGCTCGAAGCTCGCGCCGGGCGGGCGGCTGATGGTCTCGGTGCCGGCGTCGCCTTGGATGTGGAGCGCGCACGATGTCGCGCACCACCACCAACGCCGCTACACCGCCGCCGGGCTGGAGAAGGTGTTCCGCGCGGCAGGCTATCGCACCGCCTATCGCAGCCATTTCAACACCCTGCTCTTCCCGCTGATCGCCGCCGCGCGGCTGGCGGGCAAGCTGACGAAGCGCGAGGGCGGCGACGATGCGATTCCGCCCAAGCCGCTCAACGGCCTCCTGAAGACGATTTTCGGCGCCGAGCGTCACGCGATCGGGCGCGCGTCGCTCCCGTTCGGCGTGTCGCTGGCGTTGGTCGCGGTGCCGACCACCCGGTAGAGCACGCCGCGCTCGCCCTGCCAGACCGGCTGCAGGAACGGCGCGGAGGGCCAGTCGGCGGGGCCGACTCCGATCAGCCAGAAATGATCGAACGCGCCGCGCGGCAGCACCTGCATCGCCATCGCGATCGACCCCTCACGCCGCGTCTGACATTCGGGCGGGCGGAGTATTTGCGAAGGGTCGTCGGCGAATGGCTCGCCATCGCGGTAGCGAACGCGGAGGAGTTGCGCGCCGGGCATGACCCACTGATCGTTGACGAAGGCGTCGCGGCGGATGGTGGCGAAGCTGGTCAGATGCTCGAAGCGCGGCCGGTCCCACACTTCGTTGCACGGCGTCTCGGCGAGCGCGAGGACGCGGCTGCCCTCGGCGATATGCGGGACGGCGGCGAGCTGCGCCTGCCAGCCGCGGTCGACATCGGCGAAGGCGGCGGTGCTGACCGCGATCCGCGCAGCGAAGAAAGCGATGCCGAAGATCGCGATCGCGCCCGACCAGCGCTTCGCGAACTCGCCCACCGGCGCGATCGCGATGATCGCGACGGCGAAGAGGAAGGGCGCGAGCCGCATGTCGGCATAGGCACTGCCCAACAGGATGCGCGGCAGGCCGATGAAGGCGAGCATCAGGAACAAGGTCGCCAGCCCCAGCTTGTGGCTGAAGCGGATGCGCGTCCAGAAGATGGCGGTCAGCGGCAGCGCCATCACCAGCAGCGCGCTGGCGACGTCCCACGCCTCCCACCGCTCGCGCAGCAGATAGACCAGCCAGCGGCCCTTGGCGTACCAGTTGAACCAGTCCCCGGTGGAGCCCGCGACCTGGCCGCTCCGCCACAGCAGCATCAGCGCCACGGGCGGCGCGAGCGGCAAGCAGGCGAGCCCGCCGCGGACCAGCGCCGCGAAATAATTGTGCCCGCGCTCGCGCGCGCTCGCCGTCTCGGTGGCGAAGGCAAGCAGGCCTAGCAGCCCCCAGCCGAAGGTGTGGGTCAGCCAGATCAGCGCGCCGATCGGCACGAAGAGGATCGCGCGCTGCCGCTCGCGCCCCTTGCGGCCCATCCGGATCCACAAGG